>NZ_JFAQ01000013.1 GCF_001304695.1 Xanthomonas axonopodis
GCAAAGTACGCGGCGGCCTTTTTTAGAATGTCGCGCTCCTCGGTCACTCGGCGCAACTCGGCCTTCAGCCGCCGAACCTCCGCGCTCTGGTCCACCTCGGCGCGCTGCACGACGCCGGGCTTGCCGAACTTGCGCAGCCAGGCGTACAGGCTGTGCGTGGTAACACCCAGGCGCTCGGCGACTTCTGCCACTTTAAACCCGCGATCGGTCACTTGGCGGACCGCCTCGACCTTGAACTCATCTGTATACCGCTTACTGCTCATGGACACCTCCGAATTAGCCATTTTCCATGGCCTTGAGATGTCTAGGAAAGCCTGGGCGTATCAAGCTCCACTTTTGGCGAACGCTAAAAGCGGGGGGATTACCCCACTAACGTGATGGCGGCGCTGAACTGGTGTGCATCACCCCCCAGGAGCCCTGGATGGGTGCAGGATGCAAATTAGTGTTGATAGTTGAAAGCGCCGCTGCAGATACCCGGCACGACGATCTTCATCGGGCTGGATTTCAATCGATCGCTGGGCGCGTACAGTTTGAACGGTGCGCCAACTTTGTCCGAACCTGCCTGGCGTTCTGGAATGGCGAGGATGCCTCGGCCGATGATCGTACCCTGTTCGTCCAAGAGGTACAGCGCGTTCAGGCCATCTCCAAGGTAGGTGTCGACTAGGCCGCCCTGCAGACGCGACCATCCGTCCGACTGCGGCAGCGCTATAGTTGCCGGTGGAACCACCCCGCATCCCTTGGCGGGCGTTGCCACATAGGCATGCCCGATGCTTTCCGATGCCCCCCTGAGCCAAGGACTAGCGAAAATGGAGAGGTTCTGCGCTGAGGCCTCACGGGCAATCTCAAGCGCACGAGTGCTGTCTGGGTAGATCCAGAGAATCTGTTCGTCATCCCGTGCGCCCATCTCCAGTGCCAGCGCTGCAGTGGTCTTCTCGAGATCGGTAAGTGGGTTGTGCTTCATCGCCTGCCATTGCAAGGGCAGGAACGCCAAAGGAATGAGCAGTAGCAGGCCTATGGCCTGGCCGCGTGCCCAGGTGAACCTGGATGACAAGCGGGCAACGCCCAGGATCATCACGCATGCGATGACCAGCAGCGCCGGTGTGGTGTAACGGCTGGCAACAGCGCTTTCCAAACCGAATCGAATGCGGCCAACTGCCACTGCAAGCGCAGAGGCAACGAGGTAGGCCACGAACAGCGCTAGCGCGAGTTCCAAGTCGACCGTTAAGCGTTTGCGCAGCAAGGCCGTACCTGCCAAATAGCTCGCCAGAATCGCAATCATCATGCCGCAAGCAACGGCCACGTAAAGATTGGGCGTAACCCCGCCAATGGCATGCGCAAATGGGCTACCAAGATAAGCAAATAAGAACCACATTACACCGCGTGGGGATTCGCGCAGCCCATAGAAAAACGAGTCATGACCGCCGGGCGAGGCATATCCACTAAAGTAAAGCGTAGTGACAACTATGGCAATCAGCAGTACCGAAACGATCCGTCTGATACTTTGGCGGCCGAGCACACAGCCGATTACCAGTAGCCACGTTGCGAGCACGCCATTGGCCATACTGCCTGCGGACACCACAGCCAATGCAACCGCAACAGCGAGCCAGGCGCGGTGATGCTTGCCATTTTGGTTGGACTGCCACAATGATAATAGGCTGGCCAACGGCAGCAGTTGCGCGAGGAAGAACTGGCTCTGAAAGCCCCAGGTAAGATTGTTTTCCTGGGTCCACAGCAGCGTCAGGCTAAGAACAACTAATGCTACTACTACCATGCATGGGGGGGCGTCTGGGATAATGCGCAGAGAACACCATGCTAGTAAGCTAAAGGTGAAGGCTGCCAGCGCATAATTCATAATGAGCAGGAATACCGCGTTTCCATCGAAATACCTGACATCGATAAAGAAGAGAATCCTGGCAAGGATAATGCGGTGCTCGTTGTGCTGTGCCCACCATGCCGAAATATCGGTCTGCTGGTGCATATAGAAGCCTAGTGTGCCATCCCACATATCCCAGAAGGGCACCGGGCTATAGCCACGCACCCCACCAACAATAGCCAGCAACGCATACAACAGTGTTAAAATTAACCCGATCAAAACAAAAGGTTGCTTTGTCAGGGGGCGCAGTCCCCCAGGCTGGCCACGGGTGGGCGAAACAGAGGTCATTTGTGATACTCCCCGGATTTACTGAATGTAAGATGCTTGTGTCCAAAGTAACTCGCAATAGCAGGCGCAATTATGCCGAGGGCGTGTGCGAATGTTTCGGGATAGAAAATCAGACCTATCCAGAGGAAAACGTAGTGGCTGAGAACAAGGCTAATAACAAGAGTCTGTAGTAAGGCCAGCGCGTTCACTGCAACGAACCAAAATATTTGCTTGGCAAGCTGCTTATTCGCATCTTTGAAAACATAGGAGCGGTTGAGAAGAAAAGCAGTGACCATGCCGACCAAATAAGCCAAGACAATCGCGGGTACATACCCAATGAATTGGTTGAAGGCGATGCGGGAACTGAAGTTCGCCACTGCGGCGACTCCGCTAGCTGCAACGAACAGGACGAAACGGCGCTCGATCATTGTTGATCACGCTCGTGATTGGGACTAGTCATCGAGGTGATTACCCTATGCTGGGGGGGCCTTTCTGAAGTGGAAGGAAGATCCTGGTAGGTCAACTTATTATCGAATAGGCTGTTACGTACAAGTTGGCGACACTGCTCAGCCGTAAGCGGTGCATGCCAGAGGTACGCCATCTGGCCGGTCCAATGCACTGCCGGGCCTTTATCGGTTTGGCCCGATGTGCAGCGCTTGACTTCTTCACGCCAGTCAAGTGGCGCATGTGTACGGTAACCATGCTGTAAAGTTTGCTGAAGCGGAAATAGCAACAGAAGCACGAAGATCAGTCGCGCGGGACCACGCGCCTCGCTGGCTATATGAATTAGAATCCAAGCGAGGAAGATATAGGGATAGAAAAAATAGCGCGGCCCTCCGGTGAATGGATCTAGTAGATCGATGGGGACGCGCGCAGCCGCCGCCGTAACAGAAAGGACGAAGCACGCAATCAGGGTAACCAGCACCCCATCGCTATTGCGTCGCTGAGCCCAGACGGCCACCAATATGACGAGTATCAATGCGAGTCCGAGACCGGCAGCAAGTGCGGGTTGTGCCGCATTGGGCTGCCGGAACAGGAAGTGACCAACGAATCGCTCCAGCAATGCCGAGACGCCCGGAGCAGAAAGACGCTCTTGTGAGGCGACCGGATTGAGAACAACCAGCTTGGCCTGGACAGCGCCGATCGCTCCGGCCGTTAGCAACATCCACCACTCTTCGCGCTGACGAAGAATGATTGCGCGCACGCAGTATAGCGGCGCCATCATCACGACCAATGGAGACGACAACCCCCCGAGCAGCAGCATCGGAAAACGCCACTGCAATCCTGGGGCGCGCCGCTCGTCCCAGAACACTGGAATCACCACTAAGAATGCGCCCCACCACAATGCATAAGCCGAGGTCGAAAAAACCTCTGCATCCGTCGGCACTGCCAGTACCGCAAGTGCGCATGCCCAAGGCGCTCGTAGGCGAGTAGGTAACAGCGCCAGCGCGACCATAACGGCCATAGTCATCAGTGCTGCTAGTGACAGGCTAATTTCAGGCAGCCATCGGAACGACAGCGTGACCGAAATTGAATTGATCAGCTTATTGGGAATCAGGATGTAGCCGGCGACGGGATGCACTAGCGTGCCCCATCCGTACTGTAGAAAATCCGGGAGAAGCTCCTTTCCGTCTTCCACCCAGACGTAAGGGTTAGTCCACTGCGAGGGACGGCGCAGCACCAGCGCAAGCAGTGTTGCGGCAGCAATGCTCAGGCCGATCCAGATCTGCTGGTGGGCTTCGCGCTTAGCCTCGACCGGTACGGTTGTCCCGATCTCCTGTCTCAGCCAGGGGTACAGGACTGCCAAGAGGACTAAGCCGATGCTGACCGGAATCCATCCACCATGGTCAGACACAATGCCCAGCCCGATCCAGCCGAAACCTTCCTGGGTCTGATCACGTACGATAAGGCGGCTATCCTGCGTTTGCAGCGCTGGTGGAATGTCGACGAGCCAGCGCACCCAGCGGTCACCCGCACGGGGTAGCGGCACTACGGCTTGTGTGCCATCTGCACCGACCAGTTTTGCACTGATACCGGGTGCGTCTCCATAACCTGCAACCTCCACGGTCACGGATGAATTTCCGGCGGGAATTGGTTGCAACACCAGATCGGCAATGTCGGCGTTCTGGAAGTTGCAGAAAGTAATTACATGCGAGCCTGACGGCGTAGCTTGTCTCAGGAACGGCGAAAGAGTCTGGGAGCATCCACCGCTTATCCGTCCCTGGTATTGGCGACTGGTCAAACCTAATACAGCAACAATAATAGCGGCCAGCAACAGCATTATGCGAAGCACCAGTGCTCGTTGCAGGATCCAACTCATTGGGGGGCGTTGCACGGTCGCGCGATTATCGGGTGGCAAGATCAGCCAGCGACGCGCCCAAGGCAACACTCTCGTTGATTGAACGATCCTCTGGATAGTAATACGCTGTATCAGCCATAAAGAAGCCTTCCAGCGGCGTCTTCATCGCCGGCAGCATGTCCTGAAACCCTGGGGGGCAGATAGTCTGCGCAAATTCATAACGGTGGCAGTGCGTTGCCAAGACCCACTCTGATTTGAATGCGGGGTTGATTCTAGGTAGATAGCTGATTACTTCATCGATCAGTTGCTGATTGCTCCATTGCCACTTCGGGTGGGTTTTGGGCATGTAGTAGGGCGCGTACAAGATCTTTTGCGTTGGATCCTTGCCCGGGTTGAGATTGCTGTATTCGATGACGCCAGGAATAGCAATCCCGTCATCGCTGATATTCACCCAGAAGTTTTCGCTGATCGGCTGACTAAGCTTGAGAATGACGCATGCGACCGGAATGTTCTCAATTCGGCGTATGGAATCAGCGAATGCCTTAGGCAATTCCGGAACCATCGCCGGCACGTACTGAATCGGTGCGGTTGAGATCACCGCATCGTATGAATGGAATTGATTGCCCGCGCGAATGCCCGTGACCTTGCCGGCTTCTGAAACCACTTCATCGATCGGCTGGCTGAGCAAAATCCGGCCGCCGCGACGCTGGATCTCGGCCACCATCGCATCGAGCAGAATCGCCGAGCCGCCCTCCAGATAACCCAGGCTCTCGTTGAACAGATTGCGCCGGGAAAGTGCGATGCGTTTGATGCGCGTGCCAATCCACGATGCCGACAAATCGTTGGCGTACTCGAAGAACTTCAGTCCGAACGCCTTCTCCCACATGACTTTATAGGCTTTCTTGCCGATCCAGCCTGTGATCCAGTCGCGTGCGTTCTCTTTGTCAAGCGCGGACCAGTCGGAAATGCCTTTGGTGTGCATCACGTGCAGCGCATAGCGCAGCTTGCTGATCGGGCCCAAATGAGGAAAGCTGAGCAGGGCGAATGGCGAGCCCCATTTGTACAGTCGGCCATCGTGGAAATAGCCCATTTTGGTGTCGGTCCACTTCAGTTTGTCGGCCATGCCAAGGCGGTCGAGCAATTTGAACAGTGGATCATCGGTCTTGCAGATGAAATGGTAATAGCGTTCGATGGAAAGGCCTTCGAAGTCGAAAGCTGCTGACATGCCGCCGATACGGTCGTCGCGCTCATAGATATCGACCGCGTGACCACGGTCCAGAAGTTCGAGGGCGGCCATCAGGCCCATAGGGCCACTACCGATGATTGAATAATTGCTCATGTCTACCTTGGATATGATGGATGACAGCCTGGGTGGGGCGTCAACGCTTGAGGACGATGTGACTGTAGCGCGGGTCGCAGTAGCTTTCGCGGATGGCTTCTTCGAACGGAGTCTGGGTCACGCCGAAAATCGCCTGTGTATCTACGCCTTTGAAGTCATCGCCTGCTGAGAGTGCCTTGAGTTGATCGGCGGTGAAGGGCGGCTTGCTGCTGAACAGGCTGTACACCCGGAGCAAGAAGGCAAAGAAGCCAATCGGGATATGCACGATCACAGTGCGCAGTTGTTTTGCGCGCTTGATGGTGCGAATGATATCAACGTAATCCACGCGCGTAGCGCCGACGATATCGTAGATGTCGCCCGCAGGTTCGCGCTCTATGCACTGCACGATGCAGCGACAAAAATCGCGCTCGTACAACGGTTGGCGCATGAACTTGCCGTCGCCGGGAATCGGGAATACCGGAGTGCGAGCCATGAAGCGCGACAACCATCCCAGGTGCTTGGGGTCGAACCAGCCGAACATCAACGTCGGGCGCAACACGCAGTGAGGAATCCCGCTGTTGCGGACTAGCGCCTCCTGTAGCTTCTTGGTCTCCGTGTAGTCATCGGTTGCAACTGAATTCACGACCGAAGAACTGATGTGCACCATGTAGGGGATCTGATGATCCATGCAAGCGTTCAGTACGTTTTCGGTGGCCTGCAGGTTGTTGCGGTCGAACAACGTGCGGAACTTACCGGTGATCTGTGCATGCAGTTGTACTACCAGGCGAGCGCCTGCGAACGCTTCGCTCCAAGCACCAGGTTCCGCGAGGTCGGCCAATATCGTCTTTACGTCCGGGTGCAGTTTGCGCAAGATCTCGAGGTTGTGCTCGTGCTTGTCGATGGCGATCAGCTGCGTATATCCCTGCTGCTTCATCTCGACGATGAGGTTCTGTCCCACCAGGCCTGCGGCACCGGTCAACACGATCTTGTCACTTTTCTGTGCCATGGATGGACTCTGAAACGTATGGATGAATGGATCAGTCGCGCTTGTAGGCAACGACCAGCGCTTGCTTGCCCAAGAGGTGCCAGGCGAGCGGAATGCGCAGGTACAGCGATACCAGCCACGGCGCCTGCGGTAATCGGCTCTTGGTGGTATAGGGCAGGAATTTGGGGATCACCACCTGCGGCTCCAATCCCGCCATCAGTACTCCCTCGACGAGGCTACGGTCGCTTAGCGACGTGTGGTGGTCGAAGTAATCCCAATACTCGTCATATAGGAAGCGAATGTTGGGTTGCAGGATGATGACCCTTCCGCCCGGCTTAAGCATGCGCGCGCTTTCCCGCAGCGTTTGCAATACGAGATCTTTGGTTGGCAGGTGCTCAAGAAAGTTACTCATGAATACCGCATCTACGCTGGCGCTAGGAATCGAGCTGACCGCAATGCATGACTCATTGATCACGCGAATACCGTCGGCGGCGAACTTGCGCACGTCGGGGTTGAGGTCGACGGCAATCTTGTGCGCGGCTGGAATGTTGTTGATGAACTCGCAATATCCCGCTCCGATGTCGACCACAGTCTCATTGGGTTCAACGAACCGACTGAAATACTGCGTGCACAGTACCTGCCAGATCCGGTTCTTGTTGGCGAGTTCTTCCTTCGGGAAACGGTGTTGATAGAGCACGTCGAGATCGTGATCGATATCTGGCATCTCAGCACTTCCTCTGTGGATGGGGTGGTTTATAGCGAGATGCGACGAAAAATGAATTCCGGGATGTTCTTGATCACCAGCATGATTGCCCACCAGAAACTGGGCAGGTAGGCCACAGCGCGACGCTTGTCCACTGCGCTGAGGATCCCCTTGGCAATCTGGTCCGGCTTTGCCCACAGTGCGCCCTTCTTGAAGGCTGCGGTCATGGGGGTGTCGACGAAGCCCGGCTTGATCGTGAGCACGTTGATGCCTTGCGGGCGCAGGCGCTGTCCCAGGCCGCTCAAGTAGGCGGTCACAGCGGCCTTGGCACTGCCATAGAGGTAGTTGCTGGCTCGGCCGCGATCTCCAGCCACTGAAGAAATGACTGCCAGCGTGGCGCCGGACGTCAGTCGCGGCACAATCGCTGCGCACAGCGCAATTGTGGAGGTGCCGTTGGTGGCGAATTCGCGCAGCGACAGTTCGACCGATGCGTCACATGCAGCCTGATCCGGCAGCGTGCCATGTGCGATCAATACGACATCGACACCGCCCAAGGCAGCCCAGGCTGCATCCAGAACTTCGCCATGATGCGCATTGTCGTTGACATCCAGCACGCCGATGCTGCTTCGCGCGCCGCGGGTGGTGAGGTCGGCCGCAATTGTTTCCAGGCGCGCGGCCTGGCGGCCGAGCAGGTGGATGGCCGCACCGCGGGCGGCGTAGCGTCGGGCGGTTGCTTCGGCAATGGCCGAGGTGGCCCCGATAATAAGGACGCGTTGCATGTCTACTCCGTGACCCGGCGCCAGAAGCCGGAAGAAAAACGTGGATCGAGATAGTTGCCGAACTCGCGCCAGCGGCCATAGGCACGCTGAAACGACTGTGCTGTCATACGTGCGTCCTTGGCAGGGTACAGAGCGCCGCCTGCCTCGTCGACGATGCGGTCCAGTCGCTCAAGCAGGCGGAAGACGCCAGGACCGGTATTGGGAAAATCCAATGCCAAGGTCGTGCCTGGCCTTGGGAAAGACAGCATGCCAATGGAAGGTGTGTTGCCGAATTCCTTCAACACCGCCAGGAACGAGCCGCTGCCGCTGCGCGCGATCTCTGCAAGCAGCGCGTCCACTGCGTCCCGCGCGGTTGCGGGCGGCATCACACATTGATACTGGAGAAAGCCGGAGGGGCCGTACATGCGGTTCCAGTCACGGATGCCGTCAAGCGGGTAAAAGAACGGCAAGAGATGGCTGACGAAGCGTTTGCGCGGAGCGGGCTGGCGCCAGTAGTAGAGCGCGTTGAAAGGCCGCAGGGAGAACGTGTTCACCAACGAAATCGGTGGAGTGACAGGCATGGATAAACCTGCGCCTGGCGGTTTCGGTCGCTCTTGCGCAAGCCCGGTGCAGTGATCTGCGCGGGTAAAGTGCCCGCGCCCGCGCGCCTTGCCGCTTGCCAGACAGTCGATCCACGCCACACTGTACTCGTGGCTTTCGGCCGCGGCCGCCGACAACGCAAAGAACTCGTCAAGCGAGCCGAAGCGAATGTTTTCTGCTTCCAGCGTGGAGCTGCCGACCCGACGCAGCTGAATTTCCGCCCAGGTGATCAGGCCGGTCAGCCCGAGTCCACCCACTGTGGCTGCGAACCAGCGATCGGCGTGATCCGGAGTGCACACTCGCCGCTCGCCGTCGCTACGCAGCAGCTCGAATGCGCGCACATGGTGGCCAAAATTGCCGGTCCGATGGTGGTTCTTGCCATGCACGTCGTTGGCAATGGCGCCGGCAACGGTGACGTAGCGCGTGCCGGGCGTCACCGGCAGAAACCAGCCTTGCGGCAATACCAGCTCGATGATCTCGTTAAGAGTGACACCTGCCTCGCAGCGCAGCACGCCACTGGCAGGATCAAAGGCGATGAATCGATCAAGCCCGCGTGCGCACAGCAGTGCGCCATCCGGATTCAGGCAACTATCGCCATAGCTGCGCCCGTTACCACGCGGCAGCGCGAGGCCGTCGAATGCGGGCAGATCCGTTGCACGATCGTTGATCGGTAGCAGCGTCTGCTGCGCGCTGGGATACCGCCCCCAGGATTGCCCCGCGGCCATCAGATGGCGCTCAGGGCGAATAACCCGCACAGCACGACAACGATCTGACTCACACGGTCGGTTGCAGCGAATACGATCGGGTCGTCATGCATCTCTCCGCGATGCGCAATGATCCAGACCCTGCTCACCCAATACAGCAACACTGGGCACACCAGCCAGAGCAGCTTGGGATTGCGGTACAGCTCCACACTCTCGGGGCTGTTGATGTACAGCGCCATCACCATTACCGCGATGTAGCCGGCCGCTGCGCCCATGGATTGCAGCAGCGAGAGATCCTCCACCGAATAGGCTCGGCCACTGGCCCTGGTCTTGCCGCTGCTCAACATGGCATGTAGTTCCGTGTAGCGCTTGAGCAGCGCGAGCGACAGGAACATGAACATCGAAAATGCCAACAGCCAGAACGACAACTCGATGCCGATCGCCACGGCGCCGCCGATGATGCGTACGGTGTAGAGCGCTGCGAGCAGCACCACGTCGATCATCACAATGCGCTTCAAGCGTAGCGAATACGCCAAGGTCATGATGTAGTAGGCAAGCAAGACCAGGGTGAATTCAATATTGCATGCCAGCGACAGCAGGAGCCCGGCAATGGTCAGCGCGGGGGCGACCAGCAGCCCATGCAAAAGCGGGAGCCGACCTGCCGCGAACGGGCGCTTGCGTTTGCGTGGATGCTGACGGTCAGGCGTCAAATCCAGCAGATCGTTGAGCACATAGACGCCGGAAGCGCATAACCCAAATGCGACCAGCGCAATCGTGGATTGCAGGACCGATTCCAGATCCAGGAATCGGTGCGCGGTCAGCAGCGGAACGAACACGAGCAGATTCTTCAGCCATTGGTGCAGGCGCAACGCTTTCAGCCATGCACGGGCGCGCGACGGGGCAGGCCAATGCGCATGCACGGTCGTCCGTTGCGCCGCTGCCTTTGCCAGTGCGGTGCCGTTGTTGACGACCCAGGCGCCACCGGCCTTGTCCCAGACGTGCAAATCCACGCTGCCGTTGCCGGCGTAATCGAAGTTGCCCTGACCAAACGCGTCGACCAGGACATCTGCCTTGTTGCGACCAGACAGATTGCGCTTGCCATCGCTGGCAATGACCTGCTCGAAGAGGCCTAGATGCTCTGCAATAGGCTGCACCAGGAGGGCGTCGGAGGCGGTGCACAACACGCGCGGGCGTTGCGTTGTGGTGCGCAACAGCTCTAGCACCTGGTGGTTGTAGGGCAGGGTCTCTGCAGGCATGACGACGCGGGAGGCAAGTTCGCGCTTCAGTGCGGCCTTCCCACGCAACAGCCACAGTGGCAGCAAGAACACGTACAGCGGGTTACGCGCCAGCAACGCCAGCACCGACTCATAGAGAATGTCCGAATTCAAAAGCGTGCCATCCAGATCCACGCACAAGGCGCGTCCCGACACAACTGGACGAATAGAGTGGATAGGGGGGGCGGACATCGATTGCCTGGCGATCCATTGCGGGGCGCCGATTATACCTGTCGTTCACCGCGCGCTCTTGCGGATAGCGAATTCTGCAGCGAGCATGGACGCCGCCCCGACGAGGATGGCGTACCAAAGCGTCACCAGGCGCGCCGCGACAGCGACCGCAATGGCGTCTGCAGTAGAAATTCCAAGCCGATCGAGCATCAGGACGATGGCCAGTTCGGTCGAGCCGACGCCACCGGGCACAAACGACAGTGCGCCGATCAGCATCGCAAGCGGGTAAATACCGAGCGCGACAATGGGGTCCAGTTGCAGGCCCATGCCGACGCAAAGGCTCACGAACACCGCTGATGTCAGTCCCCAGGCGATGAACCCGGCAAGCATGCTTTGCGCGAACGCAGGCAGATCCAGGCAGATACGCAATTCCAGCGCTGCCGCAAGGAAGAAATGCGTCAATCGCCGCAGCCAGCGGCCGGGAAGGTGCGCGGTCATGCCTTTCAGGTTGTCCAACAACGCGTGCCAGGCGGCTGCGCCGAACAGCACACAGACAAATCCCAGCACGATTGCAGCTAGCGCACCCAAGGTGGGGAATATCGACGCGGCCAGCAGGGACGGCGACAGGATGACCAGCAGGTCGGATGCGCGCTCGAAGACGAAGACACCCAATGTGCGCTGGGCCGGAATGCCGATCCGCGCGAAGTAGCGAATCCGCATCAGTTCGCCTGCCTTGCCAGGCGTAGCGGTCAGTGCGAAGCCCGCCAAATAGCCAGCCAGGCCAGGTAGTAACTGGTACGTGATGCCCCTTGCGGCGGAGGAGCCAGTGCCACCGCCAGTACCGAAACAGATACGTGATGGTGACGGGCACGATGGCGAGCGCCATCTGCTGCCAGACCTCGCTCGCCCAGCCGTGAGAAGGTCCCGTTTCCGTGGTCCAGCCAGACCAAGACGGCGATGTATCCGGCGCACAGCAGGAAAACGAAGCCGACCAGATAATCCAGACGGTGCCGCGATGTCGCGGCACCGTTGATGCGAGAAGACGAAGGCGAATCCATTGCAGCAGACGGGCCTCAGCCCAACGCAGCCTCCAACTCCGGCAGCAGCGTAAACAGATCCCCCACCAGCCCGATATCGGCAATCTCGAAGATCGGCGATTCCGGGTCCTTGTTGATCGCCACGATCGTACCGGCGTCCTTGATGCCGGTCAGATGCTGGATGGCGCCGCTGATGCCGATGGCCACGTACAACTCCGGGGCGATGATCTTGCCGGTCTGACCGACCTGCAGCTCGTTGGGCACATAGCCTGCGTCCACTGCCGCGCGTGAAGCACCGACCGCGGCGCCGAGTTTGTCGGCCAGCCTATAGATGTGCTTGAAGTTCTCCGCCGAGCCGACGCCGCGGCCGCCGGAGACCACACGCTTGGCGCTCTGCAGGTCTGGGCGGTCGGAGTTGCCTGCAGCCAGGTCGATGAAGCGGGTGTGGGTCGGCAGTGCGACTTTGATGCTGACGGACTCGACAGCTGCGCTTCCACCGCTAGCCGCCTCCGGCCACGAGGCACTGCGCACTGTAGCAACCACGATCTGGTCGGCCGGGGCTTTCACAGTAATGATGGCGTTGCCGGCGTAGATCGGGCGCTTGAAGGTGTAGGCATCTTCGACCGCCATCAGGTCGGAGATCTGATTGACGCCGAGCAGTGCAGCCACCACTGGCATCAGATCCTTGCCGAAGGTGGTGGAGGGGCCGAGCACATGGGTATAACTCTGGCCGGCCAGCTGGGCGATCTGCGGCCCCAGCACCTGGGCGATGGCGTGTTCGTTGGCGGCGTTGGCCACGGTCAGCACGCGGGCGACGCCGGCCAGCTGTGCGGCCTGCGCTGCAACGGCTGCAGGATCGGCCGCCGCCAGCACGACCACGTCGATCGACTCGGCCGAGACGGCCAGCGCAGCGCTCAGGGTCTTGGCGGTGGCCGCATTGAGCTGGCCGTTGAGGTGTTCGGCGACGACAAGAATTTTGGCCATTACAGCAACCCCTTCTGCTTGAGTGCGGCCACCAGCCCGGCGGCGTCCTTGACCATCACCCCGCGGCTGCGTTTGGCCGGCGCCGCGTAGTGGGTAGTGGTGAGACTGTCGTGCGATTCAACGCCCAGGTCGGCGAAGGCCAGCGTTTCCATCGGCTTGCTCTTGGCCTTCATGATGTCCGGCAGCTTGATGAAGCGCGGCTCGTTCAGGCGTAGGTCGGTGGTGATCACCGCCGGCAGCTCCACCTCCAGCGTTTCCAGGCCGGCATCGACCTCGCGGGTCACCGTGGCCTTGCCGTCGGCAACAACGAGCTTGCCGGCGAAGGTCGCCTGCGGCCGGCCCCACAACGTGGCCAGCATCTGGCCGGTCTGATTGGCATCGTCGTCGATCGCCTGTTTGCCGAGGATGACCAGATCCGGCTGTTCCTTCTCGACCAATTTGAGCAGCGCGCGTGCGGCGGTCAGCGGCTGAACGGCCGCATCGGTCACCACATGGATTGCGCGATTGGCGCCCATGGCCAAGCCGTTGCGCAGGTGCGCAGCCGTATCGGCCGGCGCCAGGGTGGCGACCACGACGTCCGTGGCGATGCCGGCATCGCGCAGGCGCAATGCTTCTTCCAGGGCGATTTCGTCGAACGGATTAGGCGAGAGCTTGACGCCCTCGGTCACCACGCCGGAGCCATCCGGCTTGACCTGAATGCGGACGTTGTAGTCCACCACGCGCTTGTAGGCGACGAGGATTTTCATCGTGTACGAGATCCTTCAGCTATTGCGGGAAGGCCCGGCCGCGGCGGCAGGCTCGGGAGTGGGGGCATTCTAACCGGGCGTAGCCAACCATGCGATGGCGTATGGATGCTGCGATGCAGCATCTTGTTGTCCTGAATGGGCAATGCTTAGGCCCGGTATTGCTCCAACCGTATATCCTGTGGGGTTGACGCAGCGCGGTCCGCGCGCGACCAGGAGATCAGCAGTGGCAACTTGGCTAGTAACCGGTGGTGCCGGCTTCATCGGTGGCAACTTTGTTCTTGAAGCAGTGGCTCGCGGAGTGCGCGTGGTCAATCTCGACGCGCTGACCTATGCGGGAAATCTGAACACATTGGCTCCTCTAGAGGGCAACCCGGACCATGTTTTCGTCAAGGGCGACATTGGGGACGGCGCGTTGGTATCCAGTCTGCTGCACAAACACCAGCCCGATGCGGTGCTGAATTTCGCGGCCGAGAGCCATGTGGATCGCTCGATCGAGGGCCCGGGCGCATTCATCCAGACCAATGTGGTTGGCACTCTGGCCCTGCTTGAAGCGGTCCGTGACCACTGGAAGGCGCTTTCGAAGGAGCGCCAGGATGCGTTGCGGTTTCTGCACGTGTCCACCGATGAGGTCTACGGCACGTTGGGTGAGACCGGCAAGTTCACCGAAACCACGCCGTATGCGCCCAACTCGCCGTACTCCGCGTCGAAAGCCGCTTCCGATCACCTGGTACGCGCGTTTCACCACACCTACGGTCTGCCGGTGCTGACCACCAATTGTTCGAACAATTATGGTCCTTACCACTTTCCAGAAAAGCTCATTCCGCTGGTAATCGCCAAGGCGCTGGCTGGCGAGCCACTGCCGGTCTACGGCGATGGCAAGCAGGTGCGCGACTGGCTGTTCGTCAGCGATCACTGCGAAGCGATTCGTACCGTGCTGGCGAAGGGCAAGGTCGGCGAGACGTACAATGTTGGCGGCAATTCCGAGCGGCAAAACATCGAGGTCGTACAGGCGATCTGCGCACTGTTGGATCAGCACCGTCCGCGCGACGATGGCAAGCCACGTGCGAGCCAGATCACTTATGTGACGGATCGCCCGGGCCATGATCGCCGTTACGCGATCGACGCCTCCAAGCTGAAGAACGAACTGGGCTGGGAGCCCGCCTACACCTTCGAGCAAGGCATCGCGCAGACGGTGCAGTGGTATTTGACCAACCAGGCGTGGGTGCAGGGTGTGCTGGACGGCAGTTACCGCTTGGAACGGATCGGCGCCTCGGCGTAACGCGCCCCCGCAAGAGCCCGCGCGGTCGTGCGCAGGCCTCACAAGGAACTATCTCATGACACAACGTAAAGGCATCATTTTGGCGGGTGGATCGGGAACGCGCCTGTATCCGATCACCAAGGGCGTCAGCAAGCAGCTGCTGCCGGTGTATGACAAGCCGATGATTTACTACCCGCTGAGCGTCCTGATGCTGGCAGGTATTCGCGATATTTTGATCATCAACACGCCGCATGAGCAGGCGCTGTTTCAGTCTTTGCTCGGCGACGGCGCGCAATGGGGAATCAATATTCAGTACGCCATGCAGCCCAGCCCGGATGGGCTGGCGCAGGCGTATCTGATCGGCCGCGACTTCGTCGATGGCAAGCCGAGTTGCCTGGTGTTGGGCGACAATATTTTTCATGGTCACGGTTTGACCGAAACGCTACGTCGCGCAGACGCGCGCGAGCAGGGTGCGACGGTGTTTGGTTATTGGGTCAACGATCCTGAGCGCTATGGCGTGGCCGAATTCGATCAGCAGGGCAAGGTCATCGATATTGCCGAAAAGCCTGCCAAGCCCCGCTCCAACTATGCGGTCACCGGCCTGTATTTCTACGATGGAAAAGCCAGCGATTATGCGGCTGCCTTGAAACCCTCCCCGCGTGGCGAGCTGGAGATTACCGATCTCAATCGCTGCTATCTCGATGCTGGTGACCTGCATCTTGAGCCGCTGGGACGCGGGTATGCATGGCTGGACACCGGAACGCACCAGTCGCTGCATGAAGCGGCCAATTTCATCGAGACCATCCAGATGCGTCAGGGTCTGCAGGTGTGCTGCCCCGAAGAAATTGCATTCGGTCAGGGCTGGATCGATGCGGAACAACTGGAGCGGCTGGCCGCCCCATTGCTGAAAAACGACTATGGCAAGTATCTGCACGAATTGGCTGTGCGAGGAGTAGTACCGTGAAAATCGTCGAAACCCGTTTACCAGGTTGTGTGGTCATCGAGCCGGCAGTGTTCGGCGATGAACGCGGATATTTTTTTGAAACGTGGAATGCGGAGCGCTTCGGTCAGCATGGTCTGCCGACGAAATTCGTGCAAAGCAATGTGTCCACGTCGGCCAAAGGCGTGCTGCGCGGGCTGCATTACCAGTGGCCGCGTCCCCAGGGCAAGCTGGTCAGCGTGCTTGAGGGTGAGGTCTACGATGTGGCGGTCGATGTCCGTCATGGCTCGCCCAACTTCGGGCGGTGGGCAGCAGTGATGTTGAGCGCGGAAAACAAAAAGCAGTTCTGGATTCCAGAAGGGTTTGCGCACGGCTTTGCAGTGCTGTCGGAGCGAGCGGTGTTCAGCTATCTGTGCACCGACGTCTACGTGAAGGAGGCCGATGCCGGCGTGCGCTGGGATGATGCGGCCATTGGCATCGATTGGCCGATCAGCAATCCCGTGCTTTCGGCCAAGGATGCCGCAGCGCCCTTCCTGGCGGATGTGCCGGGCGAGCGTCTGCCGGTCTTTGCGCCATGACGACGTTGGTATTGGGAGCCAATGGACAGGTCGGCACGGAATTGCTGCGGGCATTGGCAGGCGATGGCCCGATTCTGGCCACGACCCGCAGCGGTCGATTGCCGGATGGTACCGCGTGTGAAGTAGCCGACTTCGACGCACCGCACCGCCTGAGCGAATTGCTGGACCGCTTGCAGCCAAGTTGCGTCGTCAACGCAGCCGCGTACACTGCCGTCGATCGTGCCGAGCAGGAGCGCGATGCGACCTTCCGTGCCAATGCCGAGGCGCCGGCGGTCATTGCCCAATGGTGCGCGCGCGCCGCTGTGCCCCTGGTCCATTATTCGACCGACTATGTCTTCGATGGGCAGGGCACGCGCCCCTATCGGCCCGATGATGCTACCGCGCCGCTCGGCGTGTACGGACAAAGTAAACTGGCCGGCGAGCAGGCAGTGCAGGCGGCCGGCGGCCGTCATCTAATCTTTCGCACTGCCTGGGTCTACGCGGCGCACGGGCACAATTTCCTGCGCACGATGCTGCGCGTGGGAGCCGAGCGCGATGTACTGCGCGTGGTCGCCGACCAGATCGGCACGCCTACGCCAGCGGCGTTAATTGCCGACATCACGGCGCATGCGCTACGCCAGCCGGGCGAACCCTCCGGGTTGTGGCATCTGACCGCCGCCGGGCAGACCACCTGGCACGGTTTCGCCGAAGCCATCTTCGCCCAGGCGCGCGCGCGCAGTCTGCTCGCCCGCACGCCGCGCGTGGAGGCGATCAGCACCGCCGACTATCCCACGCCGGCGACGCGCCCGGCCTATTCGCGACTGGATACCCATAGCCTGCAGGACACCTTCGGCGTCCGCCTGCCGGACTGGCAGGATGGACTGAGCCAGGTGCTGGACACGCTCGCCCAACCGTAAGCGTCGTCAGTGGTGTCATTGATCGGTGCAGCTTCAGCACCGACTCATAGCTTGCACTTCGCTTCGGCTACCATCGAAGGCTGATCCGCGCCGTACCGGCGAGCTGCTCCGCGCAGGTCGCGGCCGACGTGGATGTGCCGCTGAAGCGATGCCACGCAGGATGCATACGCTGGACGTATGCAGTTGTGCGCTGTATCGCATCAGTCGGCATCGTGCAGGTTCTCGCGTATCCCCCAGCGGGCGCGCCAGCCCCATTGCGGGCTCGGCCGCACCGTCATTACGCCATGACCTGCATGCAGCGCGCTGCATCCTCTCCCATCCAAAATCGCAAGGAATTCCAATGAAGATCGCTGTCGCGGGTACCGGCTATGTCGGTCTGTCCAATGGCGTGTTGCTCGCCAAGCACCATGAAGTTGTGGCGCTGGACATCGTCGAGTCCAAGGTCAAGCTGCTCAACGAAGGCCGCTCGCCGATCGTCGACAAGGAACTCGAGGCCGCGCTGGCCGAAGGTGGTTTGAACTTCAAGGCCACCCTCGACGCCAACGAGGCGTTTGCCGGCGCCGAATTCGTGATCATTGCCACACCCACCGACTACGATCCGGACACCAATTACTTCAACACCCGCTCGATCGAGGTAGTGATCGCCAAGGTACTGGAGATCAACCCGCAGGCGACGATGGTGATCAAGTCGACCATTCCGGTCGGTTACGTCGCCAAGCTGCGTGCACAGTTCGGCACCGACAACATCATTTTCTCGCCCGAATTCCTGCGCGAAGGCCGGGCGTTGTACGACAACCTGTACCCGTCCCGGATCATTGTCGGCGAGCGCTCAGCGCGTGCGGAGACCTTCGCGCGGCTGCTGCAGGAAGGCGCGCTCAAGCCCGACGTGCCGGTGCTGTTCACCGAGCCGACCGAGGCGGAGGCGATCAAGCTGTTTGCCAACACCTACCTGGCGATGCGGGTGTCCTATTTCAACGAACTGGACACCTACGCGCTCACCCATGGGTTGGACAGCCGCCAGATCATCGAGGGCATCTGCCTGGACCCGCGTATCGGCAGCCACTACAACAACCCTTCCTTCGGCTATGGCGGTTACTGCCTGCCGAAGGACACCAAGCAGTTGCTGGCCAACTACCAGAGCGTGCCGCAGACCATCATTCGGGCGATCGTCGATTCCAATACCACCCGCAAGGACTTCATTGCCGCCGACGTGCTGCGGCGCAATCCCCAGGTGGTTGGGATCTATCGGCTGATCATGAAGGCCGGGTCGGACAACTTCCGTTCGTCCAGCATCCAGGGGGTGATGAAGCGCCTCAAGGCAAAAGGCGTGGACGTCATCGTGTACGAACCGACGCTGAGCGAACCGGAATTCTTCCGCTCGCGCGTGGTCAACGACCTGGAGACCTTCAAGCGCGAGGCCGATGTCATCATTAGCAACCGCATGGCCGACGCGCTGCAGGACGTGCAGGACAAGGTGTATACGCGCGACCTGTTTGGCGACAACTGAGCCAGAAAGGCGCTGAGTCCTGGTGGGTGGCGATGCCACCCGTCCAGGCCGTCCATGAGGTTCACGGCGATGCGGCGTTATTTGCCGCCTCGCAGGCGGGCGCCAACGGTATCGGCGTGCAGTCGCGTCGCCCGCACGTACAAATATGCGATGGAGCCACGGCAAGCAGGCGACCGCTGAGTTGCCCAGGTGTGGCGTGTCGCACTCGAAAGTGAGTCGCTGATAACGCACGACGGCGGCCAAAGGCCGCCGTCGATATTGCAGTCTACGTTGAGATAGGCGATTAAGCCCGGCCGTAGGTGTCTTCGAAGCGCACGATATCGTCTTCGCCCAGATAGCTGCCGGACTGTACTTCGATCAGTTCCAGCGGCAGCTTGCCCGGATTGCGCAAGCGATGGGTGACGCCCAGCGGGATGTAGGTGCTCTGGTTTTCGGTCAACAGCAGCACTTCTTCGCCACGCGTCACTTCGGCCGTGCCACTCACCACGATCCAGTGTTCGGCGCGGTGATGATGCATCTGCAGGCTCAGCACCGCACCCGGTTTGACGGTGATGCGCTTGACCTGGTGGCGCTGGCCCATGTCGATGGAATCGTAAGCGCCCCATGGACGGTAGACCTTGCGATGCCACGTCGCCTCGGAACGGCCAGCCGTCTTAATCTGGCTGACGACGTCCTTGACCTCCTGAATGCGGTCGCGGTGACCGACCAGTACGGCGTCCGGCGTTTCAACCACCACCACATCCTCGAGCCCCACCATGGCGATCAGGCGCGAGCCGTACGCATAGGTGTTCTGGCAATCGAGCTGGATCACATCGCCGTGGTGCGCATTGCCTTGCGCATCCTGCTTGGAAACATCCAGCAGCGAAGACCACGAACCGACGTCGTTCCAACCCGCATCCAGCGGCACCACGACCGCATCTGCGGTCTTTTCCATCACTGCATAGTCGATTGAATCCGACGGGCTGGCGGCGAAGGCGTCCTTGTCCAGACGGGTGAAATCGGCGTCGCGCTTGCTGTTTTCCCACGCCTTCTGGCACGCATCGGCGATGGCCGGATGGAACTTGCGCAGTTCTTCCAGATAACGCGACGCACGGAACAGGAACATGCCGCTGTTCCAGTAGTACTCGCCGCTTGCCAGGTAGCCCTGTGCGGTGGCCAGGTCAGGTTTTTCGACGAAGCGCTCGACAGCGCTGGCACCGGAGCCGGCGCTAGCCTTGATATAGCCATAGCCGGTTTCGGGCGCGGTGGGCTTGATGCCGAAGGTCACCAACTTGCCCTGCGCCGCCGCTTCTGCGGCAACCTTCACTGCTGCCTGAAATGCAGCTTCGTTGCCGATAACGTGATCGGAAGGCAGCACCAGCAAAAGCGGATCGGCGCCATCGCGGGTTGCTTCCAGCGCGGCAACGGCAATTGCCGGCGCCGTATTGCGTCCCTTCGGCTCCAGCAGGATGGCCGAAGGCTTCACGCCCAACTGTTGCAGCTGCTCGGCGGCCATGAAGCGGTGTTCTTCATTGGCGACCACGATGGGGGCGTGGCCTGCGACGGGAGCCGCGCGCAGCCAGGTGGACTGCAGCATGCTCTTGTCGCCGACCAGCGGCAGGAACTGCTTGGGATAGGACTCGCGCGACAGCGGCCACAGGCGCGTGCCGGAGCCGCCGGACAAGATAATGGGTAGGACGTCGCTCATGGGCGGGGGAAACTCCAAAGTGCGTCTATGGGTGGGAGAGGGGCCAATCAGCCGCGCAGCAGGTTGGAAATTTCCTGCGTACGCGTTTCCAGCAATGCGGCATCGCCGCGCGTTTCCACGTTCAGGCGCAGCAGCGGCTCGGTATTGGAGCTACGCAGGTTGAAACGCCATTGGCCAAAATCGGCACTGATGCCGTCGGTGTAATCCAACTCCGGCGACAACGACGCGTAGTGCTCCATCACGCGGGCAACCGAGGCCTTGGCATCGGCCACCTTGAAGTTGATTTCACCGCTGCAGGGAAATTTCTGCATGCGTGCTTCGACCAGATCGGCCAGCGATCGGCCCGACTGCGACACCAGTTCGGCGATCAGCAGCCACGGAATCATGCCGGAGTCTGCGTAGGCGAACTCGCGGAAATAGTGGTGTGCGCTCATCTCGCCGCCGTAGACGGCATTTTCGCTGCGCATCTTCTCCTTGATGAAGGCGTGGCCGCTCTTGCACAGCACCGGAATGCCGCCGGCTTCTTCCACCTGCTCGACCGTATTCCAGGTTAGGCGCGGGTCGTGCACGACCTTGCCGCCCGGCTGCTTGGCCAGGATGGCTTGTGCCAGCAGTCCGACCAGGTAATAGCCTTCGATGAAGCGGCCGGTGTGGTCGAAGAAGAAACAACGATCGAAGTCGCCATCCCACGCGATGCCGAAATCGGCCCCATTATCCTTGACTGCTTTAGCGGTGGCGTCGCGGTTTTCCGGCAGCAGCGGGTTGGGAATGCCGTTGGGGAAGTTGCCATCGGGCTCATGGAATACGCGCACGAACTCGAACGGCAGGTGCGGTGCAAGCAGATCGACGATCACACCGGCACCACCGTTGCCGGCGTTGACCACCAGCTTGAGCGGCTTGAGCGTGTTGCGGTCCACGTAGCTAAGCAGGTGCTCCAGGTAGGCGGTCTTGTCGGTGCGGCTCTGCTCACTGGCGGTGGGCTCGCCGGGCGCTGCGGTATCGGCCGCGACCGTGTCGCGGATGGCGAACAGGCCGGTGTCCGAGCTGATCGGTCGCGCTTGCTCGCGGACCAGCTTCATCCCGTTGTAGTCCATCGGGTTGTGACTGGCGGTTACCATCACGCCGCCGGCCGCCTTGAGGTAATCGGTCTGGAAATAGACTTCCTCGGTGCCGCACAGGCCGATGTCGATCACTTCACGGCCGCTGGCGCGCAGGCCGGCCGAAAGCGCTTCCTGCAGCGCCGGGCTGGCCAGGCGCACGTCGTGGCCCAGGACCACCGGCCCTTGATCCAGCTGCGCCGCCAGCGCCACGCCGATGCGGCGGGCCAAGTCCTCGTTGAGTTCATCCGGCACACGGCCGCGAATGTCGTAGGCCTTGAAGGCGGGTAGCGTCATGGACAAATCCTGAAGTGGGGGACGCCCGAGTTTAGCGGCTGCGCCGTGTCTTGGGTGTGGCGAAATTGCGACCGGGGACAGGGAACAGTCAGCGGATAGAATGGGCGCTTCACATCAGCGAGGTGAGGGCGGTGATGCGCAGTGAAGGACGTGGTGCGGCAAGCGGCAAACGCTATGCCGATGCCAAGGCAGCACTGGATGGGGTACTGGCCAATGGTCAGACCCTGGCGGTGGGCGGCTTTGGATTGTGTGGAATCCCGGAAGCGTTGATTGCAGCCGTGCGTGACAGTGGGATCGGTGGGTTGACCGTGATCTCGAACAACGCTGGCGTCGACGGATTCGGGCTTGGTCAATTATTGGCCACCCGGCAGATCCGCAAGATGATTTCGTCCTACGTGGGCGAAAACAAGGAATTCGAACGCCAATACCTGGCGGGCGAGCTCGAGCTGGAGTTCAATCCGCAAGGCACCCTGGCCGAGCGTTTGCGCGCCGGTGGCGCGGGCATTCCTGCGTTTTACACCGCCACCGGCTACGGCACGATCGTGGCAGAGAGCAAGGAAACGCGCGAATTCGACGGCAAGCATTACGTGCTGGAAACCGCGTTGCAGGCCGACGTGGCGCTGGTCAAGGCATGGCGCGCCGATACCGCTGGCAACCTGGTATTCCGCAAGACCGCGCGCAATTTCAATCCGGCCTGCGCCATGGCCGGGCGTTTGTGCATCGCCGAGGTCGAGGAAATCGCGGAGCTGGGCGTTATCGATCCGGATCAGGTGCATCTTCCCGGCATTTACGTGGACCGCCTGGTGCTCAACGCCACGCCGGAAAAACGCATCGAACAGCGCACCGTGCGCGAAGGACAGCAGTGATGGCCTGGACCAGAGACCAGATGGCCGCACGCGCGGCACGCGAACTGACCGATGGCGCCTACATCAACCTGGGCATCGGCTTGCCGACGCTCGTCGCCAACCACATCCCCGACGGTGTCGATGTGTGGCTGCAGTCGGAGAACGGCCTGCTCGGGATCGGCCCGTTCCCGACCGAAGACGAAGTGGATGCAGACCTGATCAATGCAGGCAAGCAGACCGTGACCGCCCGCGCCGGTGCCAGCTATTTCGGTAGCCATGATTCGTTCGCGATGATCCGCGGTGGCCACATCGACCTGGCGATTCTCGGCGCAATGCAGGTGACCGACCGTGGCGATCTGGCCAACTGGATGGTGCCCGGCAAGATGGTCAAGGGCATGGGCGGTGCAATGGATCTGGTGGCCGGCGTCAAGCGCGTGGTGGTGTTGATGGAGCACGTCGCCAAGGACGGAAGCCACAAGATCTTGCGCGAATGCGACCTGCCACTGACCGGCCTCGGCGTGGTGGACCGCATCATTACCGATCTGGCGGTGTTCGATGTCACTGCAGATGGATTGGTGCTGGTGGAGGCTGCAGAAGGCGTGGCGCTGGACGAGTTGCGCGACAAGACGGGTGTTGAATTCGCGACCTGACCGAAGGCGATCTACGCAACGGCGAGCTCATGAGCAACTAGCGACACGCAAGGCGCCTCAAGGCGCCTTGCGTGCGTAGCGGTAAGGTCCGGTTGCGGTAGGTTGAGGGATTCCCAACAAATGTTCGATTGTTGCGACATGATGTCCACAGTGGCTCACCGCAACAGCCAGAAAGCGCTCGATCGCATGGGCCAATGTTCCATCGATCTGACCTTGCTCGTTTTCAAATTCACTGGGATGCAGGTGCGCATCCAATAACGGACGTAGCGCTTCCAGCTTGACCCAGAACATACTGCCGGAGGCGAACACGCTGTGTTCGTTTATTGCGTCCGTGCCTGTGCGGACAGCAAGGTAATCGAGTGCATCGGCATTGCCGCCGATAAAGTCGGTCACCGGTAACACGTGCTGCGCGGGCGCCGCCAGGCCGAGCAGCGGGTCCTCGGCGAATCTGCGGACGATTGCATCGGCTTGCTGTGGCGCGAGCAATGCAGAGAACATGTCGCGCCGCCACGTGTCTCCGTCCTGGCGGTGGGTCGATTT
Organism: Xanthomonas axonopodis; assembly: GCF_001304695.1. Classification (GTDB taxonomy): domain Bacteria; phylum Pseudomonadota; class Gammaproteobacteria; order Xanthomonadales; family Xanthomonadaceae; genus Xanthomonas; species Xanthomonas axonopodis. The sequence continues at coordinate 24,015 of NZ_JFAQ01000013.1, forward strand.
TTTCGTATGCAGCTTCAAAACCACCTGCTCGCCTTCGTCGAGCAATCGATTGGCAATCCGCAGGAAAGGAAGAATATCGCGGCCGCGATTTTCGAAGCCTTCCACCTGCGCCTGGATGCCGCGCTGCTGCAGGCGCTGGCGAACCTGCTCGACCATCGCGATATCGGTAGTGACGATAAGCCGCAGCGACAGTCCGCAGTGAGCAATCGTATCTAGCGCTTCGTCCAGTACATCGAGATACCAGGCGTGCAAGACCACGCAGGCATCGCGTTGATCAGATCCGGTGACGGCTCCTGTGGTGTGCAACAGCGCTTGCCTTGTCGCATGCAGCCATGCGTACCCAAGGCGGGTATCGGGTTCGAGTACAGCGCCCTCGGCCCACTCGTTCCAGGCGTTGATGAACACCAAGCGATGTGCGGGCGGTGTACTCGTTAGGCGATCCCGTACGGTACGCATCAGCCAATCGCGATAGCGGCGAGGTGATGCATGCAGATAAATGCGCCCCTTGCCGGAGCGCCGCGGCTCGTTGTCCCAGCCAGGGTTTACGCCCGGGTACAGGGTGTAGTCGCGCAGCGGTCGCTGCTCCATGTCGCGGGCAAGTTCCCGCCAGTCGAGTACATCGCCATTGAAGTCCGGATTGATCAAGCGCTGCCGGGCAGCCACCGAGGGCGGCGTGCTCATGTTCGGCGGGAATTCGACGGCAGCATCGAATCCGATATCGCGCGGATCGGGGCGTTCGAAACCCTGCACATACGCAAGGTGAATCTCGCCGATTCCGTGATCGCGACACCAGCCCCGCCAGCGATCGGCTGTTTGTGCAGGCTCAGGCAGCAAATGTGGTCGATACACCAACAGCACCGGCCGACCCTCGACGCGCAGGTACTTGGGATTTCGCATGTAAGTTGCGACATGCGCGATAAAAGCCAGATCGTCCTCCGCATCATGCGCCTGATCGATCAGGATATCGTCGCCGCGGCCATCCCAGCGGCGTGCCCATTTTTCATTGGCCCAGCAAAGACAGAACGGCAGGGAGATCGTGCCATCCTGATGCCATTGGGTGATCGGCATTTCCAGCAAGGTCTTGCCGGCAAACCAATAGAAATAAAAACAAAAGGCGCCAAGGCCATACTCTTGCGCAAGACGCGCTTGCTCGCGCATGACATGGGGATTGCGAAGGTCGTAGAAGCCCAGATCTGCAGGAAGTCTGGGTTGTTGGTGGCCTTCGAACTGGGGAAGCCCACGGCTGACATTGCGCCATTCGGTGAATCCCTTGCCCCACCATGCATCGTTTTCAGGGATCGGATGAAATTGTGGCAGATAAAACGCGATCAGCTTCGCAGGAAGCGCTTCAGGCAGCGTGGTCTTGCTGTATGGAACATATCCAATCGCTGCTTCGTCGCTGCGGACCGCTGGACGTCGCGAGCTGCCATGGCGTACCCGGCCGCGTGCGGGTTCCGGGACCCAGTCTGCATGTCGATCCAGAAACCAGCCGCGCCAGCGGTCGCGCGTTGCGTCACTCAGCGGTATCGCACGAAATCCTGCGCGCAACAGGCCGAACACCGCTGTGCGCAGGCGCGACTGCAGCGAGCGACCGGGCGCACTCACAGATTCTGGTAGTTCGGACCCGAACCACCCTCCGGTGTGACCCAGGTGATGATTTCGTACGGGTCCTTGATGTCGCAGGTCTTGCAATGCACGCAGTTGGCCGCGTTGATCTGCAGGCGCTTGCCGGAGGGGCTGGCGGTGTCTGCGACCATTTCGTAGACGTTGGCCGGGCAAAAGCGCGTGCAGGGGTTGTCGTATTCCGTCACGCAGCGAGTGGCGCACACATCGGTGTCCAGTACCTTCAGATGCACCGGCTGGTCTTCATCATGCTCGGTGGCGGCGAAGTACACCGCTTGCAGGCGATCGCGCGGGGCCAGGTCGCGGGTGACATAGTCGCGCTTGGGTTGCTCGTACTCGCCGAGCTTGTGCAGCGCCGACCAGTCGGGTTTGTTCTTCAGCGTCCACGGTGAGGCGCCCTTGAGCGCGGTTTCCCAGGCCGCGTTGAGCAGGCCGAACCACAGGCCCTTCTTGAAACCGGGTTTGATGTTGCGGACTTGCTTCAGCTCGGCCATGACGTCGGAGGCGCGCAATTTGGCGTCGAAGCCTTGCGGCGCCAGCTGCGATTGCACCAGATGTTCGGCGGCCAGCATGCCGCTACGAATCGCCTGGTGGGTACCCTTGATCTTGGGAACGTTGAGCAGGCCAGCGGTGTCGCCAATCAGTAAGGCGCCAGGCATGTCCACCTTCGGCAGCGATTGCCAACCGCCACTGACCAGTGCGCGGGCGCCTGCAGACAAAATGCTGCCACCTTCCAGCAGCGGTTTGATCATGGGATGGTTCTTCCATTGCTGGAAGGCTTCCCAGGGCTGGTAAGTCGGGTCGCTGTAGTCCAGCCCGCTCACATAACCGAGCGCGATCTGGTTGTTGTCCAGGTGATAGGCAAAGCTGCCGCCGTATGTGCGGTTGTCGGCTGGCCAGCCAATGGTATGCACGATCTTGCCGGGCGTGACGCGGCCTTCCGGGACCTGCCACAGCTCCTTGATGCCGATCGAATAACCCTGCGGGTCGCTGTCGGCGGTGAGGTCGAAGCGTTTGAGCAGCAGCTTGGTCAGGTGACCACGCGCTCCTTCGGCAAGCACGGTGACCTTGGCGCGGATGTCGATGCCAGCGGTGTAGCCGGGCTTGTGCGTGCCGTCTTTTGCAATGCCCATGTCGCCAATGCGCACGCCCACCACCTGGCCGCTGTCGTCGTGCAGCGTTTCGGCGGCGGCGAAGCCGGGGTAGATCTCCACGCCCAGCGCTTCGGCCTGCGGCGCCAGCCAGGCGCACATCGCGCCCAGGCTGACGATGAAGTTGCCATGGTTACGCATGCCCGGTGGAACCACCGGAAACTTGCGTGCGCTGTCCTTGCCGAGGAACCAGAATTCGTCGTCGGTGGCCGCCACGCAGATCGGCGGCGGATTGTCGCGCCAGCCAGGCAGCAAGGCATCCAGCGGGCCGGGCTCGATCACCGCACCGGACAGGATATGCGCGCCGATGGTGCTGGATTTTTCGATCACGCAGACGCTGATGTTCGGATCGAGCTGCTTGAGCCGGATCGCAAACGACAGCCCGGCCGGACCGGCACCGACGGTGACTACGTCGTATTCCATGACGTCACGCTCGACCGCCTCTGACGCGTGTGCGCCCACTCCCGCTTCCGACATTGTTCCGTTCCCGTTGGCTCGATGGCTGTTGGCCATTTTCCGGGATTGCATGTGACGGCGGCAAATCGCGTCGATTCATCCGCAGTGTGCAGGCCTGCGTGCTAGCGTTTCCGGCATGAGGATTCGGGTGGCATTACCGGGAGCGCAGATCAGTTGGTGGCGGGGCTGGCTGCAGCCCGCGCAGGCCGATGCGCTGATGCAGGCGCTGCTGGCGCAGGCGCACTGGGAGGTGCATCGCATTTGGATGTTCGGGCGCATGGTGGATTCGCCGCGCCTGAGCAGCTGGATCGGCGACGCGCAGGCGAGCTATCGCTACTCGGGCACCCGATTCTCGCCACAGCCTTGGCTGGAGGTGCTGCAGCCAGTGCGCATGCGGCTGGAGGAGGAGACCGGTCACCGGTTCAACAGCGTGCTGATCAATCGCTACCGAAGTGGCAGTGACGCGATGGGCTGGCACAGCGACGACGAGCCTGAGCTGGGCGCGCAGCCGTTGATTGCCTCGGTGAGCCTGGGCGCGACGCGGCGCCTTGCATTCAAGCACCGCCACGATGCGGCGCTGAAGCAGACGCTGGAATTGGGGCACGGCGATTTGCTAGTGATGAGCGGCGATACCCAGCGCTGCTACAAGCATGCCCTGCCACGCACGGCGCGGCCGGTGGGAGAGCGGATCAATCTGACTTTTCGGCAGATTGCGTCGGCTGCGGCAGGTTGAGGCTGGTGCCGCTGCCGGGTGACCGGTCGACGTGCGTTGCGGCAAGCTTGCCGAGGGCGGTGTGTGCCCTTATCCGGCGCTGCGTGCCACCTTCTCTCGCGTGCGGAAGAAGGGAGGTGGGCGGATCGCGTCGATTGCAGGGTGCCGGACCTTGTGCCGGGTGAGATGAGTCCCGGCTGCAGGTCGACATGTCGGCTTACGGTGTGTGCGGCAGCGCCGAACTGTCCTGCTGCCCGGTGCTCAGCGTCCAGCCGACCAGCTCGGTGGTGACCTGGGTCAGCGCCTGCTCGAAAGCCACAGCCACTGCGGCGGTGTCGGTGCCGGTGGACGGGCGTGCGACCAGGAAGGTGCGCGAGGCGACCACGCGTTGATCGGTCGAATGCAGCAGTTTGGCGTTGAGCTCGATCGTGGCCGAGGGCAGCGACTGGCCGGCGTAATCGGACTCGAAGCGGCGCAGGTCGATCGCCAGCTTGTAGTCCGAGCGGATGCCGGTGCCGATATGCGCCACTGCGGCGATCTTGCCGGAGTCTTCGAACGCGCGCACCACGCTGTCTTCCAGCATGTCGGTGGCGGGCTGTGCCCAACCAGCGCCGTGGTAGACCTGCAGTTCGCCAGGGGTCGGGCGCACATTGATGCGCGGGCTGTCGATGACGCGCGCGGCGCTGGGCTTGGCCACCACCAGCTGCCAGTTCACCTGCGGCCACGCAGGATTCGGGGTCACCCGCACCGTGGGCGCGTAGATGGTGGCCGGCTTCTGGTCGCCGCCGGTCAGCACCGAGCAGCCGCCCAGCGCCAGCAACGAGACGCACAGCAAGGGACGCAACAGGCGCATGGCAGTCATTTCGGTTCGAACTCCTTGGGTGCGTCGCGGCCGAGCAGGTAGCGCGCAGGGTTGTTGTCCAGCTTGTCGCTGACCCGGCGCAGGTCGCGGATCAGGCCACGCAATTCGGTCAGGGTGGGGCCGAGCTGGCCCAGCCCATCATTGGCAAAACTATTGATGGCCGCGCGGTTCTCGCCAAGGATGTTGTCGGCGTTGCCGGCCGCCGAATCCAGCTTGACCAGGGTGGCATCGAGCTTTTCCAGGATGCCCGGCAGCTGCTGCACCAGGTTCTGGTCCAGCCGCTTGATGGTGCCGTTGGTGGTGGTCAGGGTGGTGTCCAGATTGCGCGCGGCATCGCGCGCGCTGACGATCAGCGCCTGCATGCCTTCGTCGCGATCGGCAATGCCGCCGCTGATCTTTTCCAGGTTCTGCAGCGTGGCTGAAATGCTGGCCACATTCTTGTCCGAGAGCATCTGGTCCATGCGCTCGACGATGCGGTTGGCAGTGTCGGTGATGTTCTGCAAAGCCGACGGGGTGGTCTGGATGATCGGCGCATCGCTCTTGTCGATGGTGGTCAGCGCCGGCGCTTCGGGCGTGCCGCCGGAGAGCTGAATGATCGACGGGCCGGTGAGGCTGGTGATCGCCAGCTTGGCGCGGGTGTCGCTCTTGATCGGCGTGGTGGAGTTGACGCGCACGTGTGCGACCACCTGGCGGGGATCGTTCGGCGCCAGGGTCAGCTCGGTGATCGAGCCGACCGCGATGCCGTTGTACTGCACCGGGCTGCCGACCGACAGGCCGGTCACCGCCTCGCGGAACACCACCCGGTACTGCTGCCAGGTGCGGTCGGAGGAGTACTTGGCGGCCCACAGCCCGAACAGCAGCAGGGCCAGGCCGGCCACGATGGTGAAGGCGCCGATCAGGACGTAATTGGCTTTGGTTTCCATGCTCAGGCGGTCTCGGTGGAGTCGGTCTTGGCCGCGCGCGCGGCGCGGGCGCGCGGACCGTGAAAATAGTTCTGGATCCAGGGGTGATCGATCTGCTCGACCTCGGCCAGCGGCGCGTTGGCGATCACCTTGCGATCGGCCAGCACCGCGATGCGGTCGCAGATGGCATACAGCGTATCCAGGTCGTGGGTGATCAGGAACACGGTCAGGCCCAGGGCTTGCTGCAAGGTGCGGATCAAACGGTCGAACGCGGCTGCGCCGATCGGGTCCAGCCCGGCGGTGGGTTCGTCCAGGAACAGCAACGGTGGGTCCAGCGCCAGCGCACGTGCCAGGCCGGCACGCTTGCGCATGCCGCCGGACAATTGCGAGGGCAGCTTGTCCAGCGCATCGGCGGGCAGGCCGGCCAGCTTGATCTTCAGCAGCGCCAGTTCGAAATACCAGCGCTCCGGAAACTCGCCATGGTGTTCCTTCAGCGGCACCTGCACGTTTTCGCCCACGGTCATCGACGAAAACAGCGCCCCGTCCTGAAACAGCACGCCGGTGTTGCGGGTGATGTGCTGGCGGTCGGCGAACCGGCCCGAGCGTGCGTCCGCGCCCAGCACCTGGATGCTGCCGGCGTCGGGCTCGCGCAGGCCCAGGATGCTGCGCATCAGCACCGACTTGCCGGTGCCCGAACCGCCGACCACGCCGAGAATTTCACCGCGGCGCACGTCCAGATCCAGGTCTTCGTGCACGGTCTGGCTACCGAAACGGTTGGTGAGCCCGCGCACGGAAATCGCCAGCTGGTCGTCGTCGGCCTCTGGGCCGGGATTGGTCACAGCACCTTCCTCTTGAATACCAGTGCAAGCGCCGCGCTGCGGCTTTGCACGAATCCCCAATCCCGAATGTCGAATCCCGGCTTCATCACCACCCCATCTTCATGAACCACAACGCCGCAATCGCGTCGAGGATGATGACCAAGGAAATCGTCTGCACCACCGAGGACGTGGTGCGTTCGCCCACCGATTGCGCGGTGCCGCTGACCTTGAGCCCTTCCAGGCAGCCGATCAGGCCGATTACCAGCGCAAACAGCGGCGCCTTCGACAGGCCGACCAGGAAATGCCGCAACTGGATGGTCTCGTGCATGCGCGCCAGATACATCTGCGGCGGAATATCCAGGTCGAACGCGCCCACGGTGACGCCGCCGGCCAGGCCGGCGATCATCGCGATGAAGGTCAGCAGCGGCAGGGTGAAGATCAGTGCGAGCAGGCGCGGGATCACCAGCAGGTCGATCGGGTCCAGGCCCAAGGTGCGGATGGCATCGACTTCCTCGCGCGATTTCATCGCACCGATCTGCGCGGTGAAGGCGCTGGCGGTGCGGCCTGCCAACACAATTGCCGTCAGCAGCACCGCGAATTCGCGCAAGAAGGCGATGGACACCAGCTCCACCACATAAATTTCCGCACCGAAGTCGCGCAGGATGGTCGAGCCCAGGAAGGCGATCACCGCGCCCACCAGATACGACAGCAGCACCACCAGCGGCACCGCGTCCAGGCCCACCTGCTCCATGTGATGCACGGTGGAGGTCAGCCGGAAGCGTCGCGGCTCGTGGATCAGCCGCATGATCTTGACCAGGTTTTCGCCCAGAAAACTGTTCAACTCCAGGATGTCCCGGCCGACGCGATGCGTGGCCCGGCCCAGGCGGTCGAGCGCGGCGACGAAGCCGTAATCGCGTTTGGGCTTGGGGCGCTCGTCGTTGAGTTCCTCGATGGTGCACACCAGTGCCTGGTGCTCATCGCGGAAATCGATCGCGTCTTCCTTCAGGCCCATGCGGCCGGCAAAGCGCAGCAGCTGCAGGACGCCGGCCGAATCCAGCTGCTGGATGCCGCGCGCGTCGATACGGCGCACCCCGTCGGGCACGGCCTGCAGCAGTTCTGCCTGGGGCAGGGCGGTCGCCAGGATCCAACTGCCAGCGAGGCGGACCTGTGCCTGATCCTGCGAGTCTTGTTCGATGCGTGGAGGTTGCGGTTTGATCATGGGTGGCCTGTCCGTGCCGCCAGCATACAGTGCCAATGTGAGCGACGGATGGGGACGCCACCGCGGCGGTGTGCCGATGGCCGTCAGTGAGGGCGCCGGCCACGCGCGCTGCGGCATACACTGGCGGCCTCGCCGGACACGGCGTTTCTCCGATCCGACCCGCCACGCATGTCCGCTGCCACCGTTGTCCTCCCGTCCGCCAGCGCCACCTACGCCCAGCGCGTCGCCTTCGTGTCCGAAATCGCCGGGCGCCTGCATTCCTATGGCACCACCGCGCAACGGCTGGAAGCAGCGGTGGTGGGGTTGTCTCAGAAGCTGGGCCTGGACTGCGAGCCTTGGTCCAACCCCACCGGCATCATCCTGAGCTTCAGCGACCCTACCAAGGCGATCGGCTCCAGCGATATCACGCGGGTGATTCGCCTGGCCCCGGGCGAAAACGATCTCTACAAGCTCGGCGTGGCCGATTATGTGGCCGACAGCGTGGCCAACGGCCGCATGAGCATCGCGCAAGGACACACCGCATTGCGCCGGCTGGACCGCGAGGTGGACCGGCGCGGCAAGACCCTGCAGGTGCTGGCGTTCGGGCTGGCCGCCGCCGGGGTGGCCGGGCTGTGGAAGCTGCCGTGGCTGGATATCGCCACGGCCGGGGCGATCGGCATGTCGATCGGCCTGCTCACCCAGTACACCGACAAGCGCGCTGCCACCAAGGAAGCCGGCGAGGCGCTGGCCGGCCTGCTGGCCGGGGTGGTGGCGGCGCTGGTGGCTTCCCTGCTGGGGCCGTTGAACCTCAATACGGTGATCATCGCCTCGCTGGTGGTGCTGCTGCCTGGCATGTCATTGACCAATGCGTTCAACGAGCTGGCCAGCCAGCACTGGGTCTCCGGCACGGCGCGTCTGGCCGGTGCGGTCACCACAGTGCTCAAGCTGACCGTAGGTGCGGTCATTGCGGTCACGCTGACCCAGCTGGTTGGCCTGCATCCCCATGTGGCCGCGTTGCGGCCGCAGGCCGGCTGGGTGGAATGGGCCTCGTTGGTGGTGGCCGCTTATGCGTTTGCGGTGTTGTTCAAAGCCAATCGACGCGATTATTTATGGATCATGGCGGCAGCCATGTCCGGTTATGTCATTGCGCGTCATGCAGGACATGCCTGGGGCGGGCCGGCCGGGGTATTCGCCTCGGCGATGGCATTGACCGCTGCGGGAAATTTATTCGGGCGCGTGGTGCACAAGCCCGGTGCGCTGATCCGGTTGCCCGGCATCATCATGCTGGTTCCGGGAAGCGTCAGTTTGCGGGGCTTTTTGACCTTGGTGCAGCAACAGGATGTCAGTGTCGGACAAGCCGCACTCTTGGCAGTAACAAATATCGTCATGGCATTGATGGCCGGATTGCTGTTTGGCAATCTGCTCATTCCTGCCCGCAAGAATTTATAGGGAGAACACCCCGCAATAAAAACGCCGGCATGGCCGGCGTTTTTATTGGTTTGAATCAAGCGGCTTTGGACTTCTTGGCGGCGCGCTTGGTGACGGCCTTGCGCGGCGAGGCCTTCTTTGCGGTTGCCTTTTTCGCACCGCCGACCTTGCTGATCAGGAAGTCTTCCACCTTCTTGCCGGCGGCAGTCAATTCGGCCAGCCAGCGCGGCTGCTTGCCACGGCCGGTCCAGGTTTCCTGGGCGTTGGCGGGGTTGCGATACTTCGGCGGCACCTTGCCCAGCTTGCGGCCGGCACGCGGACCTGGCTTGCCGGCACCCGCCGGACGGCCCGGGCCGGCACTGGCAGAAGCGCCAAACAATTCTTCGATGGAATAACCCTGGGCTTTTGCAGCGCGGGTCAGCTGCGTGCGGACCTTGGCGATCGGCGCGCGCTTGGCAACCACGGTCTGCTGCTTCTTTGCATTTTTGATCAGGGCGCTCAACTGCTTGGCCGACAGGCCACTAAGATCGATCGACATCACTGCTCCGGAAGATGAGAGAAAAAGAATGCCGGTCCATGGCAGCGGTCGCCATCATAAAGTGAGAAAACCGGTGTGACAAATGCGCCGAAATAATTCGGCGCTTTGTGTTCATCTATTTGAAGCCGATACCCGGGCTTTGATCAATGCCCCAGGCGGGAAAATAACCCGGCTTTATCCAGGTTTTCCGCTGCATCGGCGGTACGGGCGCGATATTCAAATGTGCCAGCCGCCAATCCGCGTTCCGAGACCACCACCCGATGCGGAATGCCCAGCAGTTCCATATCGGCGAACATCGCGCCCGGGCGCAGTCCGCGGTCGTCCAGTGCGGCATCCAGGCCGGCGGCAAGCAATTCGTCCAGCAAGGCCTGGGCGGCAGCGAGCACCTGCGGGTCCTGCTTGGGATTGATCACGCAGACCACCACCTGCCACGGCGCCATCGGCGCGGGCCAGATGATGCCGGCATCGTCATGGTTCTGTTCGATCGCCGCGGCCACAATGCGCGAAATGCCGATGCCGTAGCAGCCCATCTTCATCACTGCCGCCTTGCCGCCTTCGTCGATGACAGTGGCTTGCAGCGCCTGCGCGTACTGGCTGCCGAGCTGGAACACATGGCCCACCTCGATGCCGCGAGCCAGGCGCAGTTCCCCGCCATCGGCCGCGCGTTCGCCCTCGACCACGTTACGCACATCGGCCACGGTCCCCGGTTCGGGCAGATCGCGGCCCCAGTTGACGCCGACCAGGTGCGCGCCGGACACATTCGCGCCGATCACAAAATCGGCCAGTGCGGCGACATCGCGGTCGGCCACCACGCGCACCGGGCGCGCGGTGTTGACCGGGCCCAGGAAGCCCGGCTCGCAGCCGAGGTGCTCGCGGATTTCGCTTTCGTTGGCCAGGCGGTAATCGGCCAGCCCGGGTACCTTGGCCAGCTTGATCTCGTTGACCGCGTGATCGCCACGCACCAGTACCAGCACGAAGCCGGCCTGGGTCATCACCGCCACCGACTTGACCGTGCGCTGCAGCGCGATGCCGAGCAATTGGGCCACGTCCTCGCAGGTCTTCTGGGTGGGCGTTGCCACCTGCTGCATCGCTTCGCTGGCCGCGGCGCGCGGGGCAGGCGGTGCCGTACTGGCGGTTTCCACGTTGGCGGCGTAATCGGAGCCAGTGGAGAACGCCAGCGAGTCTTCGCCGGAGTCGGCGATGACGTGGAATTCCTGCGATGCGTCGCCGCCGATGGCGCCCGAATCGGCCTGCACGGCGCGGAAATCCAGTCCCAGGCGGGTGAAGATGCGCGTGTAGGCGGCGCGCATGTTGTCGTATTCGCGCGCCATGTCCTCGTCGGTGAGATGGAAGGAGTAGGCGTCCTTCATCAGGAACTCGCGCGCACGCATCACCCCGAAGCGCGGGCGGATCTCATCGCGGAATTTGGTCTGGATCTGATAGAAATTCAGCGGCAGCTGCTTGTAGCTGTTGATTTCCTGGCGCGCGAATTCGGCCGCGGCCTCTTCGGCGGTGGGGCTGTAGCAGAACTCCTGTTCCTTGCGGTCCTTGATCTTGAGCAGCTGCCCGCCGAACTTTTCCCAACGCCCGGTGGCGTCCCACAGCTCGCGCGGCTGGATGGTGGGAAACAGCACTTCCACTGCGCCGGCGCTGTTCATCTCTTCGCGCACGATGGCTTCGACCTTGCGCAACACGCGCAGGCCCAGCGGCGACCAGGTGTACAGCCCGGAGGCCAGCTTGCGAATCATGCCCGCGCGCAGCATCAGACGGTGGCTGACCAGCTCGGCGTCGGCCGGGGTTTCCTTGGTGGTGTGCAGGTGGAACTGGGAAAGACGCATCGGGCTTCGCTTGGGCGGAAAGCCGCTAGTTTGCCAGTCTCGCGCCCTGCCGGTCATCGCCGGGCGCGCTTTGCCGGTTGTCGCTGGCCAGGGCGGGCCCGCGTGGGACGGCGCAAGTGGCTGGCTTGCCGGCGCACGTGCGCCGCAGGCTGCGTGGTGGTCCGCATACATCCCTCACCGATACCCGGCGATCGTGCAGCTGTTGGGGCCGCGCTTCTTTTACGACCTACGCACGTGCTGCCATCAGGTTGGTCGCGCTGGCTCGCCCGGTGCTCGCTGCACCAAGGTGCTGTGGCCCTAGCCCGGCGGCGGGACGGCAACTTCCGCCCCTGGCGGCGCTTCCCGGTTCAGGTGGCCGGGCCGCCCGGGGCTGCCGGCTTGCAATAGGCCTTGACGGCGGCGTCGGCCAGGTTCCTCTGGGTTGCACGGGCCTCCTGGTCCAAGACGGCGCCAGGCTTGCCATCGGCGCCGGCCGCCATGGAGACCTCTCCCTTGCCGCTGAGCAGTTCCAGATTGCGGCGCGCGTTGAGACAGTCCGCCGATTCAGGCGCGGCCGTCTCTGCTGCAGCGATCGCCGCGGTGCCGTTGCGCGCATCGATGCGGCGCGCTTCATAGCGCTGGCCGGTCGGTGGCGGGGTTTCGGTGTAGTGGGTCACGCCCTTGGCGTCCTTCCACTTATAAAGATCGGTCGCGCCTGCGGCGGTGCTGACCAGCATCAACAGGGCGCAAAGCCCGGACGACAGCTGCATGTGGCTTCCCCTGGATGATTCCCGCCGCGATTGCAGCATCCGCAGCGGGCGCTGGCAAGTGATGGGCGCGCAGGGTGCTGAACCAGCAAGCGCGCTACCGCCGGACAGACCTCAGGCCCTACACTTGGCGGATGGATGAGATGAGACCGCCCCCGCGCTCGCGCACGATTTACCTGCTGCCGAACCTGTTCACCACCGCCGGGCTGTTTTCCGGTTTCTACGCCATCATCGCCGCCGCCAATGGGCAGTTCGTCCAGGCCGCCATGGCGGTGTTCGTGGCTGCGGTGATGGACGGGCTGGATGGCAGGGTGGCGCGTCTGACCAACACCAGCAGCGAATTCGGGGTGCAGTACGACTCGCTGGCCGATCTGGTCAGCTTCGGCATGGCGCCCGCGCTGGTGATGTACCACTGGTCGCTGTCGGCGCTGAAGTGCGACAGTAGCGTGATGGGCCGGGTGGGTTGGTCGGCTGCCTTTTTGTATGCGGCCTGCGCGGCGTTGCGGCTGGCGCGCTTCAACACCCAGGTCGGGGTGGTAGACAAACGCTGGTTCATCGGCTTGGCCAGCCCGGCGGCGGCTGGCCTGATGATGTCTTTTGTGTGGGCCTTCGCCGACGACAGCCTGGGCTTCGATGGCGAGCAGCTGCGCTACGTGGCGCTGGCGATCACGGTGGTGTCGGCGTTGCTGATGGTCAGCCGGATCCGCTTCTGGAGCTTCAAGGGCGGCGCGCGCGGGCCGCGTGCCGACCGCGTGCCGTTCCTGGCGCTGGCGATTGCCACGGTGGTGATTGCGCTGCTGGTGATCGATCTGGCGCGCTCGTTGCTGGTGATCGGGGTCCTGTACGCCTTGTCCGGCCCGTTGATGTGGCTGTTGCGACGCTGGCGGCGCGTGCCCGAGCTGCCATGAGCCAGTTTTCGTGAGCGACTCGATGAGCGAGCCGATGTGGTCCGATCTGCAGGTGTCGTATCTGCAGGCGTTGGGGCACACCGTGTATCTGGACCGCGATGCGGTCGATGCGTTGCCCGCGCCTGTGGAGGTCGCCGAGCGCGCACCCATCGCCGCACCGGCGCGTGTGGAGCGTGCGCCGCAACCTGTAACGGCCAATGCGCCAGTTGCGCGGCGGAATGCACCGGCGGCACCTGCCGAAGCGCCCCGCGCGCCCAGTACTGCGCCAGCGTCGGCGCCGCAACGGCGGAGCCGGGTCGGCATGCCGGATCGCCTGCAGATGGCCTTGCTGCGCGCGTCCGGCTGCAATCCGGGCGATCCTGCGACCCAGGCCTTGATGGCCTCCTGGCCGCTGGCGGAACTGCGCGGCAATCCGGCCGCCAAGCGTGCGCTGTGGCCGCAGTTGCGCGCGCTGCGTCGGCGCCGGTACCCGGCGTGAGCGCATTGAACGCGCCGCAACCCACCTCGCTGCGCGCAATGCGCGAGAGCGACCTGGATGCGGTGATGGAGATCGAGTTGCGCGCCTATCCGTTTCCGTGGACGCGCAACATCTTCCGCGATTGCCTGCAGGCCGGGTATCCGGGCTGGGTGATGGAACAAACCGGGCAGGTGATCGGCTATGGCGTCATCAGCATCGCCGCCGACGAGGCGCATGTGCTCAACGTCTGCATCGCACCGGAGGCGCAATCGCAAGGCCACGGTCGCGTGTTGTTGCGCGCGCTGATCAAGGGCGCCTCCGATCGCGGTGCGCGGCGCGCGTTTTTGGAAGTGCGCCCCTCTAATCCATCGGCGATTGCGCTGTACCACTCCGAAGGCTTCAACGAAATCGGCCGGCGTCCGCGCTACTACCCATCCCACGCCGGGCGCGAAGACGCGTTGGTGATGGCGATTGAGTTGTTCTTCGAAGGGTTTTCGTAAGTGCACGCACTTGCTGCGTTGCAGTGTCCCTGTGCTGTCTCCGCGTGTCCTGATCGCAGCGTTTTGTCTCTTCTTTTGTGTCTCGCAGGCGTTTGCGTGATTACGCATGCATATCCGAAAAGCAGCTAGATACAAGCATTTGCAATGCTCCTGGTATCGGTTCCGCGGAATGGAATATTCCATAGATGAATAATTCATCCGATTCTGCTGGACCAGGGGTGCGCCGCGGCTCGGCGCATCGAACCCATTTGAGGGAGAGATCAAGATGAAGCCGAAATTTTCGACGGCGGCCGCCGCGTCGCTGTTCGTTGGGTCGTTGCTGCTCACCGACCCAGAACGGCGGCACCAAGGGCGGCTCCAAAGATATCTACACCGTCAAGAACGCCGCCGAGTTGAAAGCTGCATTGAGCGCAAGCGTCGGTAGCAACGGACGCATCATCAAGGTCAGCGGCATCATCGATATCAGCGAAGGCAAGCCGTACACCAAGACCTCGGACATGAAGACGCGCGCGCGTCTGAACGTGCCCACCAAGACCACGCTGATCGGCATCACCAGCAACGCGGAAATTCGCGAGGGCTATCTGTACGTCAAGGCCAACGACGTCATTATTCGCAATATCACGATCGAAGATCCCTGGGACCCGGAGCCGGTCTGGGATCCGGATGATGGCAGTGCCGGCAACTGGAATGCGGAGTACGACGGCCTGACCGTGGAAGGCGCCAGCAACGTGTGGGTGGACCATGTCACCTTCACCGATGGCCGCCGTACCGACGATCAGAACGGCACCGCAAATGGCCGTCCCAAACAGCACCACGACGACGCAATAGACATCAAGAAAGGCGCAAATTTCGTCACCGTCTCGTATTCGGCCTTCAAATCGCACGAGAAGAACAACCTGATCGGCTCCAGCGACAGCGCGTCCAGTACCGACAGCAGCAAGCTCAAGGTCACCATTCACAACACCCTGTTCGAAAACATTTCTGCGCGCGCCCCGCGCGTGCGCTTCGGTCAGGTGCATCTGTACAACAACTATCACGTTGGCAGCACCAGCAATAAGGTCTATCCGTTCTCCTACGCACATGGCGTGGGCAAGGAGTCGAAGATCTTCTCCGAGCGCAACGTGTTCGAGATCAGCGGCGTGAGTAGCTGCGACAAGATCGCTGCCGACTACGGTGGCAGCGTGTATCGCGATCAGGGTTCGCTGCTCAATGGCAAGGCGCTGTCGTGCTCGTGGAATACCAACATCGGCTGGACACCGCCGTATACCTACAATCTGCTATCGGCCGACAAGGTCGCTGCAGACGTCAAGGCGAAAGCAGGCGCAGGCAAGCTGTAACTGCCACTGGTTGTGGCTGTAAAGGCAATGCTGCACGCAGTCGCACAACGCCCGCAGTGATGCGGGCGTTGTGCGTTTCGCGTGGCGATGAATCGGGTCTGGTAGAGGTGGCGGCGCTGCATCATGCAGTTGGGAGCTGCTTGCAGCACCGTTACCTATCCAATGTCTATCCATCACCGCTGCACACGCTGCAGGTCATCCTTGCCGGTACCTGTGCGGCATCTACGCTGCGTCGGATGACGTGCGCAATGACGGCCCCGCGCACTCGCCAAGGCCTGCATCAGTGCAGGCCACCCGACGTCGCTCAATCCTGCGCGGCGTTATTGGCAGCCTGGCCGGGAGTGCAGACCGGCTTCAAACGATTGTCCACCAGCTTGCCCATGAGCCGGTCGCTCAGCGGCAGCATGTCGCCGTTGAGGCGCCAGTCGTAGATCACGCTGAAGGCCAACACGCGCGCGACATAGTCTCGGGTTTCCTTGTAGCTGATGGTTTCGATCCAGAAATCCGGCTCGAAATTCGGCCGCTGCGACTGCCAGCGTCCGGTGGGGCCGGGGCCTGCGTTATAGGCGGCAATGGTGAGGTAGGGCAGCCCGTAGGTGTTGAGCAGCTGGCGCAGATACGCCGTGCCGATGGCGATGTTGGTGCCTGGCTCATAGAGGCTGCTGGCGCCTGCATAGCCGGGTAGAGCGATCCCCTTGGCGACGGCCGCGCCAGTACTAGGCAGGACCTGCATCAGGCCCATTGCGTTGGCCGGCGAGCGCGCGCGCGGATTGAAGATGCTTTCGGCACGAATTTCCGCAGCCACCCAGGCTGGGTCGATCGCATTCTTGGCGGCCTCGCGACGAATGCTGTCGTCGTGGTGCAGCGGGAAACGCAACGAGTAGAGCCGTTGTTCGTCCGGCTGCTTGCCGAGCGCGAATACCGCACGGTCGAACCAGCCGTTATCGCTGGCAACTTCCACTGCCAGACGGCGCTGGGTGTCGTCGAAGCGGGTGGCGGCATCGTTCCATTCGGCCACGGCCCAGCCGGGGCGGTCGATCTGAAATAACGCGATTGCGCGGACCAGGGCCGGGTCGCGCGCAACAGCGGCCTTTGCCTGTGCGCTGTCGTTGGGCTCCCAGGGGCACAGCCGGTAAGGCTGCTGCAGGCGGTCGGCAGCCAGGAATCCGTGGAAGGTCGGCGATTGCGCGGCGGCGCGATACAGCGGCTGGGCGGCTGCAGTAGCGCCGGTCTTTTCGGCCAGGCGGGCTTCGAAGTACTGCCACCGCGAGTCGCTGCGCTGGCTCGTCGGCATCTTGCGAATTGCGGCCAACGCCGCCGGCCAGTCGCCGCGCGACATCGCCTCGCGTGCACGCCATTCGTGCAGGCGTTCGTCGTAGGACGCATCCGGTACGGCATTGAGCCGTCGCGCCGAATCCGGCAGATACGAGGCGACGGTCCACAATGCGATCTGATACAGCACCTGCCCACGCTGCGCTTCGCTGAAGCCGAGCGCACTGGCAAGTTGCGGTAGTTGCTGTTCGGCAGCGTCGGGATCGCTCTTGGCCAGCTTGGCCAGTCCGTCGACCGCGATGCGGCGGCTGCGCTCGGTCTTGGGCCAACCTAGTGCACGCGGATGGACCTTGTCGAGAAAGGCAGCGTAATCGATGGCCAGCGTCAGATCGGCCGCCGGCAGGCCACGCGCGGCGGTGCGCATCACCGCAGGCAGCTGTGCATCGGCAGCGGCCTCCACGCGTTCCCAGCGCAGCGCCGGCGTAAGTTCGCCGCGCGATTCCAGTCCGCCAACCACTGCATCGCAGGCGTCGGGCAGCGCCTTGCCGTTGCGCCACAGCGTCAGCGCATCGCGGCTCCATTGTGCATCGGCCTTGCCGGTGGCCAGGCGCGCGGTCAGTTGTGCGCAGCGCAGGCCGAGGTTGTCGGTGGACTTCCAGTTGGCCAGCAGCGTGTTCCAGTCCTGCCGACGCGCCACCGCCGGCAACCACGTGCTGCGGAAGCTTTCAGCCACGGGCTGACCGGCGTAACGCTGCAAAAATGCTTGCGCCTGGGCATTGGAGACGGTGTCGATCGTGCGCTTGAGCGCAGCAAATTCCAGCCATCCATATAGCGGATGGCGGCTCAATGCGGCGAGCTGGCCGGCATCGGTCTGGCCGCGCTCTGCAGCCGCGATGGCATCGCGCATGGCAGTCAGCTGCGGGTCGAGGGTTTGCGCGTGCAATGCGGTGCTGCCAAGGCACAGCAGGCCGATGAAAACAGTGGCAAGGCGGGGGGCGTAAGTCATGGCGTGATGATACCCAAGCACGCCTGAGCGCCTGAGTGAATACGTGTCGCTGGTGTGATGGAGATGCCGTCTTGGCTTGCATGCGCAATGGATCGGGCACGCACATGCGAGCAGATGACACCTCGTCACGACCGCTGCCGCACCGTGCGCTGCTGCACCGCCAGTTGCGGCGCGTTAATGTTTCGTTTAAGGATTGGGAAGGGCCGCAGGGCACGGGGGCGTGCGGACACTCAAGAATCCTTCTGGGGAGAGAAAGGATGAAGTGTCTGATTGACCCCCGTCGGTCATGCCTGGCCGTGCAGTTGTCGTTGTGTCTGATTCCCACGCTCGCCTGGGCGCAACAGCCCGAGGCCGCACCGAGTACGCGCACGCTCGACAGCGTGCAGGTCACCGGCACGCGCATCAAAACCGCTGAATTGCAGGGTCAGGTACCGATCCAGACGCTCAATCGCGCCGATATCTAACGCACCGGCCTGACCTCCATCGGCGAAGTACTGCAGGAGCTCACCGCGTCCGGTTCGGCGCTCAATGCCAAGTTCAATTCCTCCGATAACTTCGGCTTTCCGCCCGATGGCAGCGGCGTGGGCGCCGGCTCGGCGCAGGTGGATCTGCGCCATCTCGGTTCCAAGCGTGTGCTGGTGCTGGTGGATGGCATTCGCTGGGTCAACGAATCCTCCGCGTCCGGCGTGGGTTCGTCGACCGATCTCAACACCATTCCGCTGGCGATCGTCGAGCGCATCGAAGTGCTCGAAGACGGCGCCTCGTCGCTGTACGGCTCGGATGCCATTGCCGGTGTGGTCAACATCATCACCCGTGCAGTTTCGACGGTGCGCAGGTCACGCTCAACTACGGGCAGTACGGCAAGGGCGATGGCGCCAACCAGGGCATGGACCTGGCGTGGGGCACCAGCGGAGAGAATTTCAGCCTGTTTCTCGGCGCCAGCTATGTCAAGCAGGATCCGATCTACGCGCGCGATCGTGCACAGGCGCGCTTTCCGATTCCTGGCACGGGGCTGACCTTCGCCAGCTCGGCAACGCCCGATGGCCGCTTCCAGTTCGTCGATCCCAACACCGGCGTGCGCCAGAACCTCACGCCCAACGCCGGCGTCGGTACACCGCAATACGATGGCAGCGGCGGTTGCACGCGCAGCGACGACTATCACTGCTTCGGCACCGCAGACCGCTACAACTTCGCCGAGCAAAATCTGTTGCTGACCCAGTCCGAGCGCAAGGGCGTGTTTGCGCAGTTCCGCTATTACTTCAACGACGACGTGCAGTGGTACGTCAAGGCGTTGGGCAACCGGCGCGAATCGACCAACCAGGACGCACCGGAGCCCATCTTCCTCGGGCCCGATGCCGGTACCGGCAACCCGCTGGCCGACAACATCGTGATCTCCGCGCTCAACCCGTTCAACCCGTTCGGATTCGATCTGGATTCGGCCACCAATCTGATCCAGATCGGTCGCAGGCCGGTGGAAGGCGGGCCGCGGCGTTACGAGCAACAGGTCGACACCCAATATTTCGGCACCGGCGTGGTCGGCACGTTCGAAGGTGCAGGGCGGACCTGGTTCTGGGACGTCAACGGCATGTACAGCAAGAACAAGGCCGAGCAGACCAACTACGGCAGCTACAACCTCTACAACATCTACAACATCAATCTGGCGCTGGGCGACCCGGCTGCCTGCGCTGCCGTGGCCGGCTGCGTGCCGCTGGATATCTTCAGCGGTGCCGGCAGCATCACGCCGGAGATGTTGCGCTGGATCCAGTCGGTGGTGCGCGATCGCAGCCAGAACGAATTGAGCCTGTTCACGGCCAACCTCAGCAGCGAGTTGTTCCAGTTGCCCGGCGGTGCGGTGTCGTTCGCCAGCGGTTACGAATACCGCAAGTACGAAGGCGCTTATCAGCCCGATCCGCTCACCGTGGCCGGGCGTTACAACGGCGTGCCCTCGTTGCCCACCTCGGGCAGCTACGACGTCAACGAAGCCTATCTCGAACTCAATATCCCGATCTTCGCCAACTCCGCATTGGGCGACAAATTCGATCTGAATATCGCCGGGCGCTATTCGGACTATTCGACATTCGGTGGAGAGTTCACGCCGAAGTACGGTCTGCGTTGGCAGGTCACCGATGAGTTCGTGTTGCGCACCAGCTATGCGGAAGGCTTCCGTGCGCCCACCATCGGCGAGTTGTTCGGGTCGGCGGCGCGTGCGGACCTGCAGTTGTCGGACCCGTGCTCGGTCGGACTGGGCGGCACCGCACCGCGTGGCAGTGCGGCCAATTGCGCAGCGCTCGGCGTGCCTGCCGGCTATCAGCAGGCCAACCAGCAGATCTCGGTCACCACCGGCGGTAACGAGCAACTGGATCCGGAGCGTTCGCGCAGTTTCAGTGCGGGCTTCGTCTTCAGCCCGGGATTTGCGAGCGATGCCAGCTGGTCCGACCGCCTCGATCTGGAGGTGACCTTCTATCGCCATCATGTGGATGGTGCGATCCAGGCGATCCAGGCGATCAATGCGCAGACGCAGCTGGATTTGTGCGTGGATACGCTGGATGCGTTGTACTGCAATGGCATTGGGCGGGCGTCCACCGGCGGCATCAATGCCTTCAATAACCGGTTGACCAACCTGGGCTCGATCAAGACCGACGGCTGGGATGTGGATATGTTCTGGACTTTGCCGCAAACCGCATTCGGGCGCTTCAAGCTATCGTGGCAGAACACCTTGGTAGAGGCCGTTACGAGGCGCTGGGTGCAGCGGGTCAGCGGCAGCCGCGGGCCGGGCATCGAGGTGGTGGACAGCGCCATTCCGGAGTGGACCAGCAACGCGGTACTGGATTGGTCGCTGGGCAACTGGACGGCTTCGTGGACCGCGCGGCATATCTGCAAGCGCACCGAGCAATGCGGTGACGCGGTGGAGTTTGCGGTGTGTTCGGATCCGTCGGTGGGAACCAACCGGTTGGATGCAATCACCTATCACGATGCGCAAGTGGGTTATCGCGTCGATTGGCTCAAGGGCCTGCAACTCACGGCCGGCTTGAACAACGTGTTCGACAAGGATCCGCCGATCTGCCTGTCGTGCTCCCTCAATGGGTACGATCCATCTACCTACGATATCCCCGGCGGACGGTTCTGGTATGCGCGTGTGGATTTGAAGTTTTAGTTCAACCGCACTTGATCTAGGGAAGGTCTGAACAACGAGACCTGACAGGGCGGAAGGTGGCATCGTTCCGGAGAGTCGCGTTTGGATCTTCGGGTTTCTCGCCATTTCTGGCGTTTTCCGTGGGAATTTCCCGGGTTACAGGCGCACGCTCCCCATCGCAGGCAGTAACTGTTTTCGCTTCATCCACAGGTTCGACAGCGCAAACAAGGTCAGCACTTGTGCGGTGTTCTTGGCCAGACCGCGATAGCGGACCTTGGTGTCGCCAAACTGGCGCTTGATCACCCGGAACGGATGTTCCACCTTCGCGCGCACGCTGGCCTTGACGTGTTCCCAACGCTGTTCCCGAGCATGCTCGCGTTTGTTGCCGATGGCTTGCATCGTCGAGGGCTTGGCGGCGATGAAAAATGCAGCCTCGCAGGTCTGCCGTTCTTGGCGTTTGTCCGCGCCGGTATAGCCACTGTCGCCGAACACGCTGTCTTCCTTGCCGTGCAGCAATGCGTGCGTCACCGTGACATCGGCCACGTTGGCTGCGGTGCACTGCACGTGGTGTACCAGCCCGGAAAATTCATCCACACCGATGTGCGCCTTCATCCCGAAATACCACTGATTGCCCTTCTTGGTCTGATGCATCTCAGGGTCGCGCGCGCTCGGCGTTCTTGGTCGAACTGGGCGCAGCGATCAGCGTTGCATCGACGATCGTGCCCGACCGCAGGCTCTGGCCCTTGCGCGCCAGATGCGCGTTGACGGCTTCCAGCATCCGCGCGGCAAGGTCATGGGTTTCCAGCAGACGGCGAAAGTTGAGAATCGTGGTCTCGTCAGGAACATTGTCCAAGCCACCGAGCTGGGCAAACCGCCGCAGGGTCGGGATCTCGTGCAGCGCTTCTTCCATCGCCGGATCGCTCAACGCATACCACTGCTGCAACAGATGAATCCGCAACATCGTCGCCAGTGCGTACGGCTGCCGACCGGGCCGCCCCGACACTGGATAGTGCGGCGCGATCAGGGCAAGCAATTGCTGCCACGGAACGACCTGCTCCATCTCGGCCAGGAATATCTCCCGGCGGGTTTGCTTGCGCTTCCTCAGGCCCTCAGCGTCACCGAACGTCAGTTGCATGGATGTCTCCTCACTCCGAAACGATAGTGTCGCGCTTTTTTGGAGCGTTGTTCAGAGGTTCCTTAGAGGGTGTTTACATAATCAAACAGTCAGTCGCCGGAGTAGCACCCTTGCTTCAGCCAGCCATCCCCAAGCCTCGGAAACCTGGGTCAGCCGATCATGGG
>NZ_JFAQ01000130.1 GCF_001304695.1 Xanthomonas axonopodis
TTGATCAGCGTTGCCTTAGACTTTCGCCATGCAAGATGATCCGCGCTACCGGGTCGAGGTCGAGGTATCGCCCCGCTTCCTCGCCCATCAATCCACCCCGGACGAAGGCTGCTATGCCTTTGCCTACAGCATCCGCATCCAGAATGCGGGTGCGGTGCCTGCGCGCCTGATCGCGCGCCATTGGCAGATCACCGATGGCAACGGTCGCACCGAGCAGATGGATGGCGAAGGCGTGGTCGGCGAACAGCCGTGGCTGCGCCCGGGCGAGGCCTTCCATTACACCTCCGGCGTGCTGCTGGAGACCGAGCACGGACAGATGCAAGGCCACTACGACATGGTGGCCGACGATGGCACCGAATTTATCGCCCCGATCGCCGCCTTCGTGCTGAGCGTGCCCAGGACGCTGCACTGATGAATGCTGGAGTGAGGGAGCGCGCGCAATGAGCGTCTGGGCCATCGGCGACCTGCAAGGGTGCTACGACATCACGCAGCGGTTGCTGGAAAAGATCAATTTCGACCCTGCCCAGGACACGCTGTGGTTCTGCGGCGATCTGGTCAACCGCGGCGGGCAATCGCTGGAAACGCTGCGCCTGGTGCATTCGTTGCGCGCGCACAGTGTGGTGGTGCTGGGCAATCACGACCTGTCGTTGCTGGCGATCGGTGCGCGTTCGGAAGAAGAGCAGCACAAGGTCAACCCGGATCTGCTGCGCATCGTGATGGCCGAAGATCGCGACGCGCTGCTGGACTGGCTACGCATGCAGAAGCTGGCGCACGTGGACCGCGCACTGGGCTGGATGATGATCCACGCCGGGCTGGCGCCGAAGTGGACCACGCAGATGGCCGAAAAACACGCACGCGAGGTCGAGCAGCAACTGCAGGGCGGCGGCTATCGCAAGCTGCTGCGCAATATGTACGGCGACCAGCCGGGCTGGTCGCCGGGCCTGAGCGGCTACGACCGCAGCCGCGCCATCATCAACCTGTTCACCCGCATGCGCTATTGCACCCCGCGTGGGCGTATCGCCACCGACGACAAGGGCACGCCTGGGACGCAGGCGCTGGGCCTGTATCCCTGGTTCGAGGTGCCGGGACGTGTCGAGCGCGACCTGAAGATCGTCTGCGGGCATTGGTCGGCGCTGGGCCTGACGATCACCCAGGGCGTCCATGCGATCGATACCGGTGCGGTCTGGGGCGGCAAGCTGACGGCGTTGCAGCTGGATAGCGATGAGCTGCGCGTGGTGCAGGTGCCCGGACGCGAAGTGACCGGGCCGGCACCGGCCGCACGCGCGCCGCGGCGGCCGCGTGAGCGGCAAGGGCGTCAGCGTTCGCGCGGCAATCGCGGCAATGCGGGGAACGTAGCGGCCGGCCACAAGCCGCCAGCCGATACGCCACAGGACTAAGAGTGGCTAACAAAACGTAGCGAGCGGTCGTCAGGTGGGCGTGGACGGCGCACAGGAACCGGAGTGTACGAGGGGTACATGAGGATTCCGAGCACCGGCCGCGCCCGCCTGGCGGCTGCGCAGTAGTTTTGTTAGCCGCTCTAAGCGCGCAGGGCGCCCGTCGCCATCGCAATACCGGGCGCGCCACTGCATAGCTCAGCGGCGCGCGTAATCCACGAACGCAAACGCATGGGCATGCCGATCATCGGCAGCATGCAACTCGCGCCTCACAGGCGACCACACCGCTGGGTCGATCGGCGGAAAATGCGTGTCGGCGCCTTCCACCGCGGTGTCCACTTCAGTCACTGCCAGCAAATCGGCACGCTCCATGGTCAGGCGATACACCTCTCCGCCACCGATCACGCACAGCTCCTGCGCCCCATCCTGCACGGCGCGTTCGATCGCCTGCTCTACCGATGCGACAGCCTGCATGCCGTCGAACGGCACCTGTCCCGCACCGGTCAGCACCAAGTTCAATCGCCCCGGCAACGCTCGCCCCAGCGATTGCGCCGTCTTGCGCCCTATCAGGATCGGCTTGCCCAGCGTCAGCGCTTTGAAGCGCTTGAGATCGTCCGGCAATTTCCACGGCAGATCGTTGTCGCGGCCGATGGCATTGTTGCGGTCGAAGGCGACGATCAATGTGACTTTCATGCGTTCGGATATCGCTCGTTATAGATTTTCATTGCAGCCTTCCGGCCAAGCATCCCGACCAAAAAAGCGGCCATATAGCAAACGAAAATTCCGCCAAGCGCAGCTGACGACTGGTCCCCGAGCACTTTTGCAAACTCTAGCCGCTCGCCTTTATAAAGCACAACGCCGAAGAATCCGATCGGGGCTATTAACAGCACACTTGTCAAATTAACGAACAGGCTTGCCTGCGTAGCCATCAGCGAATCTGCAAGTTTCTCTCTTGCTTTCATCGAGTTTTTAGGCATCACACGCTTCCTTCGAAGTGAGGAATAACATGCATCGGCATCGTCTCACTAATCGAGACCAGACGTCAGACCGCCACCGGCGCCTTGATCGCCGGATGCGGGTCGTAGCCTTCGATGGCGATGTCTTCGAAGCGGAACGCGAACAGGTCGGTGACCTCGGGATTCAAACGCAAGGTAGGCAGTGCGCGCGGTGTGCGCGTCAGCTGCTCGCGTGCCTGTTCGAAGTGGTTCGAATACAAGTGCGCATCGCCCAACGTATGCACGAAATCGCCCACACCCAGGCCGGTGGCCTGCGCCACCATGTGGGTCAGCAGCGCATAGCTGGCGATATTGAACGGCACGCCCAGAAAGATGTCGCCGCTGCGCTGATAGAGCTGGCAACTGAGCTTGCCGTTCACCACGTAGAACTGGAACAGACTGTGGCACGGCATCAACGCCATCTGCGGCAGCTCGCCGACATTCCAGGCGCTGATCACCAGGCGACGCGAATCCGGATTGCGCTTGATCTCGTCCACCAGCCACTGCATCTGGTCGATTTCGACACCGTCCGGGCCGGTCCAGCGCCGCCACTGCTTGCCGTACACCGGCCCCAGATCGCCGTTGTCGTCGGCCCACTCGTCCCAGATGCGCACCTGGTTGTCGCTGAGATAGCCGATATTGGTGTCGCCCTTCAGGAACCAGAGCAACTCATGGATGATCGAGCGCAGGTGCAGCTTCTTGGTGGTCACCAACGGGAAGCCGGCATTGAGATCGAAGCGCATCTGCCAGCCGAATACGCTGCGCGTGCCGGTACCGGTGCGGTCGGACTTCTCCGCGCCGTGTTCCAGCACGTGCTGCAACAACTCCAGGTACGGCTTCATTTGGCAGCCTCCACGCCCGCGGGCGCCGGGAGCACCGGCTGCAACACCGGTGCGCGGCGCGACATCGCCAGCAGCACCAGGCCAACCGCGATCAGCGGCAGGCTCAGAATCTGGCCCATCGTCAGCCAGTTGAAGGCCAGGTAGCCGATCGGTGCGTCGGGTACACGCACGAATTCGACGATGAAACGGAACACGCCGTACAGCAACGCGAACAGGCCGGAGACCGCATACCGTGCGCGCGGCTTCATCGAGAACGTCCACAACACCACGAACATCACCACTCCTTCCAGCGCCGCTTCATAGAGCTGGGAGGGATGGCGAGCGAACTGGTTCAAGGCGCCGGCGGCGTACTGCGCCTGGATCTGCGCGGGCAACCGGTCGGCCAGTTCCGGCGCATGCGGAAAGATCACGCCCCAGCCGGCTTGGGTGAATTTGCCCCACAACTCGCCGCCGACGAAATTGCCCAGCCTCCCGAAACCAAGACCCAGCGGCACCAGCGGGGCGACAAAGTCCATCACATCGAAGAAGTGCAGCCGGTGCTTGCGCGCCCACAGCCAGCAGGCGATCAGCACGCCGAGCAGGCCACCGTGGAAGCTCATGCCGCCTTCCCAGACCTTGAACAGGATCAGCGGGTTGGCCAGGAAGGTCTCGAACGCATAGAACAGCATGTAGCCGATGCGCCCGCCCAGCACCACGCCGAGCATGCCGTAGAACAGCAGGTCGGAAAAACCATCCATGTCCACCCCGGGCAGGCGACCGCGCAGGATGCGCGAACGGCCCAGCGCCCAGGCCGAGAAAAACGCCGCCAGGTACATCAAGCCATACCAGTGCACCTGCACCGGGCCGAGCGAGAAGGCGATGGGGTCGATGGCGTGCAGATAGATCATGCGGACCGCGTATCACGTAGAGCGAGGCCGCTATTCTGACACCTCGCACGCGCTCAGCCTAAGATCCGCGGCCGGTCAGGTAGCTCGTCTTCATGCTGCGCGCCGTCGGCGGCCGGGAAATGTTCGGCCAACAGCTCGGTCACCGCCTCGATGCCGGCCAGGACCGCCGCTTCGTGCTGGCCTTCGCGCAGGAATTGCTGCATGCGCCGGCACACCTCTGCCCAACGCGCTTCCGGTACCCGGCTGCGCAGGCCGCGGTCTGCCACCACCTCGATGGCGTGGTCGGCCAGCAGCAGGTAAATCAGCACCCCGTTATTGGCTTCGGTGTCCCAGGTCCGCAATTGCGCGAAGGCCTGCTCGGTGCGCTGCCGTGCGCTATGTCCGCGCCACAACGCCTCCAGTGGCAGATCCGCCTCCACCGCGACCATGATCTGGCCGGTGTGCGAGCGCTCGCTGGCAGTCACCGCCGCCGCAATGGAATCCATGCATGCGGCTGGAAAGGTGCGCTGCGCCGAGGGCGCGAAAATATGCCTGAGCCACCGCATTACCAGCTCCCCGAGGCGCCACCGCCTCCTGATGACCCGCCGCCACCGCCC
>NZ_JFAQ01000131.1 GCF_001304695.1 Xanthomonas axonopodis
AAATCGGGGGGACGTCGCATGCGCAGCAAGTTGCTGCATCGCCAGGGTGTAGCGACCGTGGGTGTCGAGCAACGCGACGAAGTCGTAGAGCAGGCGTGCGGCCGGGGTGATCAGGATCGAGGTTGCGCCGTTGTCGCGCGCGGCGGCGATGTAGCGGCGCAGGAACTGCACGTAGTCGGTGGTCGGATCGGTGTAGCGCGTGGGGTCTTCGCGCTTGGCATCGTTGTGACCGAACTGGATCAGCAGGATGTCGCCGCGTTGCAGTTCTTGTGCGATGGCATCCAGGCTCCCTTCGGCGATGAAACTGCGCGTGCTGCGGCCGCCCTTGGCGTGGTTATGCACCTTCCATTGCGCCGGGTCGAACCAGTCCTGCAGCAGTTGGCCCCAGCCGGCTTGCGGCGCGCGCTCTGGGCCGTAGTCGGCGGCGCTGGAGTCGCCGGCGATGAAGATATGGCGTGGCGCGGCGTGGGCGAGGTTTGCAAAGAGCAGCAGCACTGCGAACAGCAGCAGACGCATGGTGGGCTCCGGGAGAAGGTGCCAGTACAACGCGGTGTCCCTTCTCCCAGCGGGACATTGTCCTCCTTTATGGGGAAGAAGGTGCCCGAAGGGCGGATGAGGGTGTGACTGCATCGGAAATGTGGACGGTCGTACTTTCGTCTCAAGCTCTCTCCGTTTAGGCAGCTGTCTTCCGCCGCACCCTCACCCTAACCCCCGCTCCGCGCCCCTGCCCGCGCTAGCAGCGCGGGCAGGGGCTCAAGCGCGTTTGCTAGTTACGCGGCGGCAGCAGCTTCTGGCTTGCCCAGTACACCGGCGACGAAGTTGCGGATTTCTGCATCCTGCGCGTTGTCGAAGAAGCACTGCTGGAAGCGCTCGCCGCCGATGGCCTGCTTGATCAGCTCCGGGTCGATGGCGCGCAGGCCGTCCAGGTACGATTTGGCGGTGGCCTGCTTGAGCTGGGTCAGGATGCCGGCGTTGGCCTGCTGCGATTCGCGACGCTCGGCCGGGTAGCCCATGCCACGCTCGCCGCTGAAGGCCTTCTCGAAGATGTAACGCACATTCGATTTCCGCACCCCAGCCGTAGCCTTTGGCGAACGCCAGGGACAGCGCGTTGCCGTTGTTGACCTGGGCGAACAGGTAGGCGTCGGTCGGCTCGATGCAGTAGCCGCAGAACACGCCCGGGTGCGCGTTGAGCGACATCATCGCGCCCTGGCCGGTGCCGCAGCCGGCCACCACGAAGTCCACCGCCTTGGAGTTCAGCAGCAGGCTGGCGACGATGCCCAGGTGGATGTAGGTCAGGCGGTGGTCGTTGTCGCCGTCCATGCCGACGTTGAAGACGCTATGGCCCTGCTCGCTGGCGACGTCGTTGAGCTGCTGCAGGATCACCGGGTTCTTGGCGGCCTGGCTAAACTCGTTCATGAGTGCGATTTTCATGGGAATGCTCCGCTTGGTTGGGGAAGATTTTTTCAAACGTTGTTTGCTGGATCGCGGTGCTGCGTGCGTTTGGTTGCCGGGGCTTTCAACTGCGGGCGCATTGTTGGTTGAAGTCACCAAGGCGCTGATGCAGTCAGCAAGTGAGATTGCCGGGAGCACATATGCGGTTGATTGATGTGCGTAATCGACCCTCATCCGCCCTTCGGGCACCTTCTCCCGCCTGCGGGAGAAGGACACCACATCGCAGCAACACCAAGGCCGGCGGCGGCACGCGCTGGACGGTGCGCGCCATCGCCGTGCGATCTAGACCAGCGTGCCAGCCAACCACCGTCGACCGGAATGATGGCGCCGTTGACGTAGTCCGACGCGCTGCTGGCCAGGAACACGGCGGTGCCGCCCAGGTCGGCCGGCACGCCCCAGCGCGCGGCCGGGATGCGGTCCAGGATGGCCTTGTTGCGGTCTTCGTCGGCACGCAGCTGCGCGGTGTTGTCGGTGGCCATATAGCCCGGTGCGATGACATTGGTGGTCACGCCCTTGCTGGCCCATTCGTTGGCGAGCAGGCGGGTGATGCCGGCGATGCCCGACTTGCTGGCGGTGTAGGACGGCACGCGGATACCCCCCTGGAACGACAGCATCGAGGCAATGTTGATGATCTTGCAGCGGCCCTGGGCGATGAAGTGACGGCCTGCGGCCTGCGCCATGAAGAAGGCCGACTTCAGGTTGACGTTGAGCACGTCGTCCCAATCCTGCTCGCTGAAATCCACCGCATCGGTGCGGCGGATCAGGCCGGCGTTGTTGACCAGGATATCCAGCCCGCCGAGGCCGGCGATGGTCTCGTCGGTGATGCGCTGCACCGGCTCGATGCTGATCAGGTTGGCTTCGATGGCGATGAAGCGGCGGCCCAGCGCCTTGACCTTTTTCTTCGGTCTCGGTGGGCGCCTGGATGCCGGCCGCAGCGATGTCGGCACCGACTTGGGCCGACGCCAACGCGATGCCCTGGCCCAAGCCCGTGTTGGCACCGGTGACCAGTGCGACCTTGCCTTCGAGACTGAACGGATTGCTCATTACCTTATCGCTCCTGCTGGATGTGCCGTGGTGTGCTGGGTGAGCCGCGCAGTGCGCGGACGATGCGTCATACGAGTGGATGCAGCGCCGAAGGCCCATCTGCATCGCGCCGGCGTTGCTGGCACCGGCTTGAACACAGCGGCGCCATGGCCGCGGCCGTCTGCGTGCAGGCGCGTGAATGCAGGCCTTACTTGAGCTGGCAGATATCCAGCACGTGCATGTCGGTGTAATCCAGGTTTTCGCCGCCCATTGCCCAGATGAAGGCGTAATTGGAGGTGCCGGCGCCCATGTGGATGGACCACGGCGGCGACACCACCGCTTCGTTGTTCTGAATCACGATGTGGCGCTGCGCATCGGGTTCGCCCATGAAGTGGTGGACGCGGTCGTTGGCGCCCAGGTCGAAATAGAAATACACCTCGCTGCGGCGGTCGTGCAGATGCGGCGGCATGGTGTTCCAGACGTTGCCGGGCTTGAGCACGGTCAGGCCGAGCAACAGCTGCGACGACTGGCAGGTGGCCGGCACGATGTACTGGTAAATGGTGCGCCCGTTGCTGGTTTCCAGCGCACCGCGCTCCCGTGCCACCGCATCCTTGATCGAGAGCTGCTTGGTCTCAAAGCGCGCATGCGCCGGCGTGGAGGCGAGATAGAACTTGGCCGGGTTGGCTGCGTCTTCGGACGCGAAACTGACATCGGTGCTGCCCATGGCAACGTACAGGCCGTCCTTCGGCCCAAGCGTGTAGGCAATACCGTCCACGGTCACCGTGCCGGTACCCGCACCGACATTGAGAATGCCCAGCTCGCGACGCTCCAGAAACGGATGCCCGGCGGCCGATGCCGGCTCGGTCTGTCTGGGCAGTTCCAGCGTTTTGCCGAGCGGCGCGGCGCCACCGAGCACGAAGCGCTCGTAGTGGGTGTATTTGAGCGTGACCGCGTCGTCCACGAACAGGCCGTCGAGCAGATACAGCTCGCGCAGCTCGTCGTTGCTGGCGCCCTTGATGGCGTCGGGATGGGTGGCGTAGTGCGTTTTGCAATACTAGAGAAATGGCACTTCTCCGAGGCAAGCGAGCGGGAACATGGGCTTGCAGCGGCTAGTCTACCGGCTCTGGTTAACCGGTGTCATTGCGCAGTGCACGAAAGACAGTGTGGGGGGACGCAAGGACTGCCCACTTCCTTCTCCCGTCGGGAGAAGGTGCCCCCGCAGGGGCGGATGAGGGTGCGAGGCTGCGCGCGGTGTTGGGTTACAAGGCCGAACCTGCCCGTGAAAGCCGATGGCGATCAGCGCATGCCTGAGCGTTCTCAGATGGCTGTCTGCCACCGCACCCTCACCCCAACCCCTCTCCCACAGGGAGAGGGGCTTTTGTCCTTCTCCGGTCGGGAAAGGGGCTTTGCCCCTCATCCTCCAGGACAAAGGACGCTCAATCTTCCGGCGGCTGGCAGGAGTCGCGCACGATCAGGTGCGGGCGCACGCTGGCAGTGGGCAGCTGCGGGGCGTTGTCGGGCTGGATCAGCATCGCCGCAGCAGTACGGCCGGTGTCGCGGGTGTGGCGACGCACCGAGGTCAGCGGCGGCCACAGGCGCGAGGCCAGTGAGCTGTCGTCGTAGCCGATCACCGAAAGCTGGCGCGGAATATTGATACCGGCGCGCAAGGCGACCTTGTAGATACCGGCGGCCATTTCGTCGTTACCGGTGAAGATGGCAGTGGGGCGCTTCTTGCCCAGCAACAGCTTTTCGGCCGCCGCCAAGCCTGACTCGAAGGTGTAACCGGCTTCGACGATGCGCTCGGGCGGCAGTTCGATGCCGCGACGGGCCAACGCGTCGGCAAAGCCGGAGGTGCGCTCGATCGAAGAGCGGTAGGCGCTGGGGCCGGTGACCAGGGCGATGTCGCGGTGGCCGAGCGAGAGCAGGTAATCGGCCGCCTCCGCTGCCCCGTCGCGGTCGTGGGTGATCACCGTCTGCGAGGTGGTATCCAGCGCGATCGAGGCGATGCGGGTGTAGCGGCAACCGATCTCGGCCAGCATGTCGGCCAACGCCTGGTCTTCGGAGGCGCGTGGCACCAGGATCACGCCGTGCAGCTTCTGCGCCTGCGCAAAGCGGCGCACCCCTTCGATATAGCCGGGACTGCGGCTGTCGCAGGGGTGCACCACCAGTTCGAAGCTGGAACCGCGCAGCGCGTCCAGCGCGCCGTACTGCATATCCACGATGTATTGCGCGGTGGGGTTGTCGTAGACCATGCCGATCAGGAACGAGCGGCGGAACGCCAGCCCGCGCGCGAGCGGATCCGGCGCATAGCCGACCTCGCGCATCAGCGCCTCGACCTTCTCGCGCGTGTCCTGCCGCACCAGCGGCGAATTGTTGATGATCCGCGAGACGGTCTTCTTGGACACGCCCGACATCCGCGCGATGTCGTTGATCGTTGCAACCCGGCCCTTCGGCAGGCCAGGCATTCCCTCTTCAGGCATCTTGCGGGCAGGCATAGCGGTCAACCAGTAAAGTTGATTGGATTCTACCGGCCCGACGGCCGGCAGACCTGAGCGAAGCCTGCCGCTGCACCGGGTCCGCCGTGCCGGGCCCGCCACGGCAGGCAGCGCCACGACATGCCCGCCGATACAGAACGGTCAGTCAATCAAGGGCGCGGTAGCGGAAGTTGCGGAATTCCACCTGACCGGGGCCTGCGGCATACAGCGCCGGCTTCAGGGCCAGGAACTTGCCGGCCACGTTGTGGTGGTAACCGGACACTTCCATTTGCACCGGGTACTTGGTCCACGTCTTGCCGTCGGCACTGCTGTGAATGGTGACGATGTGGCGATTGTTAGTGACGCGCAGCCACAGCGTGCCGCCGTTGGCGCTGGGTGCCAGCGTACCGGGGCGTTCCTCGCCGTAGCGGTGCATGACGACGTTCTCGCCATTGCTGCCCACGCCGGCGTAGAGCTTGTCGCTGTAGAACAGCAGCGCCCCGCCCTGCCCGCCCGGTGTCACGGTCATCTGCACCTCGAACTGGTAGGCCGGGTCGGTGGCGATCACCGTCAGCGGCGACGCATCGCGCGGCGCGCTGCTCTTGCCCCGCAAGCGCAGCACGCCATTGCCCACCTGCAGGCGCTTGGCTTCATCGGCCGCCGGGTTGAAGAACGCCCACTGCGGGCCAAGCCTGGCGGCACGGAAATCGTCCGACAACGCCATCCCGTGCTGCAGCGCCTGGCCGCTGGGTTTTTGCAGCGGGGTGCCCAGATGCCCACCCTTGGCGACGAACCAGCCGTCCGGGGTCCATTCGATCGGGTCGAGCAAGGCCTGCCGGCCCAGCGTCCAGTAGCCGTGTTCGTAGCCGTGGTACAGCATCCACCAGCGGCCGTCGGTGCCTTCCACCAGGATGGCGTGGCCGCGCGACCACCATGGCTCATCCGCACTCTTGGTGCGGGTGATCGGGTTGTTGGGCGCGTTCTGCCACGGGTCGTGGATCGAACGCGCGCGCGCAGTGATCACCATGTGCCCGGTCGGCGGGCCGGCGGGCCGGCGGTGCCGCCCACGGCGGTGGTTATGTAGTACCAGCCGTTGTGGCGGGTGATCTTGGGGCCTTCCTGGGCGTAGCCTTCCACGTCCCAGCTTTCCGGGTATTTCCAGCCGTCCTAGACGTGCTTGGGCGTGCCGACCACCTTCAAGCCGTCATCGGACAGCTGCACGTAATCGCCGCCGCTCAGGAACAGGTAACGCTTGCCGTCTTCGCCCACCGCATGGCCGGGGTCGATGTACTTGCCCAGCCCGATATCGACCGGGGCGCTCCACGGGCCGGTGATGTCATCGGCCCACACCACGAAATTGCTGCGCGCGCCCTGATCGCCACGCCGTGCGGGGAAATAGATGTAGTAGCGCTTGCCGTGCTTGATCAGGTCCGGCGCCCAGATCGCACCCACATTCTGGGTGATGGCGTGGCCCAGCGGCTGCCAGTTGACCAGATCGCGCGAATGCCAGATCGGCAGGCCCGGGTACGCATCGAACGAAGACAGCGTGAGGTAGTAATCATCACCATCCTTGAGCACCGACGGGTCGGGATGGTCGCCGGCCAGCACCGGATCGAGAAAGCTGCCGTTGCCCTGGTCGGCGATGCGCTGGTGCTCGATGCCGCGCTTCCAGTCGGCCGCAGCGCTCAGGCCGGCGCACAGCAGCAAGCCGCAGAGTGTTGGTGGACGCCTGCTGTTACGTGGTTGGCAGCGGTGG
>NZ_JFAQ01000132.1 GCF_001304695.1 Xanthomonas axonopodis
TGAGCGATGGGGCTAATCAGGCAATTATTTGCAGGGAACTGCACCATGAGCGAAACGCATCTGTTCGTGATCGGCATCCTTCTGGCCTGGCTGGCCGGCATCCGGGTCTATCTCACCGTGTTCGGCGTCGGCCTGGCTGGCCTGCTGGGCTGGATCGACTTGCCGCCGGCGCTGCATCCGGCGCAGTCGTGGTGGGTCCTGGGCACTTCCGGCGCGCTGGCAGTGGCCGAATTCTTCGCCGACAAGATTCCGGGCGTGGATTCGGGCTGGGACCTGCTGCAGACGCTGGCGCGCGTGCCAGCCGGCGCCTTCCTGGCCGCGGCAACGCTCTCGCCCGACGGCAACCTGGGTGCGGGCGCTCTGGCGGCCGGTGCCGGCGTGGCGCTGACCAGCCACACGCTCAAGGCCGGCACCCGCGCACTGCTCAACACCTCGCCCGAACCGGCCAGCAATTGGGTCGCCTCGCTGGCCGAAGACACCATCGCCACCACTGCGTTGGCCCTGGCGCTGGCGCACCCATGGCTGGCACTGAGTGTTGCGGTGGGTTCCAGCCTGCTGGCAACGCTGATGGTGTGGTGGGTGTGGCGCCTGCTGTGGCGGGGCATGCGTCGGCTAGTCGCGCCGATGCGCCCGGCCGCCACGCCAACTGCACGCAGCTTCCCGCTACCGTGAATTTCATCGCATAATCACAGCGACTGTAGGGAGTATCGATGGCCGCCCGAGATCCGGTTTCTTCCACCACACGTGACGACACCGCCACGCGTAATCGTCCACTTCGCGCCGAGACCCCGCCGGCGGACCACTGGCGTCGCTGGGCCGACGAGGGTGCGGCGACGGCCGACACCGCTGCGCCGGTGAGCGCGGCGATCATCCCTGCGCGTGCGTCGGCGGCCAACGGCAACGCACGGGTTGCCGCAGCATCGGCGCACACGGCATTACCCGCATCGGCAGCGCAAATTGCACTGCACGAGGGCGAGGACACTGTCGCCGCCGATGCGCCGTACCGCGTCCTCATCGTTGAAGACGACCGCTCGCAGGCCTTGTTCGCGCAGAGCGTGCTGCACGGCGCCGGGATGCATGCGCAGGTCGAAATGACTGCCGCCAGCGTGCCGCAGGCGATCCAGGACTATCACCCGGATCTGATCCTGATGGATCTGCACATGCCCGAGCTGGACGGCATCCGGTTGACCACGCTGATCCGCCAGCAACTCGGTCAGCAGTTGCTGCCGATCGTGTTCCTGACCGGCGACCCGGACCCGGAGCGCCAGTTCGAAGTGCTCGACAGCGGCGCCGACGACTTCCTCACCAAGCCGATCCGCCCCCGCCATCTGATCGCTGCGGTGTCCAACCGCATCCGCCGCGCACGCCAACAGGCGCTGCAGCAAGCCGGCGAACAGGTCAGCGTGCACAGCAATCCGGAAACCGGCCTGCCCACCCGCGGCCACGTGATGGACCTGCTCGCCGACGCGCTGGAGCGCAAGCAGTCCGGCGGCCTATTCTTCATCGAGATCGCCAGCGCGCTCGGCCTGCGCGAGCGTTACGGCTATGCCGCCTACGAGCGCCTGATGACCCAGGCCGGGCACCGCCTGGCCAGCGCCGCCCAGCCCTACCCGCTGGCGCGCTTGAACGACAACAGCTTCCTGCTGCTGGCCGTGGACATGCCCGAAGCCAGCCTGGAACAGCAGGCGCTGGAGATCCGCCAGCGGCTGTCCGCCAACGCCTTCCCGGTGCGCGAAGAAGAATCCGTGCATGTGCGCTGCGCCATCGGCGTCGCACCGCTGGGCCTGGGCTTCGATGACACCGGCAGCGCGCTGGAAGCAGTCGAACGCACCGCGCTGCAGGCACGCCTGCGCAGCGACGGCGTACAGACCTATCTGGCGCCCAGCCAGGCCGAACAACAGGAACAACTGCGGCTGGTCGAAGGCCAGCTGGAACTGGCCTATCAACCGATCGTGGCCGTGGCCGGCGGCGACACCGCGCAGTACCAGGTGCTGCTGCGGCTGCGCCAGGCCGATGGCACCCTGCTGTCGGCAGGCCAGGTCATTCCTGCTGCTGAAGCGGCCGGGCGCATCGCCGATCTTGACCAGCAGGTCATGGATCACGCGCTGGGCCTGCTGCACCTGTACCAGCACGCCAGCCCGCCGCTGCGCCTGTTCGTGTCGCAATCGCCGCGCACGCTGGCGCGCGACGCGTTTGCCGACTGGCTGCTCAAGGCACTGGTCGAACGTGGCGTGGCCGGCCAATCGCTGATCGTGGATCTGCGCCTGGACGATGCATTGATCCATGCCGTCACCGTGCAGCAGTTCTGCGCCAAGTTGATGCCGGCCGGCGTGCAGTTCTGCCTCAGCCAGTTCGAGCCCGGCGACGAAGCCAATGCACTGCTGGCCCAGTTGCCGCTGAGCTTCGTGCGCATGGCCAACCGCTTCGCCGATGCGCACGGCAACACGGCGGTGCGCGACGAACTGCGTGGCGTCATCGACATCGCCCACCAGCGCGGCTTGCTGATCATCGGCCAGCGCATCGAAGATCCGCAGGCAGCTGCAGCGATGTGGATGAGCGGCGTGGATTTCATCCAGGGCAACCTGGTGCAGACCGTCGGCAAGGAACTGGACTTCGACTTCACGAGCGCGGTGCTCTGAGTGAGACAGCGGGCAGCAGGTCTCCGTGCCTGGAGCATCTTGGCAGTGCTGGCGGCGCTGGCGGCTGCACTCGGCGCAGGCTTGCAGTGGTCTGCGCTGCAAGGCCCCTGGCGCGCCGTCAGCGCGGTGTCGGCAGTGCTGGCGGTGGTCTGCGGGCTGTGCGCCGCGCTTGCCGCCCACCGGGCCGCCCAGGCGCAGCATGCGTTGGCACAGCGCCTGGAAGAGGCCGACCTGGCCCGCGAACGCTTGCAACAGGAATTGCGGCGCCACGGCGAACTCGAACAGGAACTGTTGCGCGCCAAGCAGGCAGCCGAGGCCGCCACCCTGGCCAAGGGCGAATTTCTGGCCACCATGAGCCACGAGATCCGCACCCCGCTCAACGGCATCATTCCGATGCTGGAGCTGATCTCCAGCGGCCAGCTCAGCCTTGATCAGCGCGACATGTTGCAGACCGCCACCGGCAGCTCGCTGCAGCTGCTGCGCATCGTCGACGACATCCTCGATTACTCCAAGCTCGAGGCCAACAAGCTCGAACTGGAAATTACCACCTTCAATCTGCGCGAACTGCTCGACGGCGTCATGCAGCTGCTGCAGCGCACCGCCGAAGGCCGCCAGCTGCGCCTGAGCCTGGATATCGAACCGTCGGTGCGGCTGCTGGTGCGCGGCGACCCGATCCGCCTGCGCCAGGTGCTGGGCAATCTGATCGGCAACGCCATCAAGTTCACCGAACGCGGTAGCGTCGATATCCAGCTGCGCCGCCTGGGCGAAACGCGCGCCCAGCATCTGCTGCGCTTCCAGGTGCGCGACACCGGGATCGGCATTGCCCCGGACCAGCAGGCACGCCTGTTCCGCTCCTTCTCACAAGCCGACGCCTCCACCACGCGGCTGTACGGCGGCACCGGCTTGGGTCTGGCGATCTGCAAACGCATCATCGACCTGATGGGCGGCCGCATCGGGGTGGAATCCGAACCCGGGCGCGGCTCCACCTTCTGGTTCGAAATCCCGCTGCTCAAGGTCATCGGCGACCTCCAGCAGGCCACCGGCGCCGACGCCGCGCGCGTGATGGTGATCAGCTCCGATGCGCGCCTGTCACAACGCCTCAAGCGCCTGCTCGACAGCTGGGGCGTGTCGCACGTGCTCATGGAAACCACCCAGGAAGCGCTCGAACGCGTGCGCCGGCACAGCGACAGCGAAGGCTTCCGCTGCGTCATCGCCGACCACGACACGCTGCGCTACAGCGCACGCGCCGTGCACCGCGCGCTTGCCCGCCCGGAAAATACCAACAGCGGGCGGCTGATCTGGCTATACGGCGAAGAACCGATATCGGCCGAACTGCAGGATCACGCCACCCTGGTGCCGCGCCAGAGCCCGGAAGAAACCCTGCGCGCTCTGGTGCTGCCGCCCGAACCCAAGCCCGCCCACGTCACCACGCTGGCGGCGGCAATGATCCCCGAGCCGTTGCCGCCCCCGATGGCCAATGCGCCCGAGGTGCGCATCCTGCTGGTCGAAGACAACCCGGTGAATTTGCTGGTCGCACAGAAGCTGCTGGCCGTGCTTGGCTTCGAGGCCGACACCGCCACCGACGGCGAAGCCGCACTGGCCCGCATGGAATCCACCCGCTACGACATGGTCTTCATGGATTGCCAGATGCCGGTGCTGGACGGCTATGCCGCCACTCGGCGCTGGCGCGCCATGGAAACCGAAAGCGGCGGCCGCCCGGTGCCGATCGTGGCCATGACCGCCAATGCCATGGCCGGCGACCGCGAACGTTGCCTGGCCGCCGGCATGGACGACTATCTGTCCAAGCCGGTCGCACGCGAACAGCTCGACGCCTGCCTGCAACGCTGGCTGCCGCGTCAGGCGCTGCAGCCTGGCCCGAGCAGCGCGGGCCAGGCGCCCCATGATCCGGAAAGCGCCAGCGCCGCTGCGCAGGCGCGCGCATTGCCGATCCTGGACAACGGCGTGATCGACGAGCTCTACGAAGTGGCCGGCGCCGACACCATCACCATCCTGCAGTTGTTCCTGGAAGACGCACCGCTGATCATCGAACAACTGGAAGCGGCCGCCGCCAACCGCGACAGCATGCAGCTGCGGGACCTTGCCCACACCCTCAAGTCCTCCAGCGCCAACGTCGGTGCGCAAGCAGTGTCCAACGCGGCCCGACGCATCGAACTGGCCGCCCGCACCGGCACCATCGAACGCCCCTCGGTCATGGTCGCCCTGGTCATCGCCGAATACGCCCGCGCCCGCCTGGCCTTGCTAGGCCAGGTCGCCCGCCTGCAAGCCGCCGCCAGCACGACACATCCGTAATCGCATCAGTGCTGTCGAAGCAGCAGCAGAAGCCCGGCGCCGTCTCCCGCTTCGAACTGCCTTGGGCATGCCATCCCGACCACGAACGCTACGCGGTCACGGCTATCCTGACAGCTCGCTGAGCGCGCCCGGAGCATCGCCGCATCCAGCGCGGCGCGTGGTCGCTCTGCCGGGCCGCTGGCGCGCCTGCAGGCCGCCGCCAACATGATTGGAGAATCATCGAGAACAGGCGTGATCAAGGATTGGAGAGTCGTCGAGCGCAATCATCATCGGGCAGGCGCCGACAGCTACGTGCCGACCATCTGCCATCTCTTTACCGAGCATCTGTCGTCGTTAACGCGAGGCTCGAATCGCTCTGATGCTCAACGCCCTCTCACAAAAGGACGCTCAAGCCTCTACGGTTCCGGAAGGACACCAGAGAAGGACACCAGAGCCCCTCTCCTGCGGGAGAGGGGTTAGGGCGAGGGTATGGGCGAAGCCACGCACCCTGACCCGGCAACACAATCTGTAGAAGCAAATCATCAGCAAACAATCGCTGAAAACACCGACCAGCAGCAGTACCGCACATCCGTAGATTCAGGGCCAAACAAGACAACCCCGGCCAAATGCGCGTTTAGTCGTCCAGCTTGGTCAGCAGGTAATTCGGCTCGCCGATGCGCGCCACCAGATCCAGCTGGGTTTCCAGCCAATCGATGTGCTCTTCTTCGGACTCCAGAATGTCCACCAGCAACTGGCGGCTCACGTAGTCCTTGACGGTCTCCGCGTATGCCACCGCCTCGCGCAGCACGACAACCGCCTCGCGCTCCAGGGTCAGGTCGCAGCGGAACATCTCGGTCGGGTTCTCGCCGATGCGCAGCTTGCCCAACGCCTGGAAATTGGGCAGCCCTTCAAGAAACAGAATGCGGTCGGACAGCTTGTCCGCATGCTTCATCTCGTCGATGGATTCCTTGTACTCATGCTCGGCCAGTTCTTTCAGGCCCCAGTTCTTCAGCATCTTGGCGTGCAGGAAGTACTGGTTGATCGCAGTGAGTTCGTTGTAGAGCACCTTGTTGAGGTACTCGATGACCTTGGTATCGCCCTTCATGCGATGTCTCCGAGACAGTGAGCCGGCCGCACTCTAGCGCGTTGGCGCGACGCATGAAGGAACGCGAATCGTGATCAGTTGCGGGACGCGCCGCGCGCCAGGAACGTTCCAGACGTCTTTCAGCCGCCAGGCGACACGGGCGCATCGCTGGGAACGGGCCGCAGTCTTGTGCCGGCCATCGACGGGCAACCACTTCGCTGCCACTGGCGCCAGCGATGCAGGGATATCACGGGCAACGCGGCGCGGGCCGACAGATGCCGCTGGCATCAGGGACCGCGTGGGAATCTCGAAACAGCCATCGTCGGGGGTAACCTCGGCCCCGAATATCCCTGCCTCAGGCAGCGCTAGCCAGCCCCAAGAGCGGCAGCGGCAGTGCGCGCGTGGCGTGCGCCTGGTTCAATAGATCGCCCGCCATCTCCAGGCACGAGCCGCAATTGGACCCACAACCGGTGCGCATGGTTAGTTCGGCAAGGCTGGCGCAGCCATTCTCGGCCGCTTCGCGGATCTGGTGGTCGGTGACCCCATTACAGATGCAGACGTACACAGTATCGGTCGGGTGTTGACGATCCGGAAAGGACCGGGACTGATTGCACAGCAAACGAGAATAGGTGTCAATTCCATCCGTTAATCATTATTAATCCGCATCGCGCGAGCCCCGTTTCGCTTGCGTGGCCGCTTGCGTGGGCTGTCGTGCCCAGCCGCACTACTACCCGGCAACCACGCCTCCAGCGCACGTTCGGGCATCGCACCGACTGCCGCCGGGCCGGCCAGGCTTTGCGCAAGCGGCGCCAGATGACGCAGCGCGCGCGCATAGACGCCGCGCTTGAACATCACCACGTGCTCGACCGGATACCAGAAATCCACCCAGCGCCAATGGTCGAACTCCGGGGTGTCGGTATGGTCGAGCTTCAGATGCGATTCGTCGCCGGTGAACTGCAGCAGGAACCAGACCTGCTTCTGCCCAAAACACACCTGCCGCTCGTTGCGGCGCACTGCCCTGCTGGGCAGCCGATAGCGCAGCCAGCCAGGCGTGGCGCCGAGCAATTCCACATGCTCGGGCAACAACCCGGTTTCTTCGCGCAACTCGCGGTACATGGCTTCAACGGGCGTCTCATCGGTATTCATGCCACCCTGCGGGAACTGCCAGCCGTCCCTGCGCACACGTCGTGCCCAGAACACCTGACCGTCCTGCCGCATCAGCACAATGCCGACGTTTGGCCGGAAACCGTCCGGATCGATCACGATGCGGACTCCTGAAAATCTACTGTCACCGACTCTGCCACGGCGACGCCCGGCTCACAAGCTGAAAACCAAATGCTTGACAACCGCACGGCGCATCGTGAGAATTATCGGCTACCTAGGCTATGTAGCTCAGCCGGTTAGAGCACAGCACTCATAATGCTGGGGTCGGTGGTTCGAGTCCACCCATAGCCACCAAGGTATTCACGCCCTCACCGGCATGCAATAATCTTGGACCAACACGTATTATTGCCCCGTCGCCAAGCGGTAAGGCACCTGACTCTGACTCAGGCATTCGGTGGTTCGAATCCATCCGGGGCAGCCAAACACGAAAGGTCCGATCGAAAGATCGGGCCTTTTTTGTTGCCCGGCGGCCGGCGGCGACGGGTCGCGCACCCGCGTTCATGCGCATCGCACTCAGTCCCCAGGGCGATCTTGGCCACGCGCTCGTACAGGGCACAGACCCAAAACGACAAAAGCCCGGCATGGCCGGGCTTTTGAAGCAGGCATCCCGGCGAACCGGGACGCGCCAAACGCGATGGATCAGCGCTTGGAGAACTGGGTGGCGCGACGGGCCTTGTGCAGACCGACCTTCTTGCGCTCGACTTCGCGAGCGTCGCGGGTCATGAAGCCAGCCTTGCGCAGCTCGGACTTCAGGGTTTCGTCGTACTCGACCAACGCACGGGCAATGCCCAGACGGATCGCACCGGCCTGGCCGGTGGTGCCGCCGCCCGAAGCGGTGACCATGATGTCGAAGCTTTCGGTGTTCTTGGTCAGTTCCAGGGGCTGGCGCACGATCATGCGCGCAGTCTCACGACCAAAGAATTCGTCCAGCGGACGGTCGTTGACAGTGATGTTGCCGGTGCCCTTGCGCAGAAACACGCGAGCGGTGGAGGACTTGCGGCGGCCAGTGCCGTAGTTTTGCGTGATAGCCATGAGTTAGATATCCAGAACTTGCGGCTGCTGGGCGGCGTGCGGATGCTCGGCACCCGAATAGACCTTGAGCTTGCGGTACATGGTGCGACCCAATGGGCCCTTCGGCAACATGCCCTTGACGGCGATTTCGATCACGCGCTCCGGGTGGCGCTGCAGCGCCTGCTCCAGGCTCTCGGTCTTCAAGTTACCGATGTAGCCGGTGAAGCGGTGATACTTCTTGTCTTTCAGCTTGTTGCCCGTGACGACGATCTTCTCGGCATTGATCACCACAAGGTAATCGCCGGTATCGACGTGAGGGGTATAAACCGGCTTGTGCTTGCCGCGCAGGCGGCGGGCCAGTTCGGTGGACAGACGGCCGAGCGTCTTGCCGGCGGCGTCAACGAGATACCAGTCGCGCTGGACGGTCTCGGACTTGGCGGTGAACGTAGTCATGAGAAAACTCTTGAGTGGTCGGGCGGATTGCAGCGGCCGATGACCACTGGAACTTTGCCACGCGTTGTGAAGGTGAAACATAAGAGGCCGGATTGTACGGGCCGCCCGGCGGCCGCGCAAGTTGCAGCGACAACTGCGCCATGGCGGTTGGCAGCACGACGGAGCGGGGCCAGAATCGCCGTATGACCCAGATCTCCCCCAGCCGCCTGCATAGTCCGCTCGACCGGCTGCTGGTCGAAGCCCAGCGCGCGCTGGACACCGTCTTCGGCAATCCGCCGGCCGAGCGCCCCAATCCCGCTGCCGACATACCCGATGTCGTCCTGGACCCGGAGCAGCGTCGCCATGCCGCCGGCCTGATGCGCATCAACCATGTTGGCGAGGTATGCGCGCAGGGCCTGTATTTCGGCCAGGCCGCCGTCGCCCGCGACGCGCACACCCAGCACCACCTGCTTGAAGCTGCCCAGGAGGAGACAGACCATCTGGCCTGGTGCGCCGACCGCCTGCACGAGCTGGACAGCCGCCCCAGCCTGTTCAACCCCGTGTGGTACGCCGGCAGCTACGCGCTCGGCGCGCTGGCCGGGCTGCGCGGCGACGACTGGAGCCTGGGATTCGTGGTCGAGACCGAACGCCAGGTGGAAGCCCACCTGGACGAGCACCTGGAAACCCTGCCCCAGGGCGACCAGCGCAGCCGCGCCATCCTGCGCGTGATGAAGATCGACGAGGCCCGCCACGCCGACCAGGCCGAGCAGGCCGGCGCCCGCCCGCTCCCGGCTCCGATCCCCAGTGCGATGGCCCTGGCCTCCAAGCTGATGAAGACGGTGGCCTACCGCCTCTAGCTGGGAATTGGGAATTGGGAATTGGGAATTGGGAATCGGCGACAGGCGACAGGCGACAGGCGACAGAATCTAACCGCACCCCGTACGCCCGACACAGCGAGCAATTGCCTCCCCTGCACGACATCTGGAGCAAAGGCGTGGGGATAGGCAGCCTCCAAGCCGGAGCCCGGTTTGCGCAGCAAACTTTGGGGGCAGGTGCGTGAAGCGGGACCGACTACCCGACCAGCCTCAGCCCGATCACGCCGGCCACGACCAGACCGATGCACGCCAATCGCGACCAAGAGGCGCTATCGCCAAATAGAGCGATACCGGCAATGGTCACGCCCAAGGCGCCAATACCGGTCCAGATGGCATAGCCGGTGCCGACCGGAATGGTCTTCAGCGCCTGCGTCAGAAACCACAGGCTGATGCCGGCAAGGCCGATGGTCAGCACGGTCGGCCACAGGCGAGTGAAGCCGTCGCTGTATTTCAGTCCCATGGCAAAGCCGATCTCGAACAGGCCGGCCAGCAACAGATAGATCCAGGGCATTGCAGTACTCCTCACAGAAAAAACGGACAAAAAAAAAAAAAGCGGCCCAGTGTTTGCACACTGGGCCGCCGTCGGCTGTGGAACGCGAGGTCGTCGCGTGGCGGGCCGTCCCGCCTTGTGGCGTTTGCGCGCTTGCGAACAAGCACGCAACAGGATGCTCCTGCGCTTATTCGCTCAGGTTGCGCCCGTGAAACAGTTCTTCGATTTCGCGCTTGAGCAGCGTTTCGATCTTCATGCGCTCCTTGAACGAGAGGTTCTTGGCGCGCTCTTCGAACAGGTACTGATCCAAATCGAAGTCCTTCAGGTGCATCTTCGTGTGGAAGATATTTTCCTGGTAGACGTTGACGTCGAACATTTCGTAGCGCGACTTCACGTTCTTGGCGAGAAATTGCTGGATCGAGTTGATCTTGTGGTCGATGTAATGCTTCTTGCCCTTCACATCGCGCGTGAAGCCGCGCACGCGGTAATCCATGATCACGATGTCCGATTCCAGACTCTCGATCAGGTAGTTGAGCGCCTTCAACGGCGAAATCACGCCACAGGTCGCGACGTCGATGTCGGCGCGGAACGTGGCGATGCCTTCCTGCGGATGCGTTTCCGGATATGTATGGACAGTGATATGACTCTTATCCATATGAGCAACCACGGCATCGGAGATCAACTCCTTGCCGGCCTGCTTCTTGTCGATCACCGGTTCTTCGGAGATCAGGATCGTCACCGATGCACCCTGCGGATCGTAGTCCTGACGTGCGATATTGAGGATGTTGGCGCCTATGATCTCGGCCACATCGGTCAGGATCTGCGTCAGACGATCCGCGTCGTATTGCTCATCGATATACTCGATGTAGCGCTGACGCTC
The DNA here is from genome assembly GCF_001304695.1 of Xanthomonas axonopodis. GTDB lineage: Bacteria > Pseudomonadota > Gammaproteobacteria > Xanthomonadales > Xanthomonadaceae > Xanthomonas > Xanthomonas axonopodis. The sequence goes on from NZ_JFAQ01000132.1 coordinate 10,865, forward strand.
CTCTTCGGTACGCGCATAACAGACGTCGTAGATGTTGAAGCTCAACGCCTTGGTGAGGTTGTTGAACCCCTGTAGCCTCAGACGAGGCAACGGCTTGACCACGTCGGTCTGTCCTTATGGGAAGCGGGAAATGAGTCAATTATGAGCCAAAGATCCCAGCAACGACATGACTCATGCCGTTAAGCTTCAGGAATCACACGCGGAACTACCATGAGCCCAGGAAATACGACGGTTGTCACTACGACGGTACGTAACGCTACCCCTTCCCTGGCGCTGGACGCGGGCACCATCGAGCGTTTCCTGGCGCACAGCCACCGACGGCGCTATCCGACCCGGACTGATGTGTTCCGGCCAGGAGACCCGGCCGGCACCCTCTACTACGTGATCAGCGGCTCGGTGAGCATCATCGCCGAGGAAGATGACGACCGTGAGTTGGTGCTGGGCTACTTCGGTAGCGGGGAATTTGTCGGTGAGATGGGGTTGTTCATCGAATCCGATACCCGTGAGGTGATCCTGCGCACCCGCACCCAGTGCGAGCTTGCCGAGATCAGCTACGAGCGGCTGCAGCAGCTGTTCCAGACCAGCCTGTCGCCGGATGCGCCGAAGATCCTGTATGCGATCGGTGTTCAGCTTTCAAAACGGCTGCTCGACACTACAAGGAAAGCCAGCCGCCTGGCCTTCCTCGACGTGACCGACCGCATCGTGCGCACGCTGCACGACCTGGCCAAAGAGCCGGAGGCGATGAGCCACCCGCAGGGCACCCAGCTGCGTGTCTCGCGCCAGGAGCTGGCACGCCTGGTGGGGTGTTCGCGCGAAATGGCTGGCCGCGTGCTCAAGAAGCTGCAGGCCGACGGCCTGCTGCACGCACGCGGCAAGACCGTCGTGCTGTACGGCACCCGCTGACGGCGCTGTGCAGCCAGTGCCTTGTGCACTGGCTGCATGCCGGGTTCGGCACCAAGTGATTCGATTGCGAGGTGCCGACAACGGCACTTTTAGCTCCCTGCAGCGACACTTCTGCGCGATACCTCTTATAAGAGAGTCTTCGGGCTGTCGAACCGCACGCTCTGCATCGCGACTGCGTCACGATCCTGAAAATTGGTTGCGCTACAGATCGCATCGGTTTGCCCGTGCAAATCGATGCCCAGATTCGAAATCGCAAGCTGGACTGCGCAACCGCTTCGCTCAGCACGAAACGATCCAGCTGCCTGGATGTTGCGCTTGCCTACAGCGCCTTGCCGCCACGGTCGCGGCAACCCCAGTTGAGGATGGGCGTGCCTGTCGGCAGTACCTGGCGGAACAGCGCTTCGCGATTGGCCTTGGGATTGACCACCACCGGCGCACGCGCGGCCTTCAAGAGCGGCAGATCTGCGGTGCTGTCCGAGTAGGCGATGGCGATATCGGCGTAGCCGCGTTCGCGCAACATGCGCATCTTTTCTTCGTTATGGCAGTGACGCCGCGCGGTGACCGCGCCCAGGCGCGGGCCGACCAGGCTGCCGATCACCGGCACGTCCTGATGGGCCACAAAACCGAGAATGGCGCGCGCCAACTCCGGCGGTGCGCCGGTGGCGACCACCACACGGTCGCCGGCAGCTCGGTGTTGGGTGAAGACCTTCAAGGCATGCGGGAGCAGGAGCTGGCGGATCTGCGCTTCATGCTTGAGCACGTATGCGTCGATGAAACGGTTGAACTCGCGCGCGCGGTGCAGGCCGAACGTGGCGATCCACACATAGCCGGATACGCCGCGCCGCCGGGTTGGCAGCATCGCCACCATCGGGCCAAGAATTGGCGAGGCCAACAGCGCAACCAGCAAGCGCAACGGGTTGCGCTTGATCAGCCAGGCAAACAGATGACTGCCGGAATCGCCGTCGTACAAGGTGTGATCGAAGTCGAACACCACCAGCGGTGCGTCTTCGCGCGGTACGGGATACGACTCAGTCATGCGCGAAGAATAGCTGACGCAGCGACTCGCCGGGTTCGGCCGCGCGCATGAAGGTCTCGCCGACCAGAAACGCGTTCACATCGTGACTGCGCATCAGTTGCACATCAGCCTGGGTGACGATGCCGCTCTCGGTGACCAGCACGCGATCGCGCGGCACCGCGGCACGCATGTCCAACGTGGTCTGCAGCGTCACTTCGAAGGTGCGCAGGTTGCGGTTGTTGATGCCGATCAGTGGCACCGGCACCTGCACCGCACGCTCGAGCTCGTCGATATCGTGCACTTCCACCAGCACGTCCAGGCCCAGTTGCATGGACAGGCCCGATAGATCGGCCAGTCGGGCGTCTTCCAACGCGGAGACGATCAACAGGATGCAGTCGGCGCCGAGCACGCGGGCTTCGTAGACCTGATACGGGTCGACGGTGAAATCCTTGCGCAGCACCGGCAGCGTGCAGGCGTCGCGCGCCTGGCGCAGATAGGCATCGGATCCCTGGAAGAAATCCACATCGGTAAGCACCGACAGGCACGTCGCGCCGCCGAATTCATAGCTGACCGCGATATCGGCGGGATGGAAGTCGGGCCGGATGACACCCTTGGACGGGCTGGCCTTCTTCACTTCGGCAATCACGGCCGGGTCGCCGGCGGCGATGCTGGCCTGCATGGCAGCTGCAAATCCGCGCGTGAGCGGCAGGTCGGCGCTGCGCGCAATCAACTCGGCCAGCGGTACGCGCGCGCTACGCTCGGCGACTTCGTCGGCCTTGCGGGCAAGAATGGTGTTGAGGATGTCGCTCATCGTATCGGGTCCTGGCGGGCGGGCATTATCGGTGAAGACGGCCGCACCGGAGTGCGGCTGCGCGCCAGCATGCCAGCGCGCCTGTGAGGATGCCGGCGAGTGATGGCCGCTGCATGGCAGTTGCCGGCATGGCTCAGGGCTGCACGGCGAACTGCCGGGTGTAGGCGACATAGGCGTCCACCCGCGCGCGCGCCGAGCCGTCGGCGATGACCGCGCGTGCGCGCAGCACGCCGTCGGCAATACTGTGGGCCACGCCGGCCACGTACAACGCAGCACCGGCGTTGAGCGCCACGATATCCAGCGCGGGGCCAGGCACGTTGTCCAAGACCTGCAGCAGCATCGCGTGCGATTGCGCAGCATCGGCCACCTTGAGGTTACGGCTGGCCGACATGGCAATGCCGAAATCTTCCGGGTGCACTTCGTATTCGCGCACCTGGCCATCGCGCAATTCGCCAACCAGCGTGCCAGCGCCGAGCGAGAGCTCGTCCATGCCGTCGCGCCCCCACACCACCAACGCGCGTTCGGCGCCGAGCTCGTGCAAGACGCGCGCCTGGATGCCGACAAGGTCGGGGTGGAACACACCCATCAGGATGTTCGGCGAGCCGGCCGGATTGGTCAGTGGTCCGAGGATGTTGAAGATGGTGCGTACCCCCATTTCGCGCCGCACCGGCGCCACCACCTTCATGGCCGGGTGATGCACTGGCGCATACATGAAGCCGATGCCGGTCTGCGCCAACGCGCTGGCAACCTGCTCGGGCTGCAGCTCGATCACCGCACCCAATGCTTCCAGCGCGTCGGCACTGCCGGATTTGGATGAGACGCTGCGATTGCCATGCTTGGCCACCTTGGCACCGCCGGCTGCGGCGACGAACATGGCGCAGGTGGAGATGTTGAAGGTGTGCGAACCGTCGCCGCCGGTACCGACGATGTCGACCATGTGCTGGCGATCGGCCACGTCCACGCGGCGCGAGAACTCGCGCATCACCGTGGCGGCGCCGGCGATTTCGCCAATGGTTTCCTTCTTGACCCGCAGCCCGGTGAGGATGGCCGCAACCATCATGTCGGAGACCTCGCCGCGCATGATCTGCCGCATCAGCTCGACCATTTCGTCGTGGAAGATTTCCCGGTGTTCGATGGTGCGTTGCAGGGCTTCTTGCGGAGTGAGGGGCATGGAAACAACCGTGGCAGAACGTGGTGGATAAGACGCAGGCGGCTTGCAGCGCGCGCGATCAGTGCAGCAAGGCGCAAGCGCCAAGCGGCGCGGCTGCCGTTGCAGCTGCGACGATCATTGGCCCGGACGCGTCATGCGAAAACGCGCCTGCGGCTGCACTTCGTAGTAATCGGCCGGCCCGCCCGCGCGCAGAATCGTCTGCACCGCGCCCGGGTCGTAGATACCCTCGTGCAGCGCCGACTTGGCCAGGTGCACGCCGACTACTTCGCCCAGCACCAACCAGGTCTCGATGGCGTGACCGGCGGCGGTTTGCAGTGGCAACAGCTGGCTGAGCCGGCATTCGAAACTGACCGGACTCGCGGCGACCCGTGGTGCAGCAATCAGGCGCGATGGCGCCACCTGCAGGCCGGCCAGATCGAATTCATCGACCTCCGCAGGCACCATCGCCGCGCTGGCGTTCATTGCTTCTGCCAGCGGCCGGGTGGCGAGATTCCAGGTGAATTCGCCGGTGGCTTCGATATTGCGCAGGCTGTCCTTGCGACCGATGCTGGCAAAGCCGACGATCGGCGGAACGTAGTTGAACGCATTGAAAAAGCTGTACGGCGCCAGATTCGCAATGCCCTCGGCGCTGCGCGAACCAATCCAGCCGATGGGACGCGGGCCGACGATGGCATTGAACGGATCGTGCGGCAGCCCGTGACCCTGGGTCGGCTCGTAAAAATGGATGCTGTCGTCGGGTGTGCTCATCGTGATCCGGATACAGTGGAAGGCGGCGCTGCTGCGGCGTCGTGTTGCGCTGTGGAGTGCGCATGTTTGGTGGCACCGCCGAAGCGCCGATGACACATCGCAATCAACGCTGCAGAAAGTTTTTCAGCAAGGCATGTCCGTGCTGGGTCAGGATGGATTCGGGATGGAACTGCACGCCTTCGACCGGAAACTGGCGATGGCGCAGGCCCATGATCTCTTCCATCGAACCATCCGGATTTTCGGTCCAGGCGGTGACCTCCAGTGCGTCCGGCAAGGTGGTCTTGTCCACCACCAGCGAGTGATAGCGCGTGGCCTCGTAGCTGTCCGGCAGGCCGACAAACACGCCCTTGCCTTCATGGCGAATCGGCGAGGTCTTGCCGTGCATGATGTTGCCGGCGCGGATCACATCGCCGCCATACACCTGGCCGATGCTCTGATGGCCCAGACATACACCCAGGATCGGCGTGGTCTGACCCAGCTGTTCGATCAGCTGCAGCGAGATGCCGGCCTCGTTAGGCGTGCAGGGGCCGGGCGAGATCACGATGCGCTCGGGCTTGAGCGCGGCGATCTGATCGACGCACATCGCATCGTTGCGCACCACCATGACCTCGGCGCCCAGCGCCTGCAGGTAATGCACCAGGTTGTAGGTAAAGCTGTCGTAGTTGTCTAACATCAAGAGCACGTCTCTTCACCCCGCTGATTTCAAAAGATATTTCAGAATTTCTCCGGCACTGACACAGCCTCGACTTTGCCTTGGCAACCGTCAAGCGACCTTGAACCGACATTATCCGATGAACTCGGACGCTTCGGCAGGTTGGCAATTTCACGGCAGGGGCTTCAGTCCCAACTCGACAAGAAAGGCATTGTGGCGCTTCTTTGCCTCTTTGAGTTTCGATTCAATCGCCGTCAAATCCGCGTGCACGGCCCCAAGAACGATCTCCTTGTCGGCTTCTGCTGTGCTGACATAACGCGAAATATTGAGGTTGTAGTCGTTGTCGGCGATCTCTTTCATCGACACACGCCGGGAATAGCGTTCCTGCTCGCTCCGGTCTTGGTAGGTGCCGACGATCCGCTGAATATGTTCACCGGTCAGTTGATTCTGGCGCTTGCCCTTGGCGAAATGACCGGCCGCGTTGATGAACAGCACATCATCAGGTTTCTTGCATTTCTTCAGCACCAGAATGCACACCGGAATTCCGGTGGAGTAGAACAGGTTGGCCGGCAGGCCAATCACCGTATCGATGTGGCCGTCGTCCAGTAGCTTGCGGCGGATGTCGGCCTCCTTGCCACCGCGGAATAACACACCGTGCGGCAGGATGATCGCCATCACGCCGTCGTCCTTCAGATACTGCAAGCCATGAAGCAGGAAGGCGAAATCTGCTGCGCTCTTTGGAGCCACGCCGTAGTTCTTGAAGCGCGCGTCTTGCGCCATCGCCTCACCCGGCTCCCATCGATAGCTGAAAGGCGGATTGGCGACCACGGCGTCGAAACGGGGCTTTTTTGCCGGATTGGTTTCGCGCAGCCAGTCCCAGTCGTTCTTCAGCGTGTCACCGTGATAGATCTCGAACTCGGTGTCCTTGACCCCGTGCAACAGCATGTTCATCCGCGCGAGGTTGTAGGTAGTGACATTGTATTCCTGCCCGTAGATCTTGCCGATGCCGCCGCCACTTTTCGTCATACGATTTCGGATGTTGAGCAGCAGCGAACCGGAGCCACAGGCGAAATCGAACACGCTCTCCAGTTTGTCGCGCGGGCCGGTTTTAGGCTCCTGGCTGTCGAGGGTAACGATGGCGGACAGGATGTTGGAGATCTCTTGCGGTGTATAGAACTCGCCGGCCTTCTTGCCGGAGCCGGCGGCGAACTGACCGATCAGGTACTCGTAAGCATCGCCCAACGTGTCGCTGTCGGTGGAGAACAACGACATGCCACGGGCGATCTCGCTGATCACCGAACATAGTTTGGTGTTGCGATCGGCGTATTTCCTACCCAGCTTGTCCGAGGCCAGATTAATTTCCGAGAAAAGCCCCTGGAACTGGCTTTCGAACGACTCCTCCTCAATGTACTTGAAGCCCTTCTGCAGTGTATTTAGCAGGTCATCGCTCTGTTCCTTCGCCAACTGAACGATGTTGCCCCATAGATACTGCGGCTCGATGACGTAATGCACCTTTCGGCGCATCTGCTGTTCGAACTCAGCGATATCGTTTTCGTTCTCCTCGTACCACAACTGCAGTGGCGTGATGATCTCGCCATCGGTAATCTTCGGGAAATCAGAGCCAAGCTCCTTCTTTGCCGCCGCCTCGTAGTTATCGGACAGGTAGCGCAGGAACAGGAAGGACAACATGTAGTCTCGGAAGTCGTCGGCATTCATGCTGCCGCGCAACTGGTCGGCAATCGCCCACAAGGTTTTACCAAGTTCTTTTTGGTCGTCTTTGGTCATGGTTTCAAGCGTCGTTTGATCTTATTTTCGATGGCGGCAAGTTCGCTAGCGTCAGCAACATCAGCGGCCTGCGCTTCCTGCTGCTTGCGCTGTTCGTCGAAGGCGAAATAGCGCGCGTTGGTTTCCGTCTCCATCCGAGCGTGGCTGACGGAACCGGCATTTTCCAGCAACGGGAAGTCGTTGGAACTAATGATCTGTCCTACGTTTTCTCTCCAGAAGCGCATGGGGATCTCCTGGCGATTCTTGGCACGCAGCTCTGCAGTTTCCAGAAAGATCGTCACCAGACGATTGAGGGTGTCGATCTCATCGATGCTCAGGTAGTTCTTGGCAATCAGGATGTCCTGCTTGCGCACGCGCCCACCGCTCCACGCACGCAGCCCGAAATGCGGGTCGTCGGGATTGGCACGGGCCATGATGAGCTCGGCAGCGGTCTGCCCGGTCACTGCATAGAGCAATTGGTTTTGCACGGTGACGAAGAAGACCTGCGTGGCGCGGTCGGTCTTGTCATAGTCCACGCTCAGGGCAAACAGTTCGCGCACTTTTTGATAGAAGCGCTTTTCCGAGGCACGGATGTCGCGGATGCGGGCCAGCATCTCGTCGAAGTGATCCGGACGGCCATCCGGATTCTTCAGGCGCTCATCGTCCATGACGAAGCCCTTGAGCAGGTATTCCTTGAGCGCGGTGCTGGCCCAACGGCGGAACTGTACCCCGCGCTTTGATCGCACACGGTAGCCGACGGCCAGGATGGCGTCGAGGTTGTAGAGGGTCACCGGCCGGCGCACCTCGCGCGCCCCCTCCCGCTGAACTACCGAGGATTCCTCGGTAGTTCGTTCAGGCTCCAACTCTTTGTCTGCAAAGATATTTTTCAGGTGCAGGCTGATGGTGTCTGTGGTGACGTCGAACAGCTCCGCCATCTGCGCCTGTGTCAGCCAGACCGTCTGGCCTTCGGCGCGCAGCTGGATGCGGCTCTTGCCGTCTTCGCTGGTGTAGAGGATCAGTTGGCTCATGACTCACCTGCCCTCTGCTCCATGGGCGGGAACAGTGCAGGATTGAACGGATGGGCAGTGACGAACCGACGAAAAACGGTGCGAAAGTGCGCCTTGTTCTCTTCCATCATCTCCCGCGGCTCATAAATCGAATAATCGCCGTGACTCATAAGATCGATTATCCGGGTAAACAACGTTCGATCGGGGTCCACGTCGGCGACCTTGATGCAGGTTTTCCAGTCCTCTAGTCCCAAAAAGTTGGCGGTCTGTTCCATCACGCGACGCAGCATGTTGAAATGATGGGTGTAGAGCTCTCCGGATGCCTGCACCTCATGCAACTCAACCAATTTCGAAAGATGGTGAAGGAAGGGCTTGGACGTGGTATCCAGCAAGGTATAGCTACCGGGCACCAGCCCATTTTTTAAGAAGTGCCGAAATGCCTTGTTCTTGAGTTCGTTGCACAACACGTTGAAGAACAATACGTGATGTGTGGAGACGACGACACGCGGGCCATTTTCCACACTCGTCAAAAGCTGTGCGAGGTGGTTGGCAACGGAGATGGCGTTCTGTTCGTCGAGCGATGAAATCGGATCGTCGATGTATACGTACTTCGCCCAACGGTAAGCCTCTATTTCGGGATCCATCGCCAGCTCGACGATCGCCAGAAAGAAGCACCAGATAAAGATGTTTTCCTCACCGCGAGACGCCTTGATCGGCCGAGGATCGCCATTCTCCTCGCGCTCGCGAAAGAACGTCACGGCAGGAGGAAGCGGCGTGCCAGGTTCACCGGGAGACTCCGCTGGTTGGCGACGTTCGTAATCGATGTAGAAATTGAGATCGGTATAGCGCGCCAGCAGCCGCCCGATCTTCACTTCCATTTCCAGCTCGCGTAAACCGGCGAAGAATCTCGAATCCGCATTGAGTTCCAGAACGCGCTTTCTCTCAAATGCCAGATCGTTGTCCCAGGTGAACAGATCTTCGGTATAGGCATTGAAATAAAGGGTATCGCGCTGTGTGGTCTGCCCGTCAGCGTCAACCACACGCCCCAGATTCCGGAAGGCACCAGACAGTCGTGTCTTTCCGACGCCGTTGTAGGCGTAGAGCAGTACGAACTTCTTGCGTTCCAGTTCGTCGCGAAGATGGCGTGCCAGGGACGGAAGATCGGGAAGCGCCACATCGGCCATCTCAGCCCGCCCTCTGCGCAGGAAACGTTGCTGAATCAGGCCCTGCTTGTGGGTCTTGAGGGCGGTTAGCTGAGCGGATTCGGCAATGATCTGGGTGTCTAGGGAGGTGAGGCAATCGGCAACGCGCTTTTGCTCAGCCACCGCCCTTGGAACGCGGGTCTCAAACGTATGAACATCATTTCGGTTGAGTGTAGGAACGCCCGAACCTGACGCGAATCGTTCAAGCCCAATCGCTGCATAAAGGAAGTAGACAAACTTTGGCTCATGACCTTTAAAATTTGTGACCCATAGCGATGTGTTATGCGGCCAATAATCACCACTGTCAATATAATGCAAGTTACCAATCGTACCAGAACGACCGGTAACCAATCCCGGTCCCCGAGCCATTCCTACTTTATGGTAACCGCGAACTCCATTTGAATAAACGGCCGGAACAGTGCCGTACTTGAGTTCGCCCGAAGGCAGATCAAAGCCCCTTTGTAAAGGCGCCACCGCGTCGAGACGCTTAGACTCCCACTCCGGCGCGTCGTAAAATTCGGGGAAGCGGAGGCGAGGGCGGGTTTCACCTTCACGGGGGAAGAGCTGTTGCATCAGGCCGCGCTTGTGGTTCTTCAGCGCTTCCACTTTCCGCTCCTGCATAGCGATCAACTCGTCCAGCGACGTCAGGCAGTCGGCAACCTTCTTTTGCTCGGCGAGCGAAGGCAGTGTTACCTGGAGGCGAGCGAGATCCTTGTAGTAGATGCGTACCCGAACACTGCCGTCGCCGCCATCGGTTACGAACTTCTCCCATTCGCCTGATTGCCTGAAATGATCCAGATACGCGGGGGCGATCTCCAAACCAAGGCCTGTCGAACATTGGAAAACAACGTAGTCGGGGCTAACGAGAATGTCGCTGTCACCTTGCCATCGCGCGATCGAGCCGATATTGAGCCGCATGGGATTGTAGGCAAAACAGTCCTTCTGAACGACCTTGTATCGTGCGATATCCGACGCGATAAGCCGTTCCTTCATCGGGACGATGCCTTCCGCCTTCGCTACTCCCATCACCGATTTCGTCGAAAGCCCATCGACATTGCGAGTGATGCTCTCAGACGTCACATCCTTGAGTTGAGCTTCGCGGAACGGCTTCCCAACGAACTCCGGAAACCGCAATTTGGGCACCGCCGTCGTCACTCCTTGCTTTGCCATGTTCATTCCTCATACGCCTTCAGTCCGGCGATCTCGCGCCCACCGGCGCGCTTGTGCAGCAGAGTGGCAGCAGATCGCGCATCAATGCCAGTTCTGCCTGGGTGCGCGCCTTCCAGCCCAGGTCCAGCGGGGCCAGCAGTTCGGTCAGGCGTTCGCCGTCGAAGATGCGTCGGGCCAGGATCGCATCGACGAATGCCTGCAAGTCGGCAACCGGCAAGCCGTGCTTGCCGGAGAGCCCGGTCATTTCCCGCGCGGCTTTTTTAGCCTTAAACGTCTCATAGCCGGCGCGAATGGCCTTCTCGTTCAGTCCCTCGCCAGCTTTGAGCCCGCGCACGTACGCGCTGATGTCCTCACGCTCGTCGATGAACTTGGCATCGCTGGCAATGGCAATCAGGCCGATCAACTGCTCGCGGCTCATGCTGGCCTTGCCTGGCGCCTTGCCCGAGTAGTCGGCGATCAACTTCATGATGTAGTCGTAATCGATGGTGCTGGAAGCGAATAGCACGAACTCGAAATCGAGCTGCTCGACGTCGTTGCGTGTGGCGTCATCCAGCCCGCCGGCTTTCTTCTGGTCGGCGCGCAGTTCCTCGGCTTTTTGCAGGTACTGGCCGCGAAAGCTGCGCAGTTCGTCCTTGGGCAAGATTGCCTCGACCTGCGCCTGTTGCTCGGCGGTCAGGTCGGTGTACTGGTCGAGCTGGGTCTGCAGCTTCTGCACGTCCTTGAAGTGCTTGACGAAGGCGACCTTGGCCGCCGTGCCCTTGAGGTTGGCGATGTCTTCGGGTTTGCCGCCCAGCCCTTGCGAGGCGAGGAAGCTGTCGAGACTGGCGCGCGCCTCTTTGAGTTTGTCGATGACTACCGGGGCGGTGTCCACCAGCCAGATTTCGCGCGCCTTGTCTGCCTTGGCGCCGGAGAACAGCGCGATGGCGGCATCCACGGCCGATTGCTGGCTGCGGAAGTCAAGGATGTTGCCATAGGGCTTGGTGTCGTTGAGCACGCGATTGGTGCGGCTGAACGCCTGAATCAAGCCGTGGTACTTGAGGTTCTTGTCCACGTACAGGGTGTTGAGGTACTTGCTGTCGAAGCCGGTGAGCAGCATGTCGACCACGATCACGATGTCCAGCTTTTCGCGGCCTTTCATCGGGAGGTCGGCGTTGGGGAATTGCTGGTCCTTGATGCGCTGCTGCACGTCCTGGTAGTACGCGTCGAATTCCTCGATGCGGTGGTTGGTGTCAAAGCGCGCGTTGTAATCGACGATGATGGCTTTCAATGCGGACTTCTTCGCATCCGGGTCTGTCTTGTTGTCTGCCTGCTCCTGTGGCAGGTCTTCCTGCAACTGGCGCACGTCGGCGCTGATGTCACTGGGGGGCGAGAACACGGCAGCGATATTGAGGGGTACGTAGTCGGGATCAGCCTGCTGCCTTTCCACCTGCGCGGCCTTGAACAGCCCGACGTACTCGATGGCATCGTTGATCGACGCGGTGGCGAATAGGGCATTGAAGCGCCGCCCGCCGGTGGCGGCATCGTGCTTGCCGAGGATGGCATCGACGATAGCGCGCTTGGCCAGCGTCTCGCCGGGCTTTGGCGCATTCCTGCCATCAGGCTTGTAGTAGTCCACATGGAACCGCAGGACGTTCCTGTCCTCGATGGCGTGGGTGATGGTGTATTCGTGCAGGGACTGCTGAAACAGGTCTTCAGTGGTCTTCGGCGTCTGTTCGTCGCCTTCGATGCGCTTGTAGCTGGCGTTGTCCTCGAAGATCGGCGTGCCGGTGAAGCCGAATAGCTGGGCCTTGGGAAAGAATTCCTTGATGGCCTGGTGGTTCTCGCCGAACTGGGAGCGGTGGCATTCATCGAAAATGAACACGATACGTTGGTCGCGCAAGGGTTCCAGCCGCTGCCGATAATCGGCACGGGCCGGGTCCAGTGCGCGGCCCAGCTTCTGGATGGTGGTGACGATGACCTTGTCGGCGGCATCGTCGGAGGCCAGGCGGCGCACCATTGATTCGGTATTGGTATTTTCCTCGACGCAGCCCTCCTGGAAGCGATTGAACTCTTCGCGGGTTTGGCGATCCAGGTCCTTGCGGTCCACCACGAACAGGCATTTCTCGATGGCGGGGTTGGCCTTGAGCAGAGTCGATGCCTTGAAGCTGGTGAGGGTCTTGCCACTGCCGGTGGTGTGCCAGATGTAGCCGTTGCCGAGGTTCTTTTCGATGGACTCGACAATATTCTTCACCGCGTAGATCTGATACGGCCGCATCATCAAGAGCTTCTGCTCACTGGCCACCAACACCATGTAGCGGCTGATCATCTGCCCCAGCGTGCACTTGGGCAGGAAGGCGTCGGCGAAGGCATCCAGGCCGCTGATCTTGCTATTGTCCGGCGCAGCGTACTGGTAGATGGGCAGAAAACGCTCATCCGCATTGAAAGCGAAATGGCCCGCATTGTTGTTGGCGAAATAGTAGGTCACGTCACGATTGCTCACGATGAACAGCTGGATGAAGCACAGCAGTGTGCGTGTGTAACCGTTGGCGACATCGTGCTTGTATTCGACGATCTGCTCGATGGCCCTACGCGGGTTGATACCCAGCGTTTTCAGCTCGATTTGCACCGCCGGTACGCCGTTGATCAGCAGAATGACGTCATAACGATGGTGGCTGTCGTCGGTATTGATGCGTAGCTGGGTGGCAACCTCGAAGGTGTTCTTGCACCAGTCGTTGATGTTGACCAAGGTGTAGTTGAGCGGCGTACCGTCGTCGCGCGTAAAAGCGTTGCGGTGGCGCAAGGTGTGCGCGGCTTTGAATACATCGGAGGTAACGACATCTTCCAGCAGGCGATGAAATTCGGCGTTGTTCAAGGCGACCCGGTTCAGCTCTTCGAAATGCTTGCGGAAATTGGCTTCAAGCGCAGCACGGCTGCGAATGTCAGGTCGCAGGGTGTATTTGAGCCCATCAAGCTTTTCGACAAGTTCTTGCTCGATGGTGGCTTCCCTGACGCGCATATGAAACCTCAATCTCGGATGGTTGCCGCACTATCAGAACGTTCGGCAAGTGACGGACAATTTTACTGGATGCGTTGCCTGGCAGGCTGCCACCGAATCCTATGAACCGAGCGATCGCTGATGGATTAAGGCTTGCCGTTAGCTTTCCAAGATGACGTCAAAAAAATCTGCACAATCTTCATCATGCGATCGACTTGAAAACGGCTGCCCTTCACCATCAAATGCGGTTGCAATAGCAAGGTGTTGATAAGCGCTGCGACCATGGGCGGAAGCAGTAGGGAAACGGCAAGCGTCCAGGCAGCGAATCCGTTCATTTCGTCGTCCTTGATGCTACTGATGACCCTGCGCCGCAGGGTCATGCAAAAGTGCTGCCACATCCGCACAGAGGCGATCAACCGCATCTGCCGTGGTCGCCCACGAGGTGACAAAACGGATCACGTGGCTACCATCGTTGCGCACTTCCCAGCGCTCGAAGTCGTAGCGTTGCGCCAGCTGCGCAGCGTGTTGGGCGCTGACGGCGATGAATTGCTGGTTGGTTGGCGAGTCGCTGGTGAAGTGCGCGCCTGCCGCAAGAAGGCCGGCGCGCAAGCGTTGCGCCATCGCGTTGGCGTGCGTTGCCAACTCGAAATACAGGCCGTCTTCGAATAAGGCTGCAAATTGCGCACCAAGCACCATGCCCTTGGCCAGTAGCGCGCCGCGCTGCTTGATCAGATAACGCAAATCGGCCTGCAGCATGGGATTGACGATGACCAGCGCTTCGCCGAGCAGCGCACCGTTTTTGGTGCCGCCGATGTAGAACGCGTCGGTCAGCGCAGCGATGGTAGGCAGATCCAGATCGTTGCCGTCGGTGGTGAGCGCCGCATCCAGGCGTGCGCCGTCCAGGTACAGCAGCAAATCGTTTGCGCGACAGAACTGCGACAATGCATTGAGTTCGGCACGCGTGTAGATGGTGCCGCTTTCGGTGCCGTTGGAAATGTAGACCAGACGCGGCTGGACCATGTGTTCGTTGCCATGCACAGCCAGCACAGGCTGGATCAGCGCGGGCGTCAGCTTGTCATGCAGCGCCGGGACAGTGAGCACTTTATGGCCGGTCGCTTCGATGGCGCCGGTTTCGTGCGTGGCGATATGCCCGGCTTCGACAGCGATGGCCGCCTGATGCGGGCGCAAGAACGCGCTGATCGCGATCAGATTGGTCTGCGTGCCGCCCACCAGCAGATGCACGTCGGCCTGCGACTGCGCGACCGCATTGCGGATCAACGCAACCGCACGCGCGGTGTGCCGATCGGTGCCGTAGCCGGCGTGCTGCTCGGCGCTGGCCTGCGCCAACGCGTGCAGCAGACGCGGATGCGCGCCTTCGCTGTAGTCGTTGCGAAAGCTGATACGCGCAGCGCTGCCCTGCCCGTCCATCACAGGCCCTTTGCCGCCTGGGCCACTGCGCGAAACAGCGCTCGCCCCTTGCTCATCGTTTCCTGCCATTCCAGGTCGGGATCGGAATCGTAGACCACGCCGCCGCCGGCCTGCACGTACAGATAGCCGTCCTGGATCACGGCAGTGCGAATGGCGATCGCGGTATCGGCATCGCCTTGCCAGCCGATGTAGCCGACCGCGCCGGAATACACGTTGCGCTTGACCGGCTCCAGCTCGCGAATGATTTCCAGCGCGCGGATCTTCGGCGCGCCGCTGACAGTGCCGGCAGGGAAGGTGGCGCGCAGCACGTCGCTGTAATTCAAGCCGGCCTTCAAGGTGCCGGTCACTTCGCTGACGATATGCATGACGTGGCTATAGCGTTCGATCACGAACTGCTCGCCCACCTTGACCGTGCCCGGTTCGGCCACGCGGCCGACATCGTTGCGACCCAGATCGATCAGCATCACATGCTCGGCGCGCTCCTTCGGGTCGGCCAGCAGTTCGGCTTCCAGTGCCTTGTCCAGTTCGGGCGTGGCGCCGCGCGGGCGGGTGCCGGCGATCGGGCGCACAGTGACCACGCCATCGCGCAGGCGCGCCAGAATTTCCGGCGACGAACCCACCACCTGGGTACTGCCGACATCGAGAAAATACATGTACGGCGAAGGGTTCAAGGCACGCAGCGCGCGGTAGACATCCACCGGGCGGGCGCGGAACGGCACGCGCAAGCGCTGCGATGGCACCACCTGGAAGATGTCGCCGGCGCGCACGTATTCCTGCGCCTTGCGCACCACGGCGTGGTACTGCTCGCGGGTGAACGAGGAATGGAAGTCCGCTTCGTCGATCGCGTCGGAAATTTGCGCCTGCGGGTAACCGGCGCCGCCCTGACGCAGGCGATGCGCCAGCTCGTCCAGGCGCCGGTTGGCGCGCACATAGGCCTGCGGCTGGCGCGGGTCGGCATGCACGATCAGGTACAGGCGGCCCTTGAGATTGTCGAACACCGCCAGCTCTTCGGAGAGCATCAGCAAAATGTCGGGCGTGCCGAGTTCGTTAGGCTTGTCGCCGCTGCCCAGGCGCGGCTCGATGTACTGGATGCATTCGAAACCGAACCAGCCGACCAGCCCGCCGGTGAAGCCGGGCAGCCCATCCAGCTGCGGCACCGAATGCCCGGCGCGTAGCGCGTCCACTTCGACCAGCGGGTCGGCGACCTTACGGGTCTCGATGACTTCGCCGTGCTCGCTGACCTCCAGCGTGTGGCCACGAAAGCTGTACACGCGGCGTGCCGGCAGGCCGATGATGGAGTAGCGCCCGAAGCGCTCCCCGCCTTCGACCGATTCGAACAGATAGGTATAGGCGCCGTCGGCGAGCTTCAGATAGACCGACAGCGGCGTGTCCAGGTCGGACAGCACTTCGCGGACAACGGGAATACGGGTGTGACCTTCAGCGGCCTGGCGCTGGAACTGCTCTGCAGTGATCAAGACGACTTTCCTTCCGGGACTCTGTGGCGGGGCGGACGACGGCAACGGGCCACCATCGCCACCAGCGGCGAGCGGAAGAGAAGGAGCGTGGAGTCGTCAGGCGGGACACGCTGGTACTGTAGCGCAAGTGTCGGCCCAGGGCAGCAGGCCGGGGCCAAAGCAGTGCGAATTGCGAAGGAAGGCAGGGTGTTGTCGGACGTGGCCTTGCGCACTGGCTGACATCTGGCACGAATAGCCTGCGGTTGGCTGCACGCGTCGGGTGTCGCGCGCTGCACGGGCTGATTTCCCGTGCGGCCTGGGTCATGGCAGCGGCACCAGTGTCGGCGCAGGGACCCTCACCCCAACCCCTCTCCCGAGGGAGAGGGGCTTAGAGCGGCTAACAAAACCCAGGAAGCATGCGTAAGCAGATGATGGAGCATGCAAGCGAGAGCAACGCCAAGTGGATATCGATGCGGCGTTCGAAGCGGATACGCAGCTTGCCCATGCCGGCAAACCAAGCGTGCGTGCGCTCGACGACCCAGCGGTGCTGGCCCAGTCGGTCGTTGCGTTCGATGCCCTTGCGTGCAATCCGCGCAGTGATGCCGCGCTGCTTAAGGGCG
>NZ_JFAQ01000133.1 GCF_001304695.1 Xanthomonas axonopodis
TGCTGTTGCTGTTGCTGTTGCATCGGCGCGACAGGTTGCGGTTGCGGCGGCTGCGGCGGGGCAAGTGCGGCAGCGTCCGGGGACGGCACCGGCGGGGTGGCAGTGGCGGCGCCCCGTGCGGCGGCATTGGCGGTGGGCGGCTGCCCGCCATGGCCGTTGAACACGTGCAATTCCAGGGTTTGCGTGCCGCTGGGGCCTTCGATGGTTGCGCTACGCGGCTGCAGGGCAAGCAGGCGCCAGCCCTTCACCGCTTCGCCGCCCAGTTGCACGCGCACCGAATCCTGCGGGTCCAGGGTCAATGTCGCCATCTTGAAGTTGTCCGTCAGTAGCACACCGGTCAGGCGCACTGTCGAAGCAGCGCTGCTGCCGTCATTGCCGGACAGGAAGAAGGGATGCGGCAGGCGGTCTTCGGCGAACACGGGATGCGCGGCGATTTCCGAATATTTCTCGAACGCACCCAGGCGCTCCGGCGCCGGTGCCGGCAACGTGGGCAGGCGCTGCACCAGCGCCGGGTCGTCGGGCAGCAGCTCCACGCGCTTGCCCAACCCGGCGATGGCCAGCACGCACACCAGCAGTGCCCAACCGACCACGGTGGCCAGCAACCAGGTGCGCAGGCCGATCATGTCAAGGCGCATTGCTGGCCCCCGCGGCGTTGGGGGCGGCAGGGGCGGCCTCGGTGTTGAGCGGCGCGGCGCTGGCGCCAGGGCGCAGATAGCCGGCCAGTTCGAAGGCGATATCCAGGCCATTGCCACTTTCGTTGGGCGAGAGCTGGTAGCGCTGCGCCATCACGTTGAGGTTGTCCACGAACAACCGCGGGGTGCCGTTTTCCAGGCTGTACAGCACCGAGGCCAGTTCCGGCGTGCCGCAGCGTAGGCGCACCTGCACCGCCACGCGGGTGAAGCGGTTCTTGCTCTCCGGCTGCAACGGCGAACGGTTGCTGATGGCGCAGCTGCGGTTGCCGGGGCTGGCTTCCACCACCGCGCGTTCCAGCCGCTGCACGAGGCCGGCAGAGGCGAGTTCGGCCGAGGTTTCCGGCAGGAAACCCGGGCGGTTTTCCAGCGTCTGTCGCGCCTGCCGCAGCCGTTTGCTGACTTCCGGCGCCTGCTGCAACTGCACGCGCACGCGCAGTTCGCGCTCGCGCAGCGCTTGCAGGTCGTCCTGCACCACGATCATGGGTTGGGTGAACCACGGGTGCACCAACACCAAGTAGGCCACGCCGATCACCAGCAACAGCAGACCCAAAGCGATCCAGCGATCGCGCTTAACGCTGCGTGGCATCGGCCGCCTCCTTCGCGTCGGGGCCGGCCAGCTCGGCGGTGATGGTGAAGCGGTCGACATTCCGCCCGGCATCGCTCTGCAGCACGCCGGTCAACGACGGCGTCCGCCACAGCGGCGAGCCTTCCAGGCGACGCACCAGCGAAGAGGCTTCGTTGCTCAATCCGATCAACTGCAGTTGCCCGCCTTCGACCGAAAATTTTTCCAGATACGTGCCCCCGGGCAGGCGCCGGCTCAGTTCGTCCCAGATTTCGACCGAGGTCGGGCGGGTGGCGCGTTGTTGCTGGAAGAAGCGCGCGCCTTCGACCAGGTCCAGCAATTGCTGCCGTTCGGCAGCGACCTGGCGCGCGCGCGCGGCGTTGGCCTGCACCTTGGCGCGCAGATCGTCGGCGGCCTGGCGGCGGTTGTCGAGCAGCAGCCAGCCGGCGACGGCCAGCAGCACCAGCGCAGAGGCGGCCAGCAACAGGTTCCAGCGCTGCATCGGGTCGCTGCGGCGCAGGCGGCGTGCGGGCGGCAGCAGGTTGACGCCCAACGGCAGGCCGTTGGCGTCGGTCACATCGATACCCGACAGCGCGCTGCTCCATGCGTCCGGCACGCCGGCCGGGCCATCGATCATGCGTCGCGGCACCACCACCAGTTCGGCATCGAGCTGGCCGTCTTCGCGCACGTCAAGCACGCGCGCATCGAAATACACCTGGTCGGCGGTGAACGGGGTTTGTCGATCGATCTCGAAACGCGCCACGTCCTGCAGGCGCGCCGCTGCCGCTGCGGGCAGACGCAATGGCCGGCGCAGCGTGTGCGCGGCCGGCAACAGCCAATGCCGAGGCAGGCCTTCAAGCGCTGTCGGCAGCAAGCCATTGACTTCCTGCGGATGCACCGGCCACGGCAGGCTGGCGACCGTATCGCAGCTGTGATCGCGCTGGCGCAGCAACTGCAGCGTGTCGCCATCCTGTTGCAACAACAGGCGTGCCTGCGACAGACCCAACTGCCATTGCCACCGCTGCGGCAGCCAGGCCAGCAGCGATTGTTGCCACCAACGCCAGAAGCCTCCGGCTCCCGGCATGGCGCGTACGCCGATACGACCCAAGGTATCCCGCCATGTGGTCATTGCACTGCTGCTCCCTCTTCCCAACGCAACACGGTATAGGCCGACCCTGGTAATGCAGACGCGCTGGTCGACACCACCGCCCGCAACACCGCCTCGCGTCCCTGACTCAGTCGCGCCCGGCTTTCGATACTATAAGTGCCCGAGCCACCAACCGTCGCCTCGCTGCCCGGCAAACCCAGCGGCGCGTCACGCTGGGCCAGCAGTTGCTGCGCGTCCAGCCCCATCGCGGTGAGCACCGGGGCGGGCGCAAAACGCGCTTCAGGCCGCGAACGGCCGCTGTACAGCGTGACGTTGGGCAACAGCTTGCGATACAGCTCGCCATCGATGCCCAGCACCAGGCGCAGTTCGCCCAGGGTTTCGAATGGGCTGTCCTTTGCGCCATACGGCAGCCCGGCATCGGCGTAATCGCGATCTTCCGCTCCGCCGCCGGGCTGGCTCAATGAATCGCCATCGCGCCAATCGACGATGGCACCGGCGATGCGCCCGGCACTGGCCTGCTCGCCGCCCACCGCGCGCACCAGAGCTGCCAGCAAGGTGGGCTCGGCCATGTTCAGATCCACCTTGCCGCTTTCATCGGTGATACGAATCTCCACGCTGGCATCGTCCATCTGCCAGCGATAGCGTCGGCCGTCCGGGCGCCAGCGTGCCTGGGTGTCGGCGTCTTGCAAGCGAAACAATGCGTATTCCAGGCCAGAACGTGCGTACTCCTGCGCCTGCGCACCGTTGCGCAACATGCTGCCCTGCAGTGCCTCCACCCGTGCGGTGAGCGCGAACGCACCGATCATCGCGGTAAGCAATGCGATCAACCACAACACCAACACCAGCGCGGCACCGCGCGCGCGATTCATTGCCCTGCCCCCGGGTTGCTGGATTGCGGCAACGCCACCACCATCGGCGGCCATGCGGCGTCGTCACTGCGGATGTCGATGCGCACCATGAGCGGCAGGCGGTCGTGCCATTTCCACTGCGGCAGCCACGCGCTCAGGCGCCCGTTTTGCGGATCCATGCCGCGATACCGAAAACTCACCTGCTGCACGCCTTGGGCAAGTAGTTCCGGCGGCAGCGGGCTGCTTTCTTCGATCGACTTGCCGGACTGCAGCATGGTCAGCGCAATCAGCAGGTTGCGCCGATCGCCATCGCCAGCCACCGACAGGTCGTGCAGATACGGCCCGCCGCGGCCGAGGTAATCGGGCACGTCTGCGGCAAAGCGCAGGCGTTGCGGTTCGCCGATAAACAGGATCGGCTGCTGACTTTGGGTATCGATCCCCATGGCGATCGGCAATGCGGCGGCCAGGCGCCGTCGCAGGAATTCTTCCACCGCACGCACGCGCTCGCTGCGCTGTGCGATCGCTTCGCCGCGCTGACTCACCGCACTGGCCGAGCGCAAGGTGGCAAACGCCAACGCCAGCCCGCCGACCAGCAACATCGTGGCCAGCAACACTTCGATCAAGGTGAAGCCCACGCTGCGCGAACGGTTCATGGCGGGCTGCCCTGCGTATTGGCCGCCACCAGCCGCAGCGTGCGCCATTGCAGCATCTGATTGTGCTGCTCGCCCCAGCGCACCACCAGGGTCACTTGCAGCAGACGGTGCGCGCCGGGCGACATCGGCGCCTGCCGATTGCGCCGCGGTTGGTCGTAGGGGCGTACGTCCATCGACCAGCGGAAGTGGCCGTTTTCGAACGTGCCTTGTTGCTGCTCGGGCTCCAGCGGCTTGTCGATGCCCTGCACGGCCAGCAGCGATTGCGCGTGCAAGGTGGCGCGCGTGCTTTCATCGGCTGCGTGCACCTGGCGTGCAGCACCGGACAACGACCCGAGCAACAGGCTCAACGCCAACGCCAGCAACGCGAAGGCGACGATCACTTCGATCAGGGTGTAACCGCGCTGATGCCTCATGGCGAGGGCGTCCGCAACGGGCCCGAACGCACCTCGCCGGTAATCCAGCCCACGTCCACGCGCCATCTGGCGTCCTTGACCTGCAGGTCGATACGCCCGCCGCTGGAAGCGCCATCAGGAAAGAACTGGATCGCGCCCTGATCCTGCCGCGATTGCACCTGGCGCGCGCCGGTGAAGCGCACTTCCAGCGACGGCGGCAGATCGCCGTGATGGCCGCCGGGTGCTTCCCAGCGCCGCTGCTGCGGGTCGATCAGAAACCGCTGGGGCGTGCCGGTGGCAATCGCCTGGGTGCGCGTGTAGCGCAGCTGCGAGGCGATCGCCTTGCCGGCGGTGCGCAGGCGCATGCCGTCGATGCCACCGTTCAATGCCGCGGCGGCAAGCACGCCGGCGATTGCGATCAACGCGATCACCAGCAGCATCTCCAGCAACGAGGTGCCACGCGCGCGTGCCCGACCAGGGCCGACCACTCCATGCCGATGACGCAACGGCTGACACGCAACACGCATGACGAGCGCTTATTGGTACTTGATGTCCGCGTCGTAACTGCTGCCACCGGGCTTGCCGTCCTTGCCCAGGCTGATCAGATCGAACGGCTGACCGTCGCCGGGGGCGCGATATTCGATGGCGTGGCCCCATGGGTCGTTGAGTTCGGCCGGCTTGGCGTACGGGCCCAGCCAACCGCTGCTGTCGCCGGGCTGGGTGACCAGGTCATCGAGTTTGCTCGGCAACTTGCCGGTGTCGAGCTGGAAATTCTCGATCTTGCCGGCCAGCGTCTGGATCTGCGACTTGGCCAGATTGGCCTTGCCGCGATCGGCACCGCCAAGCACGCGACTGCCGACCAGCGTGAGCACCGCACCGATCAGCACGATGACGATGATGATTTCCAGCAAGCTCATGCCGGCCTGGCCTGCGCGCGACGGACTGCGGGTGATGGAACGCTTGATCATGAACGATTTCCTTGCACGTCGATGAAGGATGCTGCCGCCAACAAATGACACGGCGGGCATTGCAATGGTTCCCGCATGGGTGCGGTGCGGTCACCGGAACGTTGTGGTGAATACGCTGGCCGGTCAAGCGCGTGGCCGGCATGGCGTTGCGCGCGGTTTGCGGTTGGCCGTTGGACGCGGCACGCGCGCGGAATGTGCAGTGTACGAGCGCTCCATGCCGATTCCGAGCACCTGTGGTGCTCGCCTGAAGACTGCGCCGTTGCACTGAGCTCCGCTCTCAGCCGATTGCATTGGTAAGGTCATACAGCGGGACGAGTACCGAAATGATGACAAGCCCCACCACCGAGGCCAGCACCAGCGTGATGAACGGCACCAGCGCGGCCAGTGCGCGGTCGATGGCCTGGGCGGTCTCCAGTTCGAAGGTGTCGGCGGTCTTGAGCAGCATCGTGTCCAGTGCACCGGACTCTTCGCCCACCTGGATCATCTGCAGCGCCAGCCGCGGAAAGCGCTTGCCACGTGCCAGCGACATCGACAGGCCATGGCCGTTCTTGACGTCGTCGGCCGCATTGGCAACATCCTCCACCAAGGCCAGATTGGACATCACGTTGCGCGCGATGCCGATCGCCGCCAGCAGCGGCACGCCATTGCGCAGCAAGGTGCCCAAGGTGCGCGTCAGGCGTGCGGTTTCCAACCGGGCAATCAGGCTGCCGACCACCTTCTGGCGCAGCAGCCATTCGTCCAGCGCTGCACGGAATGCGGCATTGCGACGTTTGCGATCCAGCCACAACCCCAGCACGCCCGGCACCACGATCAGCACGATCCACCAGTCGCGCACCAGCAGGCCCACGCTCAACACCGCCTGGGTAAACCACGGCAGCGCCACATCCAGGCTTTCGTACATCTGCGCAAATTGCGGCACCACATAACCGAGCAGGAACAGCAACGCGCATCCCACCACCGCCAGCAGGATCGCCGGGTAGATCAGCGCGTTGATCACCTTGCCCCTGAGCGCGCGGCTGCGCTCCAGGTAATCGGCCAGCCGCTGCAGCGTGTCCTGCATGCTGCCGCCGGCTTCGCCTGCGCGCACCATGTTGATGTACAGCTTGGAAAACAGCCCGTGCTGGCGCTCGAGTGCGGACGACAACGGCGCACCGCCACGCACGGTGTCGCGCACATCGCCGATCACCCGCCGGCTTTTTTCGTCTTCGGGCAGATCCATCAGAATCGACAGCGCGCGATCCAGCGGTTGCCCCGCGCCGATCAACGTGGCCAGTTGCTGGGTGAATTGCACCAGCGCCGCGTTGTCGAACGGCTTCTTGCGCAGCAGCATGCGCAGCGACGGCGAATCGTTTTCGCCGGTGGCCAGGCGCGTTTCCACCGGCAGATGGCCCTGTTCCTGCAGACGCAACGCCACCTCGGCATCGCTGGCCGCTTCCATCTGGCCATCGAGCATTTCGCCGTGGGCGTCCAGGGCCTTGTAGCGGTAGAGGGGCATCAGGCTGGGAGGCTGGGATTGGGGAATCGGGATTCAAGATTCGGCAAAAGCAGGACGCCGCGCTGCGTTAGCGTGGCTGGGCGCACAGGCGCACGCGCGCAACGTCGTGCAATGCCGTTGCTCCGGCTGACTTTCGATTCTGAGCATCCCATGCCCATTGCCGCTCCATTGATGCTCACACATCCTCCGTGACGCGCAGGACTTCTTCGATGGTGGTTTCGCCGCGCAGGGCCTTGGACAGCCCATCTTCGTACATGGTGCGCATGCCGGCCTGGCGGGCGAGTTGTTCGATTTCGCCCATGCCGGCACGGCGCATCACCGCACGGCGCAATTCGTCGTTCATCACCAGGAATTCGACGATGGTGGTGCGGCCCAGGTAACCGGTAGGTGCGGTGGCCGAGGGACGCGGGCGATACAGGAAGATCTCGCCCTCCGGCTGCAGGCGGCGCAGATCGAACCTGGCGATTTCTTCCGGCGATGCGGCGTAGCGCTCGGCGTTGGCCAGGTCGAGTTTGCGCACCAGACGCTGCGCCAGGATGCCGTTGATGGTGGAGGTGAGCAGATAATCCTCCACCCCCATGTCGAGCAGACGGGTGATGCCGCCGGCCGCGTTGTTGGTATGCAGCGTGGACAGCACCAGGTGGCCGGTGAGCGCGGACTGGATCGCGATGCGTGCGGTTTCCAGATCGCGCATTTCGCCGATCATGATGATGTCCGGATCCTGGCGCACGATGCTGCGCAATGCATTGGCGAAATCCAGCCCGATCTGCGGCTTGGCCTGGATCTGGTTGATACCTTCGATCTGGTATTCCACCGGGTCTTCGACGGTGATGATTTTCACATCCGAGGTGTTGAGCTGGCTCAACGCCGTGTACAGCGTGGTGGTCTTGCCCGAGCCGGTGGGGCCGGTGACCAGCATGATGCCGTGCGGTTGCTCCAGCACCTTGCGGAATTGCGGCAAGAAATCTTCGGTAAAGCCGAGCTTGTAGAAGTCGAACACCACCGTTTCGCGATCGAGCAGGCGCATGACCACGCTTTCGCCGTGCGCAGTGGGCACGGTGCTGACGCGCAGATCCAGCTCCTTGCCCTGCACGCGCAGCATGATGCGGCCGTCCTGCGGCAGCCGGCGCTCGGCGATGTTGAGCTTGGCCATGATCTTGATGCGACTGATCACCGCGGCAGTGAGCTTGGCCGGCGGGCTTTCGCCCTCCACCAGCACGCCGTCCACGCGGTAGCGCACCTTGAGCCGGCTTTCGAACGGCTCGATATGGATGTCGGAGGCACGCAGTTCCACCGCGTGCTGGATCACCAGATTCACCAGCCGGATCACCGGCGCTTCGGAAGCCAGGTCGCGCAGCGCTTCGATATCGTCGCTGCTGTTGACATCGCCATCGGCGGTTTCGACGATGGTGCCCATCGCACTACGGCCCTGGCCGTACCAGCGCTCGATCAGGTCGTCGATTTCCGAACGCAAGCCCACCTGCAACCGCAATGTGCAGCCGGTGGCAAGATGCACTGCATCGATGACGTAATCGTCGTAAGGATCGGCAATCCACAGCTCCAGCCGGCCATCGTGTTCGCCGACCGGGCACAGATGAAATTGTTTGAGAAAGCGCAGCGACAGCCCCTGCACTTCGGGCAGCATTTCCGGCTGCGTGTCGCCAAGCTGGCGTGCGTCCACCAACGGCAAGCCGAGGACCTCGGCGCAGGTTTCTGCATGATCGCGTTCGGACACCAGGCCAAGCCGACCAAGCAGGGCAAGCAAGCCCATGCCGGATTCGGCCTGCAACTGGCGCGCGCGCAGCAGATCGGTGTCTTTCAAACGACGGCGTTCAAGCAGCGCATCGACGATGCGCGTCTCCGCACTTCGATGCTCGATTGGATCGACAGCAACCGCGTTCACACTCGTCTCCACTGGTCCGGCGCCGACTGTAGCAGTTTGCCGCGACGATCAACCACACGCATCTGAATCGCCCTGTAAAGCAATGCCCCCGGCGATTGGCCGGGGGCATCGGTCACACTATTTCGCTACTTACTGTCGTGCAACGAGCGTCAACTTCGCGCAGCTCGCCGCGCCGACCAACTTGATGTAGTAAGTGCAGGCCTTGGGTGCAGTGAAACGCACGGTTTCGCTGTTGCCCGGACGGGTCGACTTGGCGTCGTAGCTGGTCGCGCTGGGCTCGGCCTCGAAGCTGACGTACATCGACACATCGCCGGTGCCGCCGTAGGTCATGAAGCTGAGCACGCCGCCGGCCTTGGCGTCGAAGCTGTACAGCGCGGAGCTGCCGGCGGCACCGCTCAGTCCAGCAACGGGCGCCTTGTTGGTGAGCTCGATGGCGCTCGGCGCGCAGCTCTCGGTGGCCGGGTCGCACGGCTCCTCAAGCACTGCTTCCAGCGCGGCCTTGGCGTCGACGATGCCGCTGCCGATCGGGGTGCTGGCCGGCGGGGTTACCGGGAAGGGGCGGCTGGTCTGCTTGAGCAGCGCTTCGACCGCAGCCGGGGTCAGCGGGTCCTCGCCCAGACCGATGGCCGCGCTTTGCACCAGTGCCACGATGCCAGCCACGTGCGGCGACGCCATCGACGTGCCGCCTAGCCCCATATAGGTATAGCTACCTGAGGTCGGCGTGGTCGCACCGGTGTAACCAGCCTGCCAGATGTAATCGCCCGGATTGCCGTCCACGCTGCCGCCGCCGCCCGGGCCAGAGACGTCGACCTTGCTGCCATCGTTGGAGTATTAGGCGATGCCACCGGTGATGCGCGTGGCGCCAACGGTGATGGTGTTGTTGCAGCTGGCCGGCGAATGGTTGGCCGCATCTTCGCTGCTGTTGCCGGCGGCAACCACCACGGTGGTGCCGCGCGCCACCGCGCCATTGATTGCCAGCTGGGTGACCGAATCGCAGGGCTCGCCGCCACCGAGGCTCATGTTGATGACCTCGGCCGGATTGGTGTTGGCCGGCACGCCGTCAACGGTGCCGCCGGAGGCCCATACGATCGCATCGGCGATGTCGGAGGTGTAACCGCCGCAACGGCCGAGCACGCGCACCGGCAGGATGGTCGCCTTCGGTGCGACGCCAGCCATGCCCAATCAGTTATTTGTCGCCTCGGCCACGATGCCCGGAACATGGGTGCCGTGCCAGGAACTTTCTTGCGCCTGCGAGCCCGCATAGCAGACGTTGTCGGCCTCTTCCCAGTCGCCGTAATCCAGTGCGCCCGGCACGCGCGCATCGGTGGGACGACGCGAGACTTCGGCGTCGGTGATGAAGTCGTAGCCCTGCAGGATGTTGCCGGCAAAATCGGGGTGGCCCGGCAGGATGCCGGTGTCCAGCACCGCCACCACCACGCCTGCGCCCTGCGACAGATCCCATGCACCCGGCGCATTGATGCCGCCATTGGGGTTGCTCAGGTGACACTGGTACTGCGCGTACAACGGGCGCAGCCGGCGCAATCGCTGCGTAACCGCGGTGCGGTTCGCTGCGTCCTTGTCGGTCACCCCTGGTACGGCCATCACTCCATGCGAATCCGTTGGCCGGCCCAGCCACGGTCCTTGCCCGCCCCCTCACAGGCCTTATTGAGCGCGACGGCGCACCTGGCGCCGCCGCGCTTGATGCGATAACGCCTTACCAGCCGAAGCCGGCGCCC
>NZ_JFAQ01000134.1 GCF_001304695.1 Xanthomonas axonopodis
GTTGCCCACATGAAGCACAGAGGCCTCCCAACAGAGGCCTCGATCACCGGGATTGCCCTGAATGGGCAAAGCGATCTACGCGCCCCATCGTCTATGTGCATCCAACCTCCCGCGAAACGCGGGAACGGGGCTTGATCAGCGTTGCCCTAAGCGCTCTTTTCCGGACAGTTGGATGCGCTTGTACGCCGGGCTCTCGCGCGTGTTTCCGCGCTCCTTCAGCGCCAAACTGCTGGCGGTGACCTTTCTGGGCATCCACCTGCCGTTGCTGCTGTTGATCGCCTGGTTGGCATCGCAGAGCGAACTGGACAGGCGCCCGCTGTGGTCGGTGGTGATCGTGGCATTGCTGGTCACGCTGGCCGGCACGACGCTGACCTTGGTTGCGCTGTATCGCCTGCTGGCGCAGCTGCGTATCGCCGCCGATGCGCTGGATTCTTATTACGCCGATCAACGCCTGCCCACGCTTCCGGAACAGGGCGATGATGAACTGGGTCGTCTGTTACGCGGCATCAACCGCAGCCTGCGTGGCATCGATGCTGGCATGCGCGATCTCAAGAAACACGCTTTGTTCGACCCGTTGACCGAAGCACTGAACCGGCGCGGCTGCGAACAGGCCATGCGCGATTCGGTGATCGCCTCGCAGCGCGAAGGCTGGCCGTTCGTGCTGTTCGTGCTGGACATGGACAACCTCAAGCAGATCAACGACCGCTTCGGCCATCTGGCTGGCGACCGCGTGCTGGTGCGCCTGGTGGACTCTGCCTACTGCTGGTTGGGCGCGCAGGACTGGGTCGGGCGTTGGGGCGGCGACGAATTCCTGATCGGCATTCATGCCAGCGAAGACGACGCCACGCTCAAGCTCAACCAATGGCTCTCGATGCTCGAACGCGAGGGTGCCGACGATGCGCCGCTGCATGTGAGCGCCGGCAGTGCGGTGTGCGAGCAAGGGCTGGATGCCACCGAACTGTATCGCCGCGCCGATGCGGCGATGTACCGCGCCAAGTTCTCCGGTGGCCGGCGTCTGGTGCGCGACGGGCACGATGCCCCGCGCGGCCATCCGGTGGCCTGACCTGGGCAAGCCGGTTGCGGCAGCGCGGGGCAGGCCATCGCGCGGATGGCCACCGATGGCACGGGCAGGCCGCGGCGCAGGGCGCTAAAATGCCCAATTCTCCTTGCTGCGGTGCCGTCGATGCGCTTCCCGTTCCTGTCGCTGTCCCTGGCCGTGTCCATCGCGCTGGCCGGCTGTTCCAATGACTCCACGCCGTCGGCATCTCCCACTGCGCCGGCCGCCACTGCCAAGGCTCCCGTGAACGCAGACGCCCGCAACCACGACGAAAGTTCCTACGCCCAGCCGCAGCTGGTGGTCATCAAGGACCTGGCGCTGGACCTGAAGCTGGATTTCGATGCCAAGCAGATCGGCGGCACTGCCACCTACACGCTGCAGTGGAAGGACAAGGCGGCCAAGCAACTGGTGCTGGATACGCGCGAGCTGAGCATTGCGCAGGTGCAGGCCGACGATGGCAAGGGCGGCCTGTCACCGCTGCAGTTCGCCCTGGCGCCGGCCGACAAGACCTTCGGTAGCAAACTCACCATCGAAGCGCCGAATCAGCCGGGCAAGGTGGTGATCACCTATCACACCGCGCCGACGGCTTCGGGCCTGCAGTGGCTGGAGCCCTCGATGACCGAAGGCAAGCAGCTGCCTTTCATGTTCAGCCAGTCGCAGGCGATTCATGCGCGCAGCTGGGTGCCGCTGCAGGACACCCCGAGCGTGCGCTTCACCTATAGCGCGCATGTCGCCTCGCGCCCGGACGTGATGGTGCTGATGAGCGCCGACAACGACCCCAAGGCGATACGAGACGGAGATTACAGCTTCAAGATGCCTGAGCCGATTCCGTCCTACCTGCTGGCAATTGCAGCCGGCGATGTGGTGTTCAAGCCCATTTCCGCGCGCTCGGGCGTGTGGGCCGAGCCGGCCATGGCCGACAAGGCCGCCAAGGAATTCGAAGACACCGAAAAGATGATCGGTGCGGCCGAAAAACTCTATGGCCCGTATCGCTGGGGCCGTTACGACATGCTGGTGCTGCCGCCATCGTTCCCGTTCGGTGGCATGGAGAATCCGCGCCTGACCTTCGCCACGCCCACCGTGATCGTCGGCGACAAGTCGTTGGTGTCGTTGGTGGCGCACGAACTGGCGCATAGCTGGTCGGGCAACCTGGTGACCAATGCCAGCTGGAAGGACATCTGGCTCAACGAAGGTTTCACCACCTACGTGCAGGGCCGCATCACCGAGGCGCTGTACGGCACCGAGATGGCCGAGATGGAGCGCGAAATCGACCAAGGCGATCTGCTGGCCGAAGTCAAAGACATGCTGCCGGCCGACCAAG
Source organism: Xanthomonas axonopodis (assembly GCF_001304695.1). Taxonomy (GTDB): domain Bacteria; phylum Pseudomonadota; class Gammaproteobacteria; order Xanthomonadales; family Xanthomonadaceae; genus Xanthomonas; species Xanthomonas axonopodis. The sequence continues at coordinate 2,379 of NZ_JFAQ01000134.1, forward strand.
TGCTGGAGTTGCCACCGCTGGCGCAACGCGACCCCGACGAGGCGTTGAGCCAGGTCGCCTACGTCAAGGGCGCGTGGTTCCTGCAGTTCCTTGAGCAGCGCTTTGGCCGTGAGGTGTTCGACCCGTTCCTGCGTGGCTGGTTCGACGATCACGCCTTCCAGAGCGCCACCACCGACCAGTTCGTCGATTACCTCAAGAAAAATCTGTTGGACAAGCATCCCAACACGGTGAGCGCAGCTGAAGTGGATGCGTGGCTGAAGCAGCCGGGCATTCCGGCATTTGCGGCCAAGGCGCGCTCGCGCAGCTTCTCGATCGTGGATACCGCACGCATCGCTTGGAGCGGCAGCGGCACCTTGCCGAACAAGCAGGTCACCGGCGAGTGGGGCACGCAGGAATGGGTGCACTTCCTCAGCGGCATGGGCGCTACGCTCAAGCCCGAGCAGCTCAAGCAGCTGGACGATGCGTACCACTTCACCGGCACGCCGAATGGCGAGATCGCGATGCGCTGGTATCCGCTGGCGATTCGCAGCGGATACACCGACGCGCGCGCCGCCGCGGGCGAGTTCATCGAACGCGTCGGCCGTCGCAAGCTGGTGCTGCCGATCTACGCAGAACTGTTGAAGACGCCCGACAGCATCGCGTTCGCCGAACAGGCTTTCGAAAAGGCCAAGCCCAGCTACCACCCGATCACCACTGCATCGGTGGCCGAGATGATCGCCAAGGCGAAGGCGGCAATGCCTGCTGCAGCTCCTGCACCCGCACCTGCAGAAAAACCGGCGCCGACGCAGCAGTAGTTCGTCGCGCAACGCAGAGTCGTCAGTTCGGCGGCACGTGCAACAAACCGGGAGCTTTGTGCTCCCGGTTCGTTGTCTGAGGACCTGGCGCGAACGCCGGCGTCGTGCATGCAGCCTGCAACTCCAGGCTGCTATCGTTACTGTGGTTTCCCATGCCTTTCGGAGTCGACGATGAAGTATCTGCTGAGCGCGGCCTTGTGCGTCGCCGCCTTGAGTGCCTGCACCGACCGCGAGGCGCAACGTCAGGCGCAGGCCACCGCGCAGGCGCAGGCCAAGGAAGCCCAGGCCGATGCGCTCGCCAAGCAATACGACGAAGCCGTCAAGGCACAGAACTGGGACATGGCACGTGCGCACGGTGCGGCCTTGATCGAAGGCTACGCGGGCACTGCGGCTGCCACGCGTATCGAACCCGGCTATGCCGATATCAAGGCCAAGGGCGAGCAGGCGCGCGAGCTGCGCCGCATGCAGGCGTTGTGGCAATACTCGCAGGTGCCGGCCAAGGGCGGCACGCAGCGCTCGGCGATGATCGATGCCAAACAACGTCTGGATGTGGATGGCAGCGGGCCCAAGCCGGTCAGCCTGGTGTTTCGCGATCATCCGCAGTGGAAGCGCCACAGCTACCTCGTGCTCAAGGCCGGCGATTTCAATTGCTACGGTGGCTGCAAGGTGCAGGTGGCGGCCGATGGTGGCGCACCGCGTGCCATGGCGGCGCACCGCCCGGACACCGACGAAGCCATTGCCATGTTCATCGACGATGACAAGGCGCTTTGGAAGCTCGTCCGCAACGCCAAGCGCATCAGCATCACCTTCCCGGTCAAGGCCGGCGGGATGCGCACCGCAGAGTTCGAGGTCGGCGGCCTGGACACCACGCAGATGCCGGGGTGGAAATAGGCGAGGTCGCGTTAAGTGCTGGCGTACACCGAACGTGTGAGCGGGCTGGTGCAGCATTACCGGACTTGCGACTGTGCAGTACCCGGTGTGATGGCGCTGCAGCGCATCGGCACTCCGCGCTCGGGGCGGCCAGCAAACCTGGCGCGCATTCGTTCGGTGGCAGGGGCGCGGGCGTGTTGGAGGGTCCGCGCAAGTCGATGTCGACCGGGCACCACACACACCGGCTTGGCGGTGAGCGCAGACGCCTTGTTGACCGCGTTGGGCGAGGTGGCCGATTGCGCACTGCAGGTTGGCCGCACCGATGCCTGCCGCATCGAATCGATTACTTTGATGTCTTTGCACGGATGGTCAGGATGACAAGCACTGCCCTCTCTCCCGCGTTGTCGGACTACCGCCATTGGGTCTTCGACATGGACGGCACGCTGACCGAGGCTGCGCACGATTTCGCCTTGATCCGCCGCGCGCTGGACATCCCGCCAGAAGCGGACATCCTGCACCACCTGGCAGCGCTGCCGGCCGACGAAGCAGCGGCCAAGCATGCCTGGTTGCTCGAACACGAGCGCGCGCTCGCCCAAGGCGCGCGCGCCGCGCCGGGCGCAGTGGCGCTGGTGCGTGCGCTGCAGGCTGCCGGTTGCCGGCTTGGCATGCTCACCCGCAACGCACGCGAGCTGGCAACGATCACGTTGCAGGCGATCGGTCTGGGCGATGCGTTCGCCTGGGACGACATCGTCGGCCGCGACGAGGCTGCCCCAAAACCTGCACCCGATGGGCTGCACTATTTCGCGCGGCGCTGGTCGGTGCAGGGCAGCGCGCTGGTCATGGTCGGCGATCACCACAATGATCTGGCCTGCGGCCGCGCCGTTGGTGCGTGCACTGTGCTGGTCAATACACCCGGCGACCCCTGGCCCGGTTTTGCCGACTGGCGCCTGCACGATTGCATGCAGTTGCTCGCGCAATGGGAAGGCTAGGGTGGCGCGTTGTGCCTGCGCAACGCGGGTAACGGACGCCCGAGCGGGCATGGGAGCGGTTGACTGACTGCTGACGCCGTCAAGCGGCTTGAACGGTGCACCTCTGTACTTGCTGTATCCGTATCCGTATTCGCACTTCGGGCACCTTCGCCCGTCGGGAGCAATGACAGATCTTACTGGCGACATCGCGCGGTGTTGCTTGCCATCGCGCTTTGCGCTGCATCGGCGACGCAATGACCCGAGCTCAGGGCACGCTCGACGTTGCTGAGAGGTCATGCTCGACCCTCTGCACCACCTGTGTCACAGCACGTGCGGCGCAAACTGTGCCAAAACCGTGACAGCGCGATGTGCTCGGCGCGTCGTCATCACTCCCAACCCTCGCTAACTCGACGTGGTGCGGCGCACCAGCGTGCTGGCATGCTGTTTGCTCAGGTCTCTTGCGACGTTTCCTACGGCCGCATCGCCACGTCAGTGACGGCGCTTGCGCTGCGGGATGTTTCAACCGACTGGTTGTTCAAACGAGAGGGGTAGACGCACATGCACCAATCTTCCTGTCGCAGCGTCCGCAGCGCTGTGCTGCTCATGCTTGCGCTGAGCGCCGTTCTGTCTGGCTGCAAGAAAGACACGCCAGCCAACCTGCATCGCCGACAACGGCTACGGCACCTGCCGCTGCGCCGGCCGCTGCGGCTGTGGTCGACACCGATAGCGAGTTCACCGCCAATGCCAGCAACGCGGACAACTGGGGCGGCGTGGGGCGGGACTTCGCACTCCCCCGGCATAGCCTGCTGACCGAGATCAATCGCGACAACGTCAAGAACCTGAAGATGTCGTGGGCTGGCGCACGAGCGGTGTCCGGGCGCATCGCTAGCGACAACGAAGACGGCCAGGTCGACAATGCCGAAGCCGGCGAACCGGCGCCCGGGCGGATATCGGTATCGGAACGGCTGGTTATGGCCTGGTGGATTTGCATGCGCGCTGGAAGCTCAGCGAGCGGCTGTCGCTGTTCGCACGCGTCGACAACGTCTTCAACCGCCGCTATGCAACTTACGCAGCTGTGGCCGAAGACGTATTTCCTGATGGCGAACTCGCCCGCCCGCAGGATGCGCCAGTGGAAGCTGGTCCCGCGCGGTTTCTCGCAACGGGTGTGCCGCTGCAGTATTTGATCGGATTGCGCTGAAATCTGTAGCGCATGCGCAGTGGATGCACCCGACATGGGCCGCCCGCCGCAGAGAGGCACGCGGCACGCCCATCCAGCAGGCCGATCGCCCAGGACTTCAGCGACGAACGCCGACACCGTACTGAAAGAACGTCGGTGTCTGGCCTACCGTCACCTCCAGTCCTGCTGCGCTGCACGCGGTTTGCAGTTCGCTGGTCGTGTAGTAATTCTTGACGATGGTACTGACGTTGCCATTACGCAGGCGGCGCTGCATCAACTGGCCTTCCAGGCCCACGACATGCGGCGAAAGCGCTTCGGGCTTGGGAAGATTGTCGACGAAGAAGAATTTCCCGCCCGCATCCAGCGCGTCTGCCACCTGGCGCAGGAACTGCGGTAACAACTCGCGAGGTACATGCGAGATCCAGAACGCGAACACCACTGCGTCGTAGGTCCGCGTGGCTTGCCATTGAAACAGATCTGCCTGCACCGTACGCACCCGCCGATCACGGGTTGCCGGATTGATCATCAGCATCTGTGCCGATCCATCAACCAGCGTCAGTGTCTGTGCGGTCGGGAGCAATTGGATGCTCCAGATGCCGGTGCCGGCCGCCAGCTCCAGGATATCGCCCTGCAGCGCGGCGGCATCCAGTGCGTCCTGGACATGTGCAGCTTCCTCGCGCCACCTGGCATTGGCCGCCTCGCCCTCGTCGAAGGACCCGCGACGGAACCACCAGTCGTCGTATTCTGCTGCGCGATCGTCGTAGTAGCGTTGCTGTTCGATCAGTACCGATTGCCATTGCGTCATGATGTGCTCCGGGTCGTGGGGGTATGCGATGACAGCCAAGCTATGCGTGAGCCGAGATCGTCAGGCCGCTTGCAAGGCCTGGAAGCGATGCTGGCCCTTGCGGATCGCAGCGATGATGTCGGCGGTCGCGCACTTATCCAACACCTTGGGATACTCCAGGATCGTGGCGGGGGCACCCTGTATCGAGTAGTAGTTTGTTCAAGCACAGAAAGCCGATAGTCCGGATGTTGGCCTCGGCGAACAGGTGGTGCTGGTTGAGCTGCTGACAGCACTGCGCGATGGCGTGCAGCGTTGCATCGTCCGGTTCGGCACCCATGCGGCGATTCGCGGGCGAGGGCACTCGAGCGGCATAGTGCGACAGGATGTCCTGTGCTTTGTCGAAGCACTGCTTGGGACTAAGTGCGTGTGCGATCAGCCGTCCGGCGTGCTCGCGCGTTGGCGGTTCGACCTCAAGCCAGCCGTTGGTGGCGGCCGTGGATCGGTGAAACTCGGCCAGCCCCTGTGCCGAGCAGTTGCGCCCCAGGTGCAGCGCGAATTCGACCGGCTGCATGCGGTAGCCCAACTGAAAACGCGCACGTAGCGGAGGCGAACTGCGTTTGAAGACATCGGCCACCGCAAGGTCGTGCAGCTGGCAAAGCAGATCCGCATCCAGGACTCGATCGGGATTATCCATCAGCGCATGCATGGCACGCAGGCAGCCGACCAGGTAGCCCAGCTCGTTTTCGAAGTGGTATCTGCCCCATGACGATGCATGGCATTCGCCGTCCATGAACAGATAGGGGACGGCTGCATCGTGATGCGCCAGTTGCCAGGCCTGTGGAAGCCAGTCCCGCGATGCCACGATTGCGAGCTGCATGCGGATCGCATTACGGATGCTCGCAGTGTACGGCGCAGCGCCGTGCATGGACTCAACCCAGGCAAGCAGGGCGATGAGCGCGGCGGAGTCTGTGGTGTGGGCGGGCGTGCCAGACGAGCATCGAAAATCGCCCCATTTAACGTGTTCAGTAGCCCGGCCGCCAATGTATCGGCATCACCGTTGCGCACGCCGAGCGAAGCAGGTGCGACGTGGCCCAACGTTTCTGCCAGCGCTGTCAGACGCGCGCGGGCGTCGCCAGTGTGCGGATCATCAGCCATCAGTACGCTGCGGGCGTGCGCGTGCGCCTGCAGGAACTGCTGCATTGCCTTGTCGTCGCGCTGCTGGAGCTGTTCTGCGCTCAACACGCGACAATAGACGATGCCGTCCGGACAACGCGTCGTAGCACAGCTCGCCGGCAAGCGATTGCGATAGCGCCTGCAGTTTAGCTGCAGATGGGGTATCGCGTCCCACGATGCCGGTGACCCATGCGGTCCAGCGCTGCCCCGCACGCGTACTGGCGATATGCACCACCGCCGAGGCAGTGAGCACTGTCTGCTGTCGCTCGATCATGCGCTCGGCAGTCTGGAATGGCGGCAGTTGCAGACGCCGGGGACCTACCGCAGGCATCACCAGAACACCTTCCACAACGTCACCAGTGAGGCAGACAACATAATCAGGCCGAAGGCTCGCTTGAGCTTGCGTGTGGGCCAGCGGTGGGCAGCGGAGACGCCTGCAGGCGCCATCAGCGTGGCAGGAACTGCCACCGCGATGGCGGCGGTCCAACACACCAAACCGACCAACCCGCGGCTGTTGCCCAACGCAGGCACCGGGCCGAAAATGAAGGTGAGAGCGCCGATCAGGGAGATGGCCAGCCCGACCGCACTTCCCACTGCTACCGCGTTGCGCATTTCCAGGCGGTCGTGCTGGACGAGCACGTACGGCACGGTGAGGCTGGCGCCGCCGACACCGGCCGTGGCGCTGAACAACCCGATCAATCCACCGATCAGGCGCGTCGGCACGCGTGTGGCAAGTGTGTGTATCGGCGGGTCGGCAAGCGGCGGCGCTTGTATTCCCGCGCCATGGAACATGCGCAGGCCGAAATAGGCGGCATACGCACTGAAAATCGCCGCAACCCACACGCCATGGATGAGGCCTGCGATGACCGCGCCGATGGCGGCACCGGCACCGGCGGCCGGCGCCAGTCGTTGCACCCAGCCGATCGGGAGCGCGCCGCGTCGATATTGCGCAATCACGGCGCTGGCCGTGGCTGGAATGGTGGCGGCCAATGCAGTGGCGACTGCCACCTGCGGCAGGATGGCGATGTCGATCCGGAAGCGCAGCGGCAGCAGCACGATGAAGACCGGCACCATTAGAAAGCCGCCTCCCACGCCGAGCAGGCCGGAGAGGAATCCAGATAGCATGCCGGTCAGAATCAACAGCGGGTAGATACAGCCCATGGCGTCCATCACGCCACCGTCCTTTCGCCCCAGGGAAGCGAGTAGGTTTTGATGTTGGTGTAGGCCGACATGGCTTCCAGAACGCCTTCCTTATAGCCCAGCCCAGAGTTCTTGATGCCACCGAACGGCGTGGACTCGAGTCGAAAGCCCGGGACTTCGCGGATATTCACCGATCCGGTCTGCAACTCGGCCACACAACGCTGGATGTAGTCCCAGCGGTTGCTGCACAGCGCCGCCGACAATCCAAAGTCGCTGGCGTTGGCAATCCGGATTGCATCGTCGATCGAGTCGATGCGAACGATCGGTGCCACCGGCCCGAACGTCTCCTGCTGCACCAGCTCCATGCTCGGCATGACATGGTCGATGACCGTGGGGAGATACTGTGCGCCATTGCGCCGATGTCCGCACAGCACCTGGGCACCGGCGGCGGCATCGACGCGGCGTTCGATCTGCGCGGCCGCAGCTTCATCGATCAAGGTTCCCAGATCCACCTGCGGATCGAACGGATCACCTACCTTCAATCGCTGCGTGGCTTGCACCAGGCGCTCCACGAACGCATCGGCGATCTCCCGATGTACCAGCAATCGCTTGATCGCGGTACAGCGCTGCCCGCTGTTGCGATAGGCACCGGCCACCGCCAGCGATACCGCTTCATCGAGATCGGCATCTTCCATCACGATCATCGGGTCGTTGCCCCCGAGCTCCAGCACCTGTCGTTTATAGATGCAGCGCGCCGCGATCTGCTTGCCTGCAGCGACACTGCCGGTGAAAGTCACCAGATCCACCTGTTCGCTGGTCAGCAGTACCTCGGCGATGACGTCCGGTTTCGCGGTCATCACCGTCAACATCGGTGCAGGAAGCCCGGCATCGGTCAGCAGATCCGCAAACAGCAGGGCGGTCAGTGGCGTTTTCTCGCTGGGCTTGAGTATCATCCTGTTGTTGGTCGCGATGGATGGCGCAACTTTGTGTACCACTTGGTTGAGTGGGTGGTTGAAGGGCGTGATCGCCACGATGACGCCGAGCAATGGATCGCGCTGTGTGTAGACGCGGCGTTGCTGTCCGCGTTCGGTGATGTCGCATGCGTAGATGTCGCCATCGTCGATCAGTACCTGATGCGCTGCGGCGCGCAGCACCTCTGCGGCACGGCCGACTTCATAGCTGGCATCGCGCACGCACAGCCCGCTCTCGGAAACGATCGACTGCACGAACGTGGCGGTGCGAGCGATCAATAGATCGCGCGCGGTCGACAGAATCGTATGCCGTTGATGGCGGGTGAGCGTCGGACGGTAGGCGTACGCCTGGGTGAGTGCCGACTGCACTTCTTCAGGTTGCGCCAGCGGCACCGTTCCGACCAGCGCTCCATTGTACGGGAAGCGCACCTCCAGCCGGTCGCCGGCGCCATCCACCCGTGCACCAGCGATACGCCACTGCTCATGTCGCAATTGCATGCTGCCCACGGCGTCTCCTTCGTCTCGTTCAATGCATCTGGGCATGGGTACTGTGAGCATCCGTCTTCGCAGTGATCGGAACGGCATGCGCCGGCGACGCGGCGTCGACCACGCCCCGGAACCACAATTCCACGTTCATCAGCATCCACACCTTCTTGCCGTAGAAGTCGTAGTCCAGCGATTGCGGGTGCGAGAGGAAATGCTCCAGCCGCCGCGCATCGAATAGCCCGCGCTCGCGCGAGCGTCGATCAAGCAGAATCGCCTTTGCGTCGTCGAGCATGCCGGCCTTGAGCCAATCGTCCAGCGGCGTGGGGAATCCCATCTTCTTGCGTTGTGCAAGACGCGCTGGCAACAAGCGTTGGGCACAGGTACGCAACAGATACTTGTTCTGGTCCAGCACTTCGGATGCGTTGAAGGCCGATGTGCCAAGGGCGCGGATCAGCGCGAGCGGCGAGCGCCACTTCATCTTCAGACGATGAGGCATATGGATGAAGGTCTCCACCAGCTCATGGTCGACAAAAGGCACGCGTCCTTCTAGCGACGCGAGCATGCCGATGGTGTCCACTTTGTCCAACACGCATCCCAGATGGATTTTCTGAAAGACGTGCAACACCCGATCGTGCGGATCGCAATCGCGTGTCTGCTCGAAGGCTTCTTCGAAGGGGGCCAGCGTCTTGCGATCGCCGTTCAGACGGCTGCGCACATCGGGCGAGAACAGCGCCATCTTCTCATCCAGCGGCATCCAGTGATACACGTTGAAGAAATGCTCGATCTGGCGTGCGCAGCCGAGGTTGCTGACGGGGCCGTAAGGATCGTCGCCCAGTTTGCTCAACCATTGCGCCGCCGGACCCAAGACGCGCCGCGCCGCTGCAATCTTTTTCCAGTCGAATGGCGAGCGCATGACTCGCCCGTAGCCGCCAAACAGTTCGTCGGCGCCATCGCCGCTCAGGGCCACCTTGACGTGGCGACGGATCTCCTTCGATAGCTTCAGCCCGGCCACCATCTGCGGAATCATCAAGGGGGCATCGCATTGCACGATCAGTGGCGCCATGCCGTCGATGTATTCCTTTCGATCGATCACCAGGTGGGTGTGTTCGGCGCCGACCGCGGCGGCGGCCTCGGCCGCATAGGCGCCCTCATCGTAGCCGTGCGTGCCATAGCCGACCGAGAAGGTTTGCGGGGGCGAGTTCATATGGCGGGTCATGAGCGCCACCATGATGTTGGAATCCAATCCGCCACTCAGGTAGGCGCCGAGCGGAACATCCGACACCAGGCAGCGCCGCACCGCCGCGTCGAGCTTCTCGGACAGCTCCTCCAGCCAGTCCGATTCACTTCTGCTTTGTTCCGGCATGGGCGTAGGGAGCGCCCAGTAGCGCCGCCGTTGTACCTGTGCCGGCGTCACCACCAACATCTCGCCGGGCAGCAGCTTGTGGACGCCTTCGAAATAGGTGTTGTCCCACACCGGCTGGCGGAAGCTCAGATAGCTAGAGATGCCGTCCAGATCGGCCTTCCGTTCGAACCTGTCATGCTCGAAGAACGCCTTGACTTCCGAAGCGAACAGGAAATCGTCACCGATCTGCGTCCAGTACAGCGGCTTGACGCCCAAGCGGTCGCGCGCGAGTGTCAGTGTGCCCGTGCGTGGATCCCAGGCCGCGAATGCGAACATGCCCGACAGCCGCTCCACGCACAGGGCACCCCAATGGATGAAGCTGCGCAGCAATACCTCGGTATCCGAACGTGTCCGGAACTGTGCGCCCAACGCTTCAAGTTGTTCGCGCAGTTGCTTGTAGTTGTAGATCTCGCCGTTGAACACCAGCGCCACGCCGGTGTGCGCGTCGATCATGGGCTGATGGCCGCCGGGTACATCGATGACGCTCAGTCGCCGGAAGCCAAGACCGACCGGGCCGGAGAGATGGATGCCCGCGTCGTCCGGACCACGATGCACGATGGTCTGGTTCATCGCATGCAGCATGTCGTGCTGCTCGAAACGCGCACCGTCCCGGTGAAAAATACCTACGAATCCGCACATTGGACGTTCCTTTCAGCAAGTACTGCAGGCGCAGACGTGGAGGATGCGATGGGAAGCCGATTGGCCTTGCGCAGGTCCTCCTCGCAGTCGATCTCGATCCAGGGACGCCCGCCCATCCAGAAGACCAGTGCAGGAAATTCCACCGACAGTTCGGGGATGACGCTGGTGTAATACGCTTGCTTGAGCTCGCCCCGACGGACGCGGTCAACGATGCGTTCGCCCAGCGCGGACGCGGCGCGCGCGCTGAAGCGGGCGATACCGATGAAATTGCCGTCACCCTGCGCCACGGTGATGTGGCTCCCCAGGTCGACAAGCCGTTCGCCCTGTGCAAGCACCCGCATCGTGCCTCCGAGGCAGGCACGCCCATCGGCCAGCACCGCGATCTCCGCCTCGGTGCGGACCAGATCGCGCAGCGCATCGCTGTCCACCCAGACATCGGCGAACAAGATTACGCAGGTGTCGGAAAGCAACGTTGCGAACGCAGCCAGGGTCCAAAGATTGTTGGTGTCCGCAAAGCCGGAATACAGGTGGTGCTGGACGTGCGGCGGCAGCACCATGGCAACGTCGTCGCTGCGGTAGCCGAGTATCACGTGGATGTCGTCGATGCCCAACGTTGAGAGCGCATCGATCTGATGTTGGATAAGATGTCTGTCTCCCAGTTTCAGCAGACATTTGGGCAGTTCGGTATGTGCTCTGAGCCGACTGCCTGTGCCTGCGGCAAGGATGATCGCCCTCATGACGAGGCCTTCTCAGGGAGGCGGTCAAGCAAGCCCAGGCGCTCGCATTCGTCTTGAACCTGCGCACTCTCCAGGATACCGACCTTGCGTAGCGTGCCGATGCACGATCGTGCCGCCTCGCGCCGGACCTGCGCCAGTTGCTGCGGGGAATAGCAGTCGTTGATCACCTCATCGGCTTGCGCTTCGTCTAAGCCGATATCGTGCAACTGCCCCCGCACGGCCACCAGGTCGGCATCGGTGAAGATTGCAATGAACGAGGGCAATAGCGGACCGATGCGTTGTTTGAGTCGCTCGCTCAACTGCGGCCAGGTCAGCGCAATGAAGCTAGCAAAGAAACGGTGGTGTCTACTTTCGTCTTCTGCATGGTCCTTCATGACTTGACGTACTGCGTCGATCACCCGTGGGTCGCGGGGAATTTCGACCAGGTTTCTGGTGATCAGTGTTTCGGAAATCGAGCAGAAGAACAGTGGTAGCAACTCGGCTGTGGAGGATTCGGCGCGCGCGAACTCACGTTTCAGGCGTTGATAGAACGCAGGAGGCTTCGCCGATGTTGCCGGGATTCCGGTCTGCGCCTGCACCAGGCGCGCGAGATCGGCGGTCAGTTTGCCGTGGTAGGACTCGTCCACCAGAATGTTCCAGGCGTCGATGACCATGTCCGGCGGAAGTTCGAATCCGCTGTCGTTGCGCGCGATCTGATAGACCGCCGTGTTGACCACCTGATGCTCCAGCACCTGTGTGAATTCGAGGTTGCTGTACAGCGTCTGGGCCAACAGCCAGTGCAAGGCGTTCGGACCCTGCGCCTGCACAAGAGGGTGGCGATAACACGCCACTAGTTCGGGTGTGAACAGTAAGCCGTTTTGCCAGTCGTTGGCGTCGGGTGCGTGCATCCGCAGCGGGCCGCGTACCTTCGCGTAGCGTGCCCATTCCTTGAATGGCATTGGATAGTTCATAACGCGGCCGACCTCTGGGCTGTGTTGGCGCGTGCAGCAGCTGGGAAGGCGGCTGCGTGGGAGGTGGGCGCTCTGGGCTGCTGCAGATGTGCCGCAAATCGCCTGCCGACTTCGCAAGGCGAAACCGTGGGGCGTGCAAGCGGATGCATGGAGCCGGGGCGTGTACGCAAGTGGATGAAGTGCGGGCCGGCACTGTGCAATGCGATATCCAACGCCTGTTTCAGCGCTGCGTCGCCGTGGCAGGCGTACGTGGCCCGATAGCCGCAGGCTGCAGCGATGCTCGGGAAATCGATGTTTCCCGAATTGGTCGGCTGGCCTCCGGTACTGTCATGTACGCCATTGTCCAGCAGCACATGAATGAAGCTGGCCGGCTGATAGCGGCCGATGGTGGACAGGTTGCCGAGCTTCATGAGCGCAGCGCCATCGCCATCGAGCACGACTACGGCATGATCGGTATTGAGCGCTGCTCCCAGGCCAAGCGCACTGGCGCATCCCATCGATCCCACCAAGTAGAGATTGCGCGCATCGTCGCGGATACTGAATAGCTCCCGCCCTGTCTTGCCTGTTGTCGCGATGATGGCGGTTTGATGCGGTGTCATGGAGGCGACGATGCGCAGCGCGTCTTCCCTGCTTGGCAGCGGTGATTCGGGTCCTCCGAAGTGCGACTGCGTCGCTGTCGGGAATCGGATAACTGCCTGCGCCAACAAGTTCTCGTCTTCGAGCACGTTGGGCTCCACGATCAGTGCGTATGGCAAACGCGTTTGCTGGATGCATGTATGGGCAGCCCGGAGCGTGGACTCGATCTGATCCGGCTCGGACGGGAAACGTGCGTGCGGAATACGCAGCACATCGAGCAGACTGTGGGTGATCTCGCCCATGACAGCATGCTGAGGCTCGTCAGGAACACCTGGGGAGCCGCGCCAGCTGCAGATCAACAGGCAGGGAATCCGAAAGACATGGTTTAGCGAGGTCAGTGGATTTACAGCGTTGCCCAAGCCCGAGTTCTGCAACATCACCACTGGCAGGCGCCCGGCAAGATAGGCTCCGGCCGCGATGCCGATTGCTTCTCCCTCGCTGGCTGCGGTGACGTGATGCACATTCGGGTCGCCCAGGACTCCATTGAGCAGCGGGGCCAGATAGGAGCAAGGCACGCTGGTGTAGAAATTGAACCCCAGCCGCGATGCGGTCGCGACAAATTCTTTGCCGTTGATCATCGTGCAGCCCCTGCGTCGTAGCTGTTGCTCGCCAGGGCAGTTTCCTTCTGCTTCTTCGGGAGATAGATGCCTTCGGCCTGTGTCAGTTCGTCCTGATCGACCAGGTCGAAGATCTCTTTTACTCGCGGCAGTCCCTTCTCGATGCCACTGAGCGAACGGTCCTGGTGGATGGTCGCGCAGATCTTGCGCATGCTGGCCACTGACGCGCGCAGGTTGTGGTTGGCCCAGATGATGGTGGCGATCTTTGCGTCGACGAAAGCTTGGGTCGGCACCGCGTAATACGTGGTCGGCACGATCACCAGGGGGCAGCGGTCTTGCCAATGCTCGGCGAATTTGAGGATCTCCACCCCGTCGCTCTTCTTGGAGTGGATCAGAATCGCGTCGGCGCCAGCTGCGTGGTATTGCTCGGCTCTGCTCAACGCTTCAGTGAGTCCACGGCCGGCGATCAGTGCTTCTACCCGCGCAACGACACAGAATGCGTCGTTGCTCTGGCTATCCTTGGCGGCCTTGATCTTGCCGGCGAACTCGGAAGGGTCCGCCAACTCCTGGTCATCGCCGATGAAGGAGTTGGTCTTGGGGAACATCTTGTCTTCCAAGCAGACTCCGGCAACGTTGCGTTGGCAGAGCTTTTGCACGAGCCTGCGCACGCTGTTGAAGTTGCCGTAGCCGGTATCTCCATCGAGCAGGATCGGCAGATCGGTGCTGTCGGTCATGAACTCGACCACTTCCAAGGTCTGCGTCCAGGAGGCCTCGTTGGCGTCGCGCACACCCAAAGAAGCTGAGATGGACAGGCCCGAGGCCCATATTCCCTCGAAGCCGGCCTCGGCGACGATGCGCGCAGACAGGCCGTTATGAGCTTCCATCAGGAACGAGGTGTTCGGTCTGTTAAGCAGACCGCGCAGCTTTGAAGCCAGGTATGCGTCGCGATGACGCTCATCGATTTTTTGAGGGGAGGTATTCAAGGAGTTAGCTCCGTATATCTTTTGGTTATTTTTTTCATAGGCGGTCTATGGATACATGACCGCGTCACTGGACGCAGTTGTGTGCGTGACAGTGGTGTCGCTCGAGTTATTTAATTATGTAGGGGCCACCGAACAGTAGAGGCGCATGCACTAAGTCATGTACACGTTATGATTATTAAGTAATGCTTTTTATAAGCTGAATTCAGGGAAGATAAATTATTATTCAGATGAACTGATCGGACGCGTTTCCGCAATATTTTTATTAAGTGTTTAATGCGCAGCTTTCGGAATTCACAATGACGCGAAAGTCATGTGACGTGGTTAATTCGTGGACATGCGAGCGTCATGCATTGAGATGCAGGAGTGTCGGTCCATAGTCCTCGGGGCTTGCGCTGCCTTGTCAGCGGAGCGGCGGTTTGAGGGTCAGTCGCCCGCAGTGCCCGTCCACGCTAAAGTGTACGATCGCCGATGTGCAAGACACGCTAGGACGTGTGTCGATGTCGAGCGTAAATCGACATAGATGCAGCGAGAGAGGATTTCAGGAATATTTTCATGGCAGATTTGAACCGATCTTAATTAATTCCGAGTGCATGTGCGTTGCTGTAAATCAGTAGGGGCTGATTGCACTTCTGCTGCGGTCTTCGCAGGGCGGTCCATGCTGCCTTCCATTGCCACGAGAAAATTCAGATTGTTGGTCATGGATTTGCTCGGTGAGTTATTGATAATCCTGTCGTCGTCAAACTGTCAATATAGAGGGTGTACAAATCGTGAAATAATCTCTCTATTGCGACGGGGGTCTAGATTTTTTTGGGTGGATAACTCAACTGAATTCGACGCTCGTTGTTATTTGTCATTCGATGTCATGTTTTTCCGGTCAGCCTTGCTGAAGTGTCATGTGACTGACACACGCGTATCGGGTTGCTGCCGAGCCGCCCCGCTGCATGACGGCTTCAGCGCTAGAGCGGCGCTTTTGCATGCATTAGTGATGCGCCAGTCCGTTCGAGCTGGTGGAATCAATGCGTCAAAGGCATACCTGATTAGCCCCATCGCTCAGTCGTAGTTGCAGGATGTGCGACGAGGCGGTTGGACAGTGGTCCTACCTGAAGGCAGCGGAGGTGGGACATGGGGATCAACATCGTGCAGTTTCAGCCGGGATTGTCGCTGACCGAGCTCGTGGATCGCTACGGAATCGAAGCTAGGAGTGGCTAACAAAACGTAGCGAGCGGTCGTCAG
>NZ_JFAQ01000135.1 GCF_001304695.1 Xanthomonas axonopodis
CATGGGATCAAACACCTAGCGGCGCGGGCAACACCGCGCCATGCAAAAACCCCAAATCAGGAGACAGCCGTGCCCCCCTTCAGACTGCTCATCCCCATGCTGGCAGTAGCGCTTGCCGCGTGTAACGGTCCGCAGCCTGCCGATGCGCCTGGAACGCCGGCCAATGCACCGGCAGCCGCGGCTCAACCACCCGCCCCGGCCGCGTCACCCTCTGCCACACCGACACAACGGGCTGTACCCATGGCAACGATTGACTCCTTCGTTCCAGCAGGATCGAAGGCGCTGGATACCAAGCGCGGCGACCTGACTGGCGCCGGACATTCCGACGCACTGGTCGTGATTTCTCCGCCGGCAATCGGTAACGAAAAGCTCGGCGAAGGGCAGCCACGTCGGGTCCTGCTGCTGACCCAGAACGCCGATGGCAGCCTGCAAAAGTCCGCCGAAAATAATCGCATCGTGCCCTGTGCCCGCTGCGGCGGCCTGGCAGGCGACCCGTATGCATTTTCGCGCGTACAGCCTGGGCAATTCACCATCTCCATTTCAGGCGGTTCGCGCGAACGCTGGGCCGATGACTTCACGTTCAAGTATTCGGCAGACAAGCAGACCTGGTTGCTGGACAAGGTCGTGCGCGATCTCTCCGATACCGAGACCGAGACCGAGACCGAGACCGAACAACACAACACCCTGCAACTAACCGACAAGGATTTTGGGACGGTGACGTTCCAGGACTTCGACCCTGCCACGCTCAAGAAAGTCGCAGCGCTGGATGAGGCTGGAGCCCAGAAACAAAATTAAAGGGAGGTAATCGCTTACGCGGACAAGGATGGGTCCGTCTTTTCATGTTGCTGAGAAATGATGAGTTACACCATGGCAACCGATCGCGAAACTGGGCTGCTGCAGGCAGCCTATGCAGCGGTAATCACCCGGCCAGACGAATTGGCGAATTTCATGGCCCAGGTAGGCCACGAATCGGGTGGACTCAATCGCCTGGAAGAAGGGTTCCGCTACGCGCGCGGCCCCTCGCAAGTGAGCTCGAAAGTGCGTTCTGCACTGCGCGAAGGACCGGAGACGCTGGAAGAAGCGCGCCTGGACGCATTGCGCGGCCAACCGGAGAAACTTGCCGAATTGATGTATGGCGGGCGCATGCGGAACGACGAGCCCGGCGATGGTTATCTTTACCGTGGTCGCGGCTACATCCAGCTCACCGGCAAGGATCAGTATCGCGAGGCCGGCGAAGCGTTGAAACTCGACCTGGTTGCGCACCCCGACTGGCCGCGCAACCGGAAAACGCGTCGCGGATCGCAACCTGGTACTGGCAGCACAACGTGCCGCAAGCGGTCAGGCAAGATGCGCATGCAGCAGGCGTTGCGATCAACGGCGGCGATCCGCCGAATGGACTGGCTGACCGCGAAAGCCGCTTCGCGCGCTGGCAGCGCGACCTCATGCCCGAAGTGATGCACAAGCTCGAACACGGTCAACTTGGACAGACTGTCGCGCCCGCGCAGCATTCGACACCGGCGCAAACGCCGCATGCCGGTTCGAACGCGCATTCGTTCCAGGCCACCATGGAGCGCATGCTTCCGCCGCAGAACGGCACTGCGCCGCATGTCACCGGTCATTACGGCGAGCACCGCAGCGCGCGCGACCACGTCGGCACCGACTTCAATTATCAGGGCGTTCAGGCAGGACGCAATCTGCAGCATCCAATCGTGCATTCCCCCTTCGCCGGAACGGTGACCTTTGCCGGCGGAAACTATGGCACCGTCAAGATTCGCGATGCACAAGGCAACTCACACGAGATCCTGCATCTGGATGGCGTCAAGGTCAAAGAAGGGCAAACGCTGTCGGCAGGCGATGCCATCGGCACGATGGGTGGACGGGGACCCAATGGCGCAAGCCAATATGTGCAGCATGTGCATTACCAGTTGCGTTGCCAACGGCAAATTGACCAGTCCCGAGGACTTCTGGAACCAGGGCCACCACCAACAGGAAGCGGGCACGCGGCACATCCAGGCAGCGCCGGCAAGCTGCAGCAGGACCTCAACCGTCTGGGCGTGCGCGATGCGCAGGGCAATCGGCTGGCCGAGGATGGCCGGTTCGGCGACAACACGCGTGAGGCGGTGATGGCGTTCCAGAAGCAGCATGGGCTGCAGCAGGACGGTGTTGTTGGCCGCGACACGCGGGCAGCGTTGTCTGCGCAACCGGTGCAGACCCGCGAGGTGCCGGTTGCTGCCCCGAAAGGGCCTTCGCTCAACGATGCATCGCATCCTGACCACGCGTTGCACAACGCAATCCGCAGCAAGCTGCCGAGCATGATCTCCAACGAGACCGCGGCACATGTCACGCTGCAGGCGAAGCAGAATGGGATCGACAGCGCGGACAAGTTGCAGAACGTGACAGTGCAGGACGGCAAGGCGTTCGTCATGGGCACCACGCCGGGCTTCCGGGCGGCGGTGGACCTGAATCAACCTGCCCCGACACTTGAGCAAACCAGCGCTCAGTTTCTGGCTGGTCAGTCGCAGCAGCAACAGGCCCAGCAAGAACAGCAGAAGATTGCGATGGGCGGTCGCTGATCTTTCAACGATAGATAAAAAACGCCGGCCAGGGCATCGGCCGGCGTTTTTGCTTCTACATATACCGTGGGAATAACGGCACCACTGGGCAATCTGGCGGTCGTGCAACGGTGAGCACGCGTGGCGATGGGAACCGCAGCGCCCCGACTCGCTTTCGCAGCGAGGCCGCGCAACCCCGCCTAAAACCACTGCATTGCGCGCATACTTGGCTGCAAGGGCCAATAACGCCATGCATCCGCTGCACCTGTGCGATGTGCGATGTGCGATGTGCGATGTGCGCCACAGCGTAAAGTGGCCGGGCGCACAAAATGAAACACATCCGTAATTTTTACTATTGTCCAGTTCGTGACTGTGCAAGCGTAGTTGCCGGCACCCAAGGTGTCATCGGCGACCGGCTGTCGGGGGGCTGCCGGTCTTTGCATCGCAGGTCTTCTGGAGAGAGTCGTCATGCAACTCCATGTGCTGGGCGCGGCAATCTGCTGCGCGCTCTCGTTTTCTGCTGCCGCAAACGCTGCGGATCTGTCGGCAAATGCCGCTGTTTCGCGCGCGCAATCGTTATTGGGGAACAACGCCTCGGCATTGGCCAATCGCGCGCCGGCCGACGCCTTCGTCGCACGCGACAGCATCGTCGATGCCGACGGCACCGAACATGTGCGCTTCGATCGCACCTATCAGGGTCTGCCCGTGATCGGTGGCGACGTGGTCGTGCACTCGCGCCGCGGGGTCATGCGTGAATTGAGCCAGACCATGGACACCACGGTGCGTCCAAGCCTGGTGCCGGGTATCGATGCGACAACCGCATTGCGTGTGGCCGGATCGCACTTCGATGTGGCGCAGGATGCCACACCGCGTGCGAGCCTGGCGCTGTATGCACGCCAAGGCGCGCCGCGCCTGGTGTACGAGGTGATCTACAGCGGCGTCAAACCCGACCAGACGCCGACCGAGATGCATTACATCGTCGATGCGGTGAACCAGCGCACCCTCGAGTCCTGGGATACCGTGCATACCGCGTGTACCGGCGGCACCAGCGCCGCCGGTACAGGACGTTCGTTGTATGCGGGCAGCGTGACGCTGAATACGACGCGCTGCAGCAGCACCAGCTATGAAATAACCGATGTCAGTCGCGGCAGCGGTGCGACCTACAACATGCGCAACAGCACCTCCGGCAATGGCACGTTGATCACCGACGCCGACAATGCCTGGGGTAGCGGCACCACCGGCGATACGGTCACCGCAGCGGTCGATGCGCACTACGGCGTGGCGTTGACCTGGGACTATTACCGCGCCACGCATTCGCGCACAGGTATTGCAAACGACGGCGCCGGTGCACGAAGCCGGGTGCATTACGGTAGCCGCTACAACAACGCCTTCTGGCTGGACAACTGTTTCTGCATGACATTCGGCGATGGCGACGGCAGCACGTTCACGCCACTGGTGTCGGTGGATGTGGCCGGCCACGAGATGACCCACGGTGTGACCAGCCGGACCGCCGCGCTGACCTACTCGGGCGAATCGAGCGGGTTGAATGAAGCCACGTCCGACATCATGGGCACCATGGTGGAATACTCCGCTGCCAACAGTGCCGAGCCGGGCAATTATCTGATTGGCGAGAAGATCATCCCCAACAACAGCACCGGCACACTGGCGTTGCGTTACATGTTCAAGCCAAGCTTGGATGGCAAATCGCCAGATTGCTACAGCAGCAGCCTGGGCTCGCTCGATGTGCACTACAGCTCGGGCGTGGCCAATCACTTCTACTATCTGCTGGCCGAAGGGACGGTGGTGCCGAGCGGGTTCGGCTCCGGCACCAGCTACAAACTGACCCCGGCCAGTCTGGTCTGCAGCGGCTCCACGGCGCTCACCGCGATCGGCCGCGCCGCGGCCAGCCGCATCTGGTATCGCGCACTGACGGTCTACATGACCTCGTCCACCAACTACGCCGCGGCCCGTCGGGCCACGCTGAGCGCGGCGACCGATCTGTACGGCAGCACGTCCACGCAGTACCGCGCGGTAGCGGCGGCGTGGAACGCGGTCTCGGTGAACTGACGGGTGCGCCCTTCGTCACGCCACCAGGGCGTGGCGAGGGGGCACATCTGCCATGGCGCCATCCGCGCGCGTATGCTTGGGTCATTCCTGGGAGGGAACATGACCCAACGCACCACGACCGCGCGACCGATCGAGCGCTATTTCGCCAGTTATTCCGACGATCATCAAAACGCGACCAATCAGCAGATCCACGTGCTGGCGGTGCCTGCAATCCTGTGGTCGGTGGTGGCGCTGTTGTGGTGCATCCCGGTCGGCGGCACCTGGTTCAGCAGCGGTGTGTGGGCCGCACTGTCGATGTTCGCGGCGTGGTCGTACTACAACCGGCTGTCGCGCCCGCTGGGGCTGGGCATGCTGGGGATCTTCTTCTTCTTCGGCTGTCTGTGCCGGTTGATCGAAGGCCGAATCGGGCTCGGCGGCCTGTTCACCACCGCGCTGACCGTGTTCGTGCTGGCCTGGATTGCGCAATTCGTCGGCCACAAGATCGAAGGCCGCAAACCGAGCTTCCTGACCGATCTGACCTACCTGCTCATCGGGCCGATCTGGGTGCTGGCCAAGGCGTATCGCCAGCTGGGCTGGCGCTACTAAGCGCCGCCGGCAGACCAGCCAGGCATCACTCGCCGATCCCGAGCTCTTCGGGCAGTGGACGAAATGCGCGCGGCGCGTAGCCGACATCGCGGCGTGCGTATTTCAGTCGGTGCGTCGATGGAGTGTTCCTTGACCTCGACGCTGGTGGAACCGAACGCCACGATGCGCGACGACACCGCCGGGTTTTCGGCATACCAGCGGGCGAGTGGTCCAACGGGCCACAGCTGAAGATGACATCGAAGGCCTCGCCAGCGGTTGCCGGCATTGCCAGATCGCCCTGCCGCCAGATCAGACCGGAGCGCGCTGCGCGCGGCTGCCGCGACCACGCTGTCACCTGCCATCCGCGGCTCAGCAGCCGGGTCAGCAAGCGCTCGCCGATTTGCCCGCTGCCGCCCGAAGACCAGGGCGCGCGGCGCAGATGCAGCGGTGGACGGAGCGGGATTGGCGGCAGTCACGGGGCAATTATCGAGGCATGAATGCCTGCAGCATAGCGAGTGCGGCATGGGGGATGTGCAGCCCAGTGTGGCGGATGGCGGGCCATGCGCGCTGGCGGCGTTGACGCGGACGTCAGTCAACGGTTTGTTAAGCTTTTTGGTCTGCTCGCGAATCTTGTGTTCCCTGCATGCCTTTGTCGTTGGAAATTCTGCTGGCGCTGCCATTTGTCATGGCCGCGGCCGCGGCGCTGCTCTGGCGCGCATCCCGTTCGATCACTGCGTGGTTGGCTGCGTCCGCGCCGTTGGCCGGGCTGCTGGTGCTGGTGCTGTTGACGCCAGCGGTGCTGCGCGGCGAGGTGATTGCCAGCGAACATGCGTGGCTGCCGCAGGTCGGTTTGATGTTTTCGCTGCGGCTTGATGGCCTGGCCTGGATGTTCGCACTGCTGGTGCTGGGCATCGGTGCGCTGGTGGTGCTGTACGCGCATTACTACTTGAGCGCACGCGACAGCGCGTCGCGCTTTTTTGCCTATCTCTTGCTGTTCATGGGCGCGATGCTGGGCATGGTGCTATCGGGCAACCTGCTGTTGTTGATGGTCTTCTGGGAACTCACCAGTATCAGCTCGTTCCTGTTGATCGGCTTCTGGTCGCACCGCAAGGACGCACGCGAAGGCGCGCGCATGGCCTTTGTGCTGACTGCCGGCGGCGGCTTGGCGTTATTGGGCGGCGTGTTGATGATCGGCCGCATCGTCGGCAGCTTTCAGCTCGATGCCGTCCTGGCGGCCGGCGATGTGATCCGCGCCAGCCCGCTGTATCCGTACGCGCTGGGCCTGGTGTTGCTGGGCATCTTCACCAAGAGCGCGCAGTTCCCGTTCCACTTCTGGTTGCCGCACGCAATGGCGGCGCCCACGCCGGTGTCGGCGTATCTGCATTCGGCCACGATGGTGAAGGCCGGCGTCTTTTTGCTGGCGCGGTTGCATCCGGCGCTGGCCGGTACCGATCTGTTTTTCTATACGGTGACCGGCATCGGCGCGATCACGGTGTTGTTGGGCGCCTGGCACGCCATCTTTCAGCACGATCTCAAGGGCGTGCTGGCGTACTCGACCATTTCGCATCTGGGCCTGATCACGATGCTGTTCGGCCTGTCCACGCCGATGGCGGTGGTGGCCGGCGTGTTTCACCTCATCAACCACGCGGTCTTCAAAGCGTCGTTGTTCATGGCCGCCGGCATCATCGACCATGAGACCGGCACGCGCGACATGCGCAAGCTGGGCAATCTGCGCCGGTTGATGCCGGTGACCAGCGCACTGGCCATCACTGCCTCGCTGGCCATGGCCGGCATTCCGCTGCTCAACGGCTTCTTGTCGAAGGAAATGTTCTTCGCCGTTGCCCTGGACACCGAAGCGCCGCAACCGATGCGCATCCTGGCCAGCACCGCTGCGCTGCTGGCCGGCTTGTTGAGCGTGGCATATAGCCTGCGCTTCGTGCACGACACGTTCTTCGGCGACGGCCCGCGCGCGCTGGACACCACGCCGCACGAGCCGCCACGCTGGATGCGGATTCCGGTCGACGTGCTGGTGCTCACCTGCGTGGCGGTGGGCATCGTGCCAGCGTGGACAGTGGCGCCCGTATTGCGCGCCGGTGCCACCGCGATCTTGGGCGACCGTCTGCCCGACTACAGCCTGGCGCTGTGGCATGGCGTCAATTTGCCGCTGGCGATGAGCGTTGCCGGCATTGTCGGCGGTGCGTTGTTGTACATCGCGCTGCGCCGCACGCTGGATCTGTACGCGATCCAGAACCGTTCGCCCGGCAAGGCGCTGTTTCAATGGAATTTGCGCGCCTTGTTCGCTGCTACCGCACGCATGACCGACGCAGTCACCAACGGCAACCTGCAGCGCATGTTGATGCTGCTGGTACTAAGCGCCGTCGTGGTGGCGCTGGTGCCGTTCCTGCAAGGCAGTGCATTGCCGCAGTGGCCCGCCCCTATGCCGATGCCGGCGCTGGGGTGGATGGTATGGGTGTTGATGATCGCATGCGCCCTGGGCAGCCTGTTCCTGTACAGGCAGCGCCTGCTGGCGGTGCTGGTGCTCGGCGGCACCGGGCTGGCGGTCAGCCTGACATTCGTGTTCTTGTCGGCACCGGATCTGGCACTGACGCAGTTGCTGGTGGAAATGGTCACGCTGGTGCTGATGCTGCTGGCGATGAACTATCTGCCGGAGCGCTCGTTGCCCGAACGTGCGCGACTGCGCAAGATTCGTGATGCCGCAATTGCCGTTGTCGGCGGCGCGGGTCTGGCCGCGTTGGCGTATACCCTGATGACGCAACCCAGCCATTCGGTCGCCGGCGAACTGCTGGAGCGCGCGCTGCCTGAAGCGTATGGACGCAATGTGGTCAACGTGATCCTGGTGGATTTCCGCGGCTTCGATACGTTTGGCGAGATTACCGTCTTCGCCATTGCCGGCCTGGTGGTGCACGCCTTGCTGCGCCGCTCGCGCATGGCACCGGAGCGCACCATGCCGGGGCCGCCGATCACGTTGCCGGTGCCCGCCGATCTGGCACAGATCATGTTCCCGCTGACGCTGACAGTGTCGCTGTTCCTGTTCCTGCGCGGGCACAACGCGCCGGGCGGTGGATTCATCGCTGGCCTGGTGCTGGCAGTGCCATTGCTGATGCAGTACGTGATTCAGGGGACCGCCTCGGTGGAGTCGCGCTTTGGTTTCGACTACATCCGCCTGATCGGCATGGGCTTGTTGTGCGCGCTGGTCAGCGGTGCCGGCTCGCTGGTCTTCGGGCTGCCGTTCCTGAGCAGCGGACATCTGGAAATTCCGCTGCCGCTGTTGGGCGGGCTGGAACTGGCCAGTACGCTGGGTTTCGATACCGGCGTGTACCTGGTGGTGTTCGGTGCGGCGATGTTGATGCTGTCGATGATGGGCACGATCAAACCTTCGCGTACGCGCAGTTCGCAGCGCGGCGAGATCGACCCCACCCAACGTTCGACACGCACCGCGGAGCAGCATTGATGGAACTGGCAGTGGCAAGCGCGATCGGCGTCCTCACCGCATTGGCGATCTATCTGCTGCTGCGCGCGCGCAGCTTCGATGTGATCCTGGGCATGACCTTCCTGTCGTATGCGACCAACTTGCTGATCTTTGCCGGTGGGCGCTTGCGCAGCGGCCAGGCGCCGGTGTTGCGCGACGGCGTGCCGGCCGAGCTGATGCATCACACCGACCCGCTTCCGCAGGGCCTGGTGCTGACCGCCATCGTGATCGCGTTTGCGATGACCGCCGTGAGCCTGGTGCTGGCGATCCGCAGCCGTAGCGACAATGGCAGCGACCATGTGGATGCGCACGAAGATGCCGCGACCGGCGCGGATACGCGCGAGGCCCGGCGATGAACCATCTGCTGATCCTGCCCATCCTGATCCCGATGCTGGGCGCTTCGGCGTCGTTATTCGTCGAACACCGCCGCTATGGGCCGCGCGGGCAGCGCAGCGTGGCGTGGGTCAGCATCGCCTTGTTGGCCGCGGCGGTCATCGCCCTGTTCGCACGCGCTGCCGACGGCCAGATCCTGGTCTATCTGCTCGGCGACTGGCCGGCGCGCATCGGCATCGTGCTGATGGGCGACCGCTTGTCAGCGTGGATGCTGTTAACGACCTTGATCCTGGGCTCGGCGTGCCTGCTGCATGCCTGCGCAGGCTGGGACCGGCGCGCACCGCATTTTCATGCGTTGTTCCAGTTCCAGTTGATGGGCTTGAACGGCGCATTCCTGACCGGCGACATCTTCAACCTGTTCGTGTTCTTCGAAGTGATGCTCATCGCCTCCTACGGCCTGCTGCTCAGCGGTGGGCGCGGATTGCAGATGCGGGTGGGCCTGCACTACGTGGTGTTCAACGTGTGCGCGTCGACGTTGTTGCTGATTGCGCTGGGCCTGCTGTTCGGTGTGTTTGGCACGCTCAACATGGCCGAGCTGTCGCAGCGCATTGCCGATCTGCCGGCGCAGGATGTGCCGCTGGCCAAGGCCATGCTGGGCCTGTTGCTGCTGGTGTTCTGCAGCAAGGCCGCGTTGTTGCCGCTGTATCTGTGGCTGCCGGAAACCTATTCGCGTGCGCCAGCGGCGGTGGCTGCGTTGTTCGCCATCATGACCAAGGTGGGGCTGTACGCAGTGCTGCGGGTGTCGTCGTTGTGGTTCGGTGCCGGCGCGCTGCACGGCTTCGGTCGCCAGGCGCTGTTGTGGCTGGGCATCGCGACGCTGCTGATGGCCGCGTTCGGGGTGATGGCCGCATCGCGGCTGCGGGTGATGGTGTCGTACCTGGTGGTGTTTTCGGCGGCGACCTTGTTCATCGCTTTTTCGCTGGATGATGCCGGCGCGCTGGGCACAGGGCTGTATTACGTGCCGCACAGCAGCTTTGTGGCCGCTGCGTTGTTCATGGTCTCCGACCTGATCCGCCGCCGCGGCAGTGCCAGCGACCGCAAGGAAGTGGTGGCGCCGCTGCCGGGGCGAGCCATTCCGGGCACGATGTTCATGATCGCTGCGGTCGCGGTGGCCGAGTTGCCGCCGCTGTCCGGATTTCTGGCCAAGGCCGCATTGCTGCAACACGTGCCTGAAGGGCTGGTGGGGCCGGTGTGGACTGCGGTGCTGGGCAGTAGCCTGCTGATCGTGATCGGCCTCACCCGCGCCGGCGTGCGGTTGTTCTGGCGGGTGCCGGCCGCGGCGGAAAATGCGCCGGAACCGCAACCGCCGCGACGTGGCCGCATGCGTCCGGTGGAGACCGCCGCCACGGTGCTGTTGCTAAGCGGGTTGGTCGCGATGACCGGCGCCGCAGGCCCCTTGATGCATTACACCGATGCGGCCGCTGCGCAGTTGCGCGACCCCGCCGCGTATGTAGACCAGGTGCGCGCCACCACGCCGCAACGGAGGCAGCCATGAACACGCGCCTGCCGCTGCGTCGCCGCCTGTTTCCGTCGCCACCGTTGAGCGTGACGGTCTTCGTGTTCTGGCTGCTGCTCAGCGATAGCTTCGGGCCGCAGCAATGGGTCTTGGGCATGCTGTTGGGTGTGATCGTGCCGATCTTCGCGTCGCGGCTGGACCGCGAGTTCGCACAGATCGGCTCGCTGCGCTCGGTGCCGCGCATGCTGCTGGTGGCCGCGGGCGACATCGTGCGCTCCAACATCAAGGTCGCAGCGCAGGTGCTCGGGCCCGAATTGCGTATCCATCCCGGTTTCATCTGGGTGCCGCTGGATATCGCCAATATTCACGGCATCGCCGCGTTGACCAGCATGATCACGCTGACGCCGGGAACCGTCTCGGCCGCGCTGTCGGACGACCGCAAATATCTGCTGGTGCACGTGCTGCATCTGGACGATCCGGAGGCGCTGATCGCCGAGATCAAGACCCGCTACGAAAAGCCCCTGATGGAGATCTTTCCATGACCGGCCACATGTTCATCGAATCGACCATCGTGATCTGCATGCATGCGGTGGGCCTGGCCATCCTGATGGCCTTGTGGCGATTGCTGCGCGGGCCGACCGTGCCAGACCGCATCCTGGCGCTGGATACGCTCTCGGTCACCGCCATCGCCGAATTGATGCTGCTGGGCATGTACCTGGATTCGCCGATCTATTTCGAGGCGGCCCTGGTCATTGCAATGCTCGGCTTCGGCAGCACCGTGGTGCTGAGCAAGTATGTGCTGCGCAGGGACATCGTCGAATGATCGCCCTTACCGAATATCTGCTCAGCGCCTTGTTGCTGGCAGGCACGTTCTTCATCCTGATCGGCGCTTTCGGCCTGGTGAAACTGTCGGATTTTTTCAAGCGCCTGCATGCACCGACCAAGGCCAGCACGCTGGGCGTGGGCTGCGTGCTGCTGGCATCGGTGGGCTACCACCTGTTTCTGGGTGTGGACCCGCAACCGCGCGAATTACTGATCACCGTCTTCTTGTTCATCACCGCACCGATCAGCGCGCACTTGATGGCCAAGGCGGCGCTATCGCTGATGATGGAAAACCGCCCGGAAGTACCGGACCATGGCGACACGCAGCAGGAAGGGTTGCCGCAGGCCAAAGGCGATGTTGGCGAGAACGAAGAAACCGAGAAGCAGCATCCGGGGCCGGCGTCGGAGGGCGGCTAAGGAGGTGCTGCTCGGCGTGGATTGTTTTCCGATCAGGTCCCGTTGCTGCTCAAGACCTTCTCAACGGGGCGACCGACTGACGCGGTAGTCAACACATGAGGCATCGACTCACGAGCGCCATGCGTTCGCCAGACGCAGATCGGCATGCAGTCGTGGTGTGGCGCGACGCAACGGTCACGCCCAGCGCTGTGCCGCCTTTGCGCGGAGCGATTCTGAGAATGCCCGCCATCGCTGGCTGGTCGCGACGCCTGGGCTGATGAGGGTGACGTCCATGCTGGTCCACGTTGCCGCCGTCTGACGCGCGAGCCTTGCGCACGTGATGTAGGCGACATAGAGCTAGTCTGAATCGCCGACAGCAGACTCACGCACCCTCCCCTAGCGCCATGTACAGACGCCTACACAAGACGACACCACCATTACACGCCGCATTTCACCCACAGCCTTCGACGTAATCCACCTGCGGCGGTTTGCCTACGCGCCAGCTGCTGACGTTGCCATCTGCATCGGTCTCGAACACCAGCGCGGTCTGCGTGACTGCGTCGGGCAAGCGCAGCGTCAGCGCACCTGGAATGTACTTCTGCGGCTGCTCGGTCAGGCCGTCGGGGTACAACGTACGCAGCTGCGCCAGGGTCATGCCGACCTTGCCGCCGCCTGGCGCCGTCTCTTTCGCTTCGCTGGTCTGGAAGCGCACCAACTGTCCGCCTTCGAACATAAAACCGAAGCGACGCGCATCGCTGGCCCACTGTGGGCGCAGCAGGTAACAACCGCCATCGGTTGCTGCTTCGCCCCGCAACTCGCCACCTCAGGCAGCGCGCGCCTGGCTGGCATCCATCCCGAAGCGCAAATCGCCGTAACCATCCATGCGCGCAAGCGCAGCGGGGTCCGGCTGGGTGTGCGACGGAAATGTGCCAGCTGGCGCCGTGGCCGGTGGAACAGTTTCCGCCGGTTGGTCGTCAGCGGCCGCAACCAGAGCGTGGGTGGCGCTGGCGGGCGCGGTTGCAGCCGGTCAGTACGAGCAATGCGCTCATCAGGCCCAACAATCTGGATGTCATCTGTGCGTTCCCCGGAGGTGCGCTACAGCGTACACAGATGCCATCGCGAGCATGTGGAGAGGGTGGCGACACACGGTCGCAGTCATGTCACCTGTATTTGCTCGATATCCTGCAACTGCAGGCCGCGCGCGACGAAGATCAGATCCACGCAGCCATTGCAGATGCCTTGCACAGCCTGCCGCAGATCACCTCGGCGAGCTATGCCGAACGGGTGCGTACCCGGATCGGCCAGTTGCTGCCAGAGACAGTGCAAGCCGCGTAATTGGCGGCCTTGGGCAGCGCGCGCGGACGGGAGAGTGCCGAGTCGCTCGACCTGCCTCGCCGATTGCACCGAAGCGCAGCGTCACGCAACAACCGCAGCCAGGGCACTGGCAGCAACGCAGCTCGGCCGGGGGTACGGCGCAGGGGCATCACCAGACTGCGTTATGTGCGGGATGACGTAAACAGCGACGGGCTGGCAGTGAAGGTCGATCTGTCCCTGCCTGCTGCCCGCATGATCCGCATGCCTGGAGCAGGTGATCCAATGGCGCGGCAAACCGCCTACCATCCGCTGTGACAATGGCCCGGAGTACATCAATGGCGCGTCGCATGGGCCGCGCGGCAAGGCATCGCGCTACCGTGCATCCAGCCAGGCCATCCACAGGAGAACGCTTACATCGAACGCTCCAAACGGACCGTGCGTTAGGCTTGGCTTGCCAGCAAACTTTTCAATGACATCAAGCAGGTACAGGACATGCCACCCGTTGGCGATGGACTTACAACAACGAGTGTCCGAACATGGCGCTCGGCGGCATCGCGCCGAGGCAGACGCTTGCATTGGCAGCTGAGCTCCACTTCTGGCAACCGCTAAAAACGGGGTATTACCCAGATACCCGCAAGGCAGCAGCTTGTTGGATGTCTGGGTTATCTCTTTTTTGATGATTCGTGGCGTTGGTTCGTTAGGCTTTTTACAACTTCGCTTGCGAGCAGGAAGATTGGATTTCAGCTCCTCATAGTTGAGCTAAGGCAACGCTGATCAA
>NZ_JFAQ01000136.1 GCF_001304695.1 Xanthomonas axonopodis
TACGAATTCATCTGCAAGCAGTGGACATCCGAACCCGAGCGGTTCAAAGTGAATCCGATCCATCTAATGCCGGGACTGAACACCTAGTCGCAAAGGGATCGAGCCATGCTGTGGCTTCGGCGAACGGCGCGCAGCATGACCTGCCGCGCAAACGCGGCATCTTGCAAGGGAACGGAAACGACGGACAACCTACTGTTTCGGAATGGGCGCTGCTGGCGGCAGTATGTTGTTCAAGGCGCTTTGCTGATGAGCGCAGTGGCGCCATTTTCGCTAGTCGCCGGCGAGGTGCACGTGTCTTCGGCAAGGACCGCTGCAGAGGCCGGCCTTGTGGACGTGCACGCCCTTGCGCCGGATATCGCATTGGACATGCGGTATGCAAGCAGCAACAACTTCACCGGACGGGTGGTGCCGGGGTATGACGCGCCGCGGTGTTACCTGTTGCGGCCGGCTGCCGACGCATTGGCACGGGTAGCGCAGACGCTCAAGGCCGAGGGCTATCGGCTGCAGGTGTTCGATTGCTATCGGCCGGTGCAGTCGGTGAGAGCGTTCGTGGCCTGGTCTGCGGATCCGCAGGATCAGGCGACCAAGGCGCAGTACTACCCGCGGGTGGACAAGCGCGCACTGCCGGGCGATTACATTGCGCCCACCTCCGGGCACAGCCGTGGCGCGACCGTGGATCTGGGCTTGCTGGAGTGCCGGCCGGCTGGGTGCCGTGCAGTGGACATGGGCACAGGATTCGATTTTTTCGATGCGCGTGCGCATACCGACGCGCCCGACATCAGTGCAGCGCAACGCACGCAACGCCAGCGCCTGCTGCAGGCGATGGCGGCCGAAGGATTTGCCAACTACCCGATGGAATGGTGGTATTTCACGTTTCGTCCCGAACCCACGCCCGAGACGGGCTACGATGTTCCGGTGGACTGACAGCGACCACGCGACAAGCGCGTCGCCGCTGATGATCTGGTTGTGCTCGCGATCAGTTGGCCGCTTGCGAGACGCGTGGATGCGACACGCAAGCTGCTAGCGTGGAGGATGCAGGGCTTCGTGTCGAAGATCGGCTGCGCTTGCCTGCGGCGCGTATGCGCTCGTCTCACCCAGACAGTGCTGGCATCGGTCGCCTCACCGGCAACCGCGGGCACCAGCGCAGCACCGGTCGTACACTCCAAGGTCCGCCGGCAGCACCGGCCGGCGTCGCCGCCACGTCCGATCTCTCGCCTCGACAGAATCGAAGGAACCGCCATGTCCGACCCGGAACGCTTTGTCGATATCGCCTGCCCGTACTGCGGGGAGTGGATCACGCTGGCGCTGGATCTGACTGGCGGCGACCAGCATTACATCGAAGACTGCCAGGTCTGCTGCAAGCCGATGACGGTGAGCGTGCGTTGGGACGAAGAAGGCGAAGCGCAGGTGAGTGCGCGTGGTCAGGACGACGCCTGAGCTATCGCGCGGCCGCTGCAGCTGGCTCGCCTGTCGTTGCGATGCGCGGTTGCATTGCGCCCAACAGCGTCCGGATGCCGGCAATCGCCTGCCATCTGCAGATCGCCAGGGCTGCGCCATCGGCCTGGCAGTCTCCAGTCGATTTGCAGCTTACAGTTTGATTTGGAGCGCCTGCGTTGCAAGGCGTGCGGATCCAGGCCCTGCAGCCGCTAGACTGGTGTGCCTGCTGCCTGGATCGTCACCATGAATTTGCCCCTGCATTTCGGCCTGCTCGGTTCACTGGAGGTCGGGCTGATCGCGCTCATCCTGGGCGTGGTGGTCTTTGCGACAGTGGAGCGGGGCGGGCGGCATTTGCAGTTCAACCATGGCCACACGCTGGGTATTGCGTGTTTGCTGGCCGTGGCCATCGGTGCCGGCTACGACATCTGGCATCTCGTCTATACTAGCATCGTGCGGCTGGAATCGCCGCTGTATGCGCGTCTGGCGCTGGCCAAGATCCATGACCCCAACGAACTGGGCTCGCGCGTGGTGCTGGAAGTGGCCGGCGCGCTCGCCGGCGTGGTGCTTGGTTGGAAACTGTTCAGTTCTGGGAGTTGGGAAGACGACGCGCCTAACGCTTGAAATTGCGTCGTAAAGTGCGGTGCAGGTCCCAAATTTTCATGCATTGAATGAGGTGCTTCGGTTTGCCTCACCCACGCCTAACATGCGGCTAGCCGCAAATGTTCAGGCTGTGGTTAAAAGACTGTTTTGCGCGAAATTGCGTTCGGTTGGGCGTTCAGTTGCAATGGGTAGGGTGGGGCCATGTGCGGCGACACCGCGCATTCCCAAGCATCGCGCATTCCCAAGCATAAGGAGACCACCCTAATGAAGAATCGCAACCGCACCTCGCTGCTCGCCGCTACCGCCGCTCTTGCTGCCGCCCTGGCGCTGCCGGCGATGGCGCAAAGCACCTCTCAGGACGCAGCGGCGCAGTCGGGTAGTTCGGCGACCTCTGCACAGTCCAGCGGTGCAAGCTCCGGCGGTGGCCAGACCTGGGCCAGCGTGGACACCGATAGCGATGGCGCCATCAGCAAGCAGGAAGCGCAGGTCAACGCCGGCCTTGCGCAGATCTTCGATCAAGCCGACGGCAACACCGATGGCAAGTTGACCCCGGATGAGTACAAGGCATTCGTCGCCAAGCAGCAGGGCGGCGGTACCACTGGTTCTCAGGGCAACTAAGCAAACGTTCAACCCATGACGCTTTTTGGGGATCATGTAATGCATGGCTGAGCGCTTTCGCAGCGCCCCGCCAGTGCTCAGCGACAAGCGGTAACAAACAACAGCAACAGGATGGACACGCGGGAGCGATCTGCCAGGGTCGCTCCCGTTTTGTTGACGTCTGCCGCGTTAGGGTGGCACGTTCCACGTCGGGCGTTCATCCATCATGTCGCACATACGTCTTGCATTTCTGTTCGGGTTGGCGAACCCGCCGCTTGCGCTCGCCGCGCCGCCGGAGCTGCCACCGGCCACCCCGACAGCGTCGGTGCCGGCGAACGCGGGCAACACCACACCGGCAATGTCGCCGCTACCGATCGATCCCCCGGCCCCGGCCACCACGCCCTTGCGACCGACGGATGCGTCCAGGCCCGCCAGGTCCACGAGCGGTGCCGAGGCGTCCGCCGCAGCCGCTGCCGGCAGCCTGGCACCGCGCAGTTTCCGTAGCCTGGATACAGACGCCGACGGATCGCTGACGCCGGCCGAAGCAGGCGCCGACCCGGTGTTGCGTGAAAACTTCTCCAACTTCGACAGCAACGGCGACGGGCGCCTGTCGCGCGCGGAATTCGCCAGCTATCAGCCTGGCCCGGGCGATGCTGCAGGCGATTGAGCACGGCGCCATACCGTTGCGCTGCTAAACTTGCCCGATGAGCTCACTTGCACAGCGCAACGGCCAGGCGATCCAACTGGTCGGCTTCGATGGCGACGATACCCTCTGGAAAAGCGAGGACTATTACCGCACTGCCGGAGCGGATTTCGAAGCGATCCTGGCCGGGTACCTGGATCTGGGCGACAGCCGCATGCAGCAGCATCTGCTGGCGGTGGAGCGGCGCAACCTCAAGGTCTTCGGGTATGGCGCCAAGGGCATGACGCTGTCGATGATCGAAACCGCGATCGAACTGACGCAGGCGCGCATTGCCGCCCACGATATTCAGCGCATCGTCGAGATCGGCCGTGCCACGCTGCAGCATCCGGTGGAAGTGATTGCCGGCGTGCGCGAGGCCGTCGCGGCGATTGCCGCCGAGTACCAGGTGGTGCTGATCACCAAGGGCGACCTGTTTCACCAGGAGCAGAAGATCGAGCAGTCTGGCCTGGGCGATCTGTTCCCGCGGGTGGAAGTGGTGTCCGAAAAGGATCCGCGGACCTATGCGCGCGTGCTCGGCGAATTCGGTTTGCCGGCGCAGCAGTTTGCAATGATCGGCAATTCGCTGCGTTCGGATGTGGAACCGGTGCTGGCCATCGGTGGTTGGGGCATCTACACCCCGTACGCGGTGACCTGGGCGCACGAACAAGAGCACGGTGTGGCTGCCGACGACCCGCGCATGCGCGAAGTGCCCGACGCCGCCGGCTGGCCGGCAGCGGTGAAGGCGCTGGATGCGTTGGCGCGGCGGCGGGGCTAAGCTGGGCCGGGTCGCCGCGGGCTGGCGACACTGATCTGGCTCGATGCGTCAAATGCGGGCGCTGCATGGCGCCCAACGACAGGATGTTTACGGCCCCGCACGGGGGCGCGGCCGAGCTTGGAGGGAGTGCCGATGACCATGTTGTCCATGACCCAGCGCGCCAGCCTGGCCTTGTTGCTCGGGCTGCTGATCGGTGCCGCGCCACTGGCTGCCGCCGAGCTGTAAGAAGAAATCATCAATCCGAGCGAAGTCATCTTCCGCAACGGGCAGCCTTACTACGACGATGGTGGCAACTACATCCGCCTGCAGGCCCGTCAGGTGGATGGTGAGCCGGTGTATTTCCGCACCGTGCGCTTCGATCGTGAGCAGGGCTACGTGGATGCGCGGGGCGAGAGCGTCGCCAGGTTGCAGGCTCGACCGTACGAGCGCGACGCAGCGCCGGGTTTGTTGGCGCAGGCTATGACGACCGTTATGCGGGCGATCGCGGATATCGGGGTGTTGCTGGCCCATTCCGTCCTGGTGCCTCGCGCAACCGCCCCTACGGGCAGATTTACTATGGTAATGGCCTTTATGGTCCGGATCCGTACAGCAGTCCGCACAACCGCGACGCGCGCCAGCGTTACATAGGTCCCGGCTACATCGGTTCCTGCGATCTGAGCGGTTGCCGTGAGGTTCACCAGTTCGGGTTTTACGACCTGCGCTAGGAGCCAGGGCACGGCCCGTGCCATCCACCGGGCGTATCGTGGGTCATCGTCACGCAGATCCCGTGGCCGACCTTTCGGCCGAACCTTGGACTGCGCGCCGTTGCTGACGAACACCGCAATGGCTGGTTGGCATCAGCGCGCACCGGGCCGCTGCGGCCTACGCGCTCATTGCTGCCCGATAGCGCAGCTGGGACGTCCGGCTGCGCTTCCTCGCCAGGCGCGGGCCGTTGAACGGCGTGTATGCCTGGCACCCAGCAGCGGCGCTTGATCCGGTGCGGGCCTGACAGCACCGCACGCATGCGGCATCATCGCTGCATGCCCGTCTCCCGCTCATCCGTGTTGCGCTGCGTGCCATTGTTGGTGGCATCGCTGTGGCCGGCGCTGGGGGCTGCGCAGACCTCGCCGGCATCGGCGACAGCAGCTGCGACGGAAGACCCGGCGCCAGCGGTGACGCCAGGCACCGGCGACGCTTGGGTGGATCAGCACCTGGCCGATATGGGCAGTTATGTGCAACGCTATCCGGCCAGCTTCATCGACGAGGTGGCGCGCTATACCGGCACGCCGCGCGCGTATGTGCAGGCGCTGCTGCAAGTGCATGGCTGGCATGCGGGGGATATCTATTTCGCATGTTTCTGGGCGCAGACCGTGCAGCTGTCGTGCCGCGACACGGTACGCGCCTACAGCCGCGACCATCGCGATGGCTGGGAGGGTGTGGTCACGCGGCTGTCGGTGGCACCGGACAACCTGCACATGCGCGCGCTGCGGTATGCCATCGTCGCCAGCTACGACCGCTGGGAACGTCCGATCACCCTGGATGCGCTGCTGCGGCGTCAGCTCGGCGATCATGCGCAGCGCCTGGAAGCGGCGCGTCAGGCCAGCGAAGCGGCCGAAGCGGCGGCCCAGGCCGGGCTCTGACGCGGCTACTGTGTCGTCGCGCCATGCACGCCCCGGCATGGCGCGGCTGTCTGCGCAGCAACGTATTGGCTGCGATGCTGTCGTACAGCTGGTCGACGCAGGCGCGGTCGGCGAGAATGCGGTACCGCTGGCGTTGTGCCGGCACCTGCCCAAGACCAGCCCATGCGCGATACCGCCTTTGTTTCTCCCGATCAGATCCGCAGCTGGTTCGCCCAGGCGATGTCGGACATGTATCGCGCCGAGGTGCCGTTATACGGCGATCTGATGTCGCTGGTGGCGCAGGTCAACGCGCAGACGCTGCAAGCCAATCCGGCGCTGGCGCAGCGGCTGCAGCGTAACGACGAGCGCGCGCGGCTGGATCTGGAACGGCATGGCGCCATCCGCGTCGGCACCGCGGCCGAACTGGCCACCTTGCGCCGGTTGTTCGCCGTGATGGGCATGCAGCCGGTGGGCTATTACGACCTGTCGGTGGCCGGCGTGCCGGTGCATTCCACCGCATTCCGCCCGATCGACGAGGCGGCGCTGTCGGCAAATCCGTTTCGCGTGTTCACCTCGCTGCTGCGGCTGGAACTGATCGAAGACGCCGCCCTGCGTGCACAGGCCGAGCAGATCCTGCAGCAGCGCCAGATCTTTACCGCCGGCGCCTTGCAGTTGATCGAGCGCTACGAGCAGCAAGGCGGGCTGGAGGCCGACCAGGCACGGCAGTTCGTGGCCGAAGCGCTGGAAACCTTCCGCTGGCATGGCGATGCGACGGTGTCGTTGCCGACCTATCGCGCGCTGAGCCAGGCGCATAAGTTGATTGCCGACGTGGTGAGCTTCCACGGCCCGCACATCAACCACCTCACGCCGCGCACGCTGGACATCGATGCGGCGCAGGAACAGATGCAGCACGCCGGCATCGACGCCAAGGCGGTGATCGAGGGGCCACCGCGTCGGCGCGTGCCGATCCTGCTGCGGCAGACCAGTTTCAAGGCGCTGGAAGAGCCGGTGCGTTTTGTCGGCGATGACGGGCAGCCGGAATACGGCACGCATACCGCGCGCTTCGGCGAGATCGAGCAGCGCGGCCTTGCCCTCACGCCAAAGGGCCGCGCGCTGTACGACGCGCTGCTGGCGCAGGCAAGCGATGCCGATGGCGCCGGCAGTACCGGCACCGATTACGCCACCCGGCTGCAGACTGCCTTCGTGGCCTTCCCCGATGACGAGGCGTTGCTGCGGCAGGAAGGGCTGGGCTATTTCCGCTATGCGCTCACCGACGCCGGCCGCGCCGATCCCGCGCAGGTGGCCGCGATGCCGGCAGAAACCGCGATCGCGCTCGGCTTGGTCAGTGCCGATCCGATCATTTACGAAGATTTTTTGCCGGTCAGTGCGGCCGGCATCTTCCAATCCAACCTCGGTGGTGCCGAGCAACGCGCCTATGCCGCCCATTCGAGCAAGCGCAGTTTCGAACAAGCACTCGGTGCGCAGGTGCACGACGAATTCGCGCTCTACGCGCAGCTGGAGCGAGAGTCCCTGCAGGGGTTGCTGGCCTAACACGCGCCCGCCGCATCCGGCATGGTATTGCGGCGGCGTCGCCGAGCATTGCCTGCCGGCGCGGCTGCTGTGGAAAACCTCCCGGACGTGGCCGCAGACGAACGCGTCTGGATAGCTGCGCTGCAACGTAGTGACGCCCGCAACGCCGGACTGTGCGACCGGTCGTTGCGCAACCTCAGTGCGCTTGGGTGGCCGGCCGACGCGCCGCTGCGCGTTCTGCACGGCGTGCGCGCGCACGTGCGCGACGCGCCTTCCAGCGCTCGCTCAGGCACGAGAAGATCACATACAGCGCCGGGGTGCTGAGCAGGGTCAGGCTCTGCGAGAACACTAGGCCGCCGATCATCGCAATACCCAGGGGGCGACGCAGCTCCGAGCCTTCGCCCAAGCCCACCGCCAGCGGCACGGCGGCCAGGATCGCCACCATCGTGGTCATCATGATCGGGCGGAAGCGCACGATCGAGGCCTCGCGTGCGGCTGCGCGCGCATCCATGCCGTGCACGCGCTGCGCCACCAGCGCAAAGTCGATCATCATGATGGCGTTTTTCTTGACGATGCCGATCAGCAGCACCAGCGCGATCATCGAGACAACCGACAGTTCGGTGTAGGTGATGAACAGCGCCAGCAGTGCGCCCACGCCGGCGGCCGGCAAGGTGGACAGGATGGTCACCGGATGGATCAGACTCTCGTAGAGCATGCCCAGCACGATGTAGACGGTAAGCACCGCGGCCAGCAGCAGGATGCCCATCGAATTGGGACTGAGCTGCACGTTGAAGCTGTCGTCGCCACTAAGGCGGATGCCGTCGGGCATGCGCAAGCCCTCCGCGGTGGATTTGATGATCAGATCCGCCTCGCCCGTGCTGACGCCCGGTGCCAGGTTGTAGCTCAGATCCATCGTGGCGTACTGGTTTTCGTGGATGATCTGCGGCGGCGCCAGACCCGGTGCCTGGGTGGCGACTGCGGTGATCGGCACCATCTGGCCGGCACGGTTGGGCACGAAGATCTGATCCAGCGCCTTGGGGGTGGCGGTCTGCGACGGCAATGCATTGACCACCACGCTGTACTGATTGAGATCGGAATAGATGGTGGAAATGGAGCGCTGACCGAACGCGCCATACAGCGCGCCATCGATGGCGCCGACCGAGATGCCCAGGCGCGCGGCCTTGGCGCGGTCGATCACGATGTTCTGGCGCAGGCCGGCGGTATCCACATCGGTACCGACATCGCGCAGGTGCGGGTTCTTTTTCAGCGCAGCCTGCAGTTTGGGGAGCCATTCCTGCAGCTGCGCCAGGTCGTTGCCCTGCAGCGACACGCGGTATTGCGCGCCCTGGCTGGTGCCGCCGTCGCCGTCGCTGGGCAGGTCCTGGATCGCACGCAGGCGTAGGTCCAGGTCCGGGTAACGGTCGGCCTTGGCGCTCAGGCGCACGACCACTTCGGCGGTGGTGTCGCGACGGCCCTCATCGCGCTTTTTGAGCTCGATATTGAACGATGCGCTGGAGCCCTGACGGCCGGAGCCCAGGCGTGCGCCGACGGTCTTTACCGCCGGGTCGGTCATCAGCATGTCGGTGATGCGGCGCTGGCGGCTGACCATGTCGGCAAACGACACCGTGGCGCTGGAATTGGCGCGGCCCCAGATCAGGCCGGTGTCCTGCGCGGGAAACGAGCCCTTCTTGACCGCACTGCCCAGGAAGATGGTGGCGGCGATCAGCAACAACGGCGTCAACGACAGCAGGAGTGCGTGGCGCAGCGAAAAATCCAGCGCCACCGTGTACACGCGTAGCATGCGTTCGTGCATGCGGTCCAGCCATGCGCCGAAACGGCTGGGTTTTTCAGGCTCGGCGTGCGGCGACAGGAAACGGCTGCACAGTGCCGGCGTCAAGGTCAGCGAGACCAGCATCGAGACCACGATTGCCGCCACCAGGGTCACGGTGAACTCGCGGAAGAACGCACCGATCATGCCGCTGGCGAACAGCATCGGGATGAACACCGCCACCAGCGAGGCGGTGATCGAGACGATGGTGAACCCGATCTCGCGCGCACCGGCCAACGCCGCGTCCAGGCGCGACATACCTTCGTCCAGATGGCGCATGACGTTTTCGATCACCACGATCGCGTCGTCGACCACGAAGCCAATGGCAATGACCAACGCCAGCAGGCTGAGGTTGTTCAAGGTGAAGCCCAGCACGTACATCACCAGCGCCGAGCCAGCCAGCGACAGCGGCACGGTGACTGCGGCGATCAGGGTGGGCGCCAGCCGGCGCAGGAACAGCGCCATGGTCAAGATCACCATCGCCACGCTGATCATCAGCGTGGCCTGCACCTCGTGCAGCGAGGCGCGAATGGTGGGCGTGCGGTCGAAGTAGGGCGTGAGCGTGGTGCCGGGTTGCAGATAACTACGCAGTTCGGGAATCTGCGCCTTCACCTGGTCGACGGTTTCGACGATGTTGGCGCCGGCGCGGGTGAAGGCATACATCACCACCGCCGGTTTGCCATCGAACCAGGCGGCCTGATAGGCATCCTGCTGGCCGTCGTAAACGGTGGCCACATCGCCCAGCCGCACGATGCGTCCGTTGGACTGGGTGGAGATCGCCAGCTGCGCAAAATCGGCGGCTTTGGACACCGAATCGTTGGAGATGATGGCCATGGTGGTGTTGCCGTCGGACAGAAATCCGGTCGGCGAGGTCACATTGGCCGCGCGCACCGCATTGCGCAGATCGTCCGGGGTCAGGCCCAGCGCGTTGAGCGCGCGCAGGTCCACGTCCACGCGCACTGCCGGGGTGGACGCACCGGCGATGTCCACCGAGCTGATGCCGGTGATCTGGCGCAGCCGCTGCGCCAGCAGCGAATCGGCCACGTTGTAGAGCTCATCGGCCGATTGCGTTTCCGAGGTCAACGCGATGGCGATCACCGGGTCGTCGTTCGGGTTGGCCTTGGAGTACATCGGCGTCCCGAGCCCCGAGGGCAGGTCCGATTGCGATGCGTTGATCGCGGTTTGGATGTCCTGCGCGGCCGAATCGATGTTGCGGTTGCTCTGGAACACCAGCACGACCATGCTGCTGCTCTCCGAACTGGACGAGCGCATGCGGTCGATCCCGGGCAATTGGCCCAGGTGACGTTCCAGCGGCGCGGTGACGGTGGAGGCCATGGTGCTGGCGTCGGCACCGGACTGGGTGGCGTGCACGAAGATGATCGGAATCTGGATGTTCGGCAGCGGCGCCACACCCAGCCGCAGGTAGCACATCAATCCGATCACGAACAAACCGATCGCCAGCAGCGAGGTGCCGATCGGGCGCTTGATGAAGGGCGCGGAGATGTTCATGGACGGACTGCCGGGAATCGGGAATCGGGAATCGGGAATCGGGAATCGGTAAAAGCCAGAACCAAAGCCGAAGCCGAAGCCAAAGCGGCTGCCACGCGTGCATGCGAGCGGGCGATGCCGCGGGCCAGCAGACCGATCAGCGATGCCGCTACCGGTCCTCATGCCGGACGCTCTGACGTTGGAACCGCAGCTGCATCGCCATGGCGTGCCTGGCGCGCGCGCCAGGCACGCAACCGCTCGCCGGCGCGTTCCATGTACAGATAGATCACCGGGGTGGTGTACAGCGTGACCAGCTGCGACAGCAGCAGGCCGCCGACGATGGCGATGCCGAGCGGACGGCGCAGTTCCGAACCGATGCCGGTGCCCAGCGCCAGCGGCAACGCGCCCAGCATCGCGGCCGCGGTGGTCATCATGATCGGGCGGAAGCGCAGCAGGCAGGCGCGCCGGATCGCATCGTGCGCAGTCGCGCCTTCGCGGCGTGCATCGATGGCGAAGTCGATCATCATGATGGCGTTCTTCTTGACGATGCCGATCAGCAGCACGATGCCGACGATGCCGTCCACCGACAGGCTCAGCCCGCACAGCATCAGCGCCAGCAACGCACCGACACCGGCCGGCGGCAGCGTGGAGATGATGGTCAACGGATGGATGTAGCTTTCGTACAACACGCCCAGCACGATGTAGATCACCACGATCGAGGCCAGCAGCAGCCACACGATGTCGGTCTGGCTGCCGGTGAATTCGGCGGCCTTGCCGACGAACTGCGCATGCACCTGGGTCGGCATCTTGAGCGCTTCGCGCGCCTTCCCGATGGCCGCCACCGCCTGCGACAACGAATGGCCCGGCGCCAGGTTGAACGAGATGGTGACGGCCGGCAGCTGCTGCTGGTGGCTCACCACCAATGGTGTGTTGGTGACCTTGGCTTCGGCCAGCGCGGCCAGCGGAATGATGCTGCCGGCACCGACCACGATACCGGTGTTCTGCGCGCCCACGCCGGTGGCGGTGGACGAGTTGGACGAGGTGACCTGGCCGAAGCTGGTGGCGTTGGTGCCGGTGAGCGCGCCGCTGCCGTTGCTGGCCACGGCCAGCTGGTTCATCAAGGCAGTGCTGGTGCGAAATTCCGGCGCCACTTCCAGCACCACCCGGTACTGATTGAGCTCGGTGAAGATGGTGGAGATCTGGCGCTGGCCGAACGAGTCGTACAACGTGTCGTCGATGGTCTGCATCGGCACGCCGAGCATGCTGGCCTTGTCGCGGTCGATGCTCAATTCCAGCGCACGTCCCTGGTTGGCCAGGTTGTTGTCCACGTCCGCCAGCTCGGGCAGTTTGCGCATTGCCTCGGTCATGCGCCCGGCCCAGGTGGCCAGCTCGCTGCTGTCCACGTCCGAGATCGAATACTGGTATTCGGTGGCGGCCACGCGCGTGTCCAGGGTGACGTCCTGCACCGGCTTGAGGAACAAGGCCACGCCCGGAATGCCGGCCACTGCCTTCTGCAGGCGCGGCAGTACTTCGTCCAGGCCCTCGCGGTCGCCGCGCGTCTTCAGCACGATCGACAGCTGGCCCTGGTTGAGCGTGGGGTTCATGGTGCCGGCGCCGATGAAGGCTGCCACGCCGGTCACCGCCGGGTCCTTGCGCAACGCGGCAGCCATCGCCTGGGTGCGTTGCTCCATCTGCGGGAACGCCACGTTCTGGTCGGCCTGCACCACACCGGTGATCAGGCCGGTGTCCTGCTCGGGCAGCAAGCCCTTGGGAATGACCACATACAGCACCACCGTCAACGCCACCGCGCCGATCGCCACGGCCAGGGTCAGCGGTTGGTGGGCAAGCACCCAATCCAGGCTGCGCTCATAGGCGCCCACGGTACGCGTCCACAGGTTGGTCTTGCCGGCCGCGCTCGCGCGCTCGTGCGCGTCTTCGCCTTCTGGCAAGGCATCGGGCTTGAGCAGGTAGGCGCACATCATCGGCGTCAACGTCAGCGACACCAGCATCGAGATGACCACCGCAATCGACAGCACCCACGCAAACTCGTGGAATAACCGCCCAGTGACGCCGGGCATCAGCAGCAGCGGCAGGAACACCGCCACCAGCGACACGGTCAGCGACAGCACGGTGAAGCCGATCTGCTTGGCGCCGATCTCGGCTGCTTCCGGCCCGCTCTTGCCCTGTTCGATGTAGCGCACGATGTTCTCGATCATCACGATCGCATCGTCGACCACGAACCCGGTCGCCACCACCAGCGCCATCAGCGACAGGTTGTCCAGCGACATGCCGGCGAAGGCCATCACCGCGAAGGTGCCGGCCAGCGACAGCGGCACCGCCACCGAGGGAATGATGGTGGCCCACAGCCGGCGCAGGAACACGAAGATCACCGCCACCACCAGCGCAATGGTCAGCACCAGGGTGAACTTCACTTCATGCACCGAGGCGCGGATGGTTTCGGTGCGGTCGGAGAACACCTCCAGATGCACATCGGCCGGCAACACCGACCGCAGCTGCGGCAGGATGCTGCGGATCTGCTCCACCGTCTGCACGATGTTGGCGCCCGGCTGGCGGCGGATCTCCAGCAGTACCGCCTGCTTGCCGTTGGCCCAGGCGGCCAGCTGGTCGTTTTCCACGCCATCGACCACGTTGGCCACATCCGCCAGCCGCACCGGGCGGCCATCCTTGTAGCTGATGATGGTCTCGCGGTACTGCGCCGCGTCGGTGAGCTGATCGTTGGTGCCGATGCTGTAGGACTGGGTCTTGCCGTTGAGCGAGCCCTTCGGCGCACTGACGTTGGTCTGGGTCAGCGCGCTGCGCAGCGACTCCATGGTCAGGCCCATG
The DNA here is from genome assembly GCF_001304695.1 of Xanthomonas axonopodis. Taxonomy (GTDB): domain Bacteria; phylum Pseudomonadota; class Gammaproteobacteria; order Xanthomonadales; family Xanthomonadaceae; genus Xanthomonas; species Xanthomonas axonopodis. The sequence continues at coordinate 13,380 of NZ_JFAQ01000136.1, forward strand.
TTCGACAGCTGCGCCGGGTTGACCTGGATGCGCACCGCAGGGCGCACGTTGCCGGCGATCGAGACCAGGCCCACACCCGGCACCTGCGACAGGCGCTGGGCCAGGATCGCATCGGCATAGCGGTTGACCTCGCGCAGCGGCAGCGAATCGGAGGTGAGCTTGAGCGTGAGAATCGCCGCATCGGCCGGATTGACCCGGTTATAGACCGGCTGGTACGGCAGCGAAGAGGGCAGGGTGGCCTGGCGGATCGCCGCCTGCACATCCTGCGAGGCGATATCGATATCGCGCGCCATCGAGAACTGCAGAATGATGGTGGACAGGCCCGCCGACGAATCGGAGGTCATCATCTGCAGGCCGGAAATCTGCCCGAACTGGCGCTCCAGCGGCGTGGTGACCAGCGCGGCCATGGTGGTGGCATTGGCGCCGGGGTACTGGGTGGTGACGACCAGGCTGGGCGCGTCGATTTCCGGCAATGCCGAGACCGGCAATTGACGGTAGCCCAGGATGCCCAGCAGCAGGACGCCGGCCATCAACAACGAAGTGGCGATCGGGCGGCGGATGAAGATGGTCGAAAAGCCCACGGGGGGTGTCCTTGCTGAAGACGTCAAGCGAAGCCGGCGCATGCAGCGCCGGCGCACATCGGCGACGGAGGCTCCGTCGCCGGTGGTCGAGAATTAGCGCGGACCGCCGCCACGACGGCCGCCGAGGCCGCCACCACCACGGCTCTGTTTGTCCTTGGCGGCCTTGAGTTCGGCCTCGGTCGGTTCCGGCGGCGTCTCGCCCGGCTTGAGCGCGCTGACCTTGCTGCCCGGTTTCAGGCGGAACTGGCCCTCGGTCACCACGCGCTCGCCGGGCTTGAGGCCCTTGGTGATCTGCACATGGCTGTCGTCCACTTCCACGCCCTGCACCACGGTGCGCATCTGCGCGGTGTTGTCGCTGCCCACCACGTACACGTAATCGCCGTCAGGCCCGCGCTGCACCGACTGGGACGGCACCACCGTGCCGCCGGCGATGGTGCGCAGCTGCAGGCGCACATTGACGAACTGGCCCGGCCATAGCGCGTTGTCGGTGTTGTTGAAGATCGCGCGTGCGCCGAAGGTGCCGCTGTCGGCGGAGATGCGGTTGTCGATCACATCCAGCTTGCCGTCGCTGCTGATCACATGCGCATCGCCACGATCCAGCGCGGCCACGGCCAGCGGCGCCGCCGTTTGACCGGTACGCACTGCCTGCAACTCACGTTCGGGCAGGTTGAACGACACGTAGATCGGGCGGATCTGGGTCAGGGTGACGATCGTGGAGCTGCTGGTGACGATGTTGCCCACGTCCACGCCACGGATGCCGGCGATGCCGTTGATCGGCGCGGTGACGCGGGTGAACTGCAATTGCACCTGCGCCGAGCGCATCTGCGCATCGTTGGCCGCAACCGCGGCCTCGTACTGGGCAACCTGGTTGCGTTGGGTATCCAGGTCCGTGCGCGAGACGTACTGCTTGTAGGCCGGGTCGTTGGAACGCTGGTAATTCACCCGCGAGGTCGCTAACAGCGCCTGGTTCTGGCGTCTGGCGGCCAATGCCTGGTCGTAGCTGGCCTGCAGCGTGCGCGGATCGATCTGCGCCAGCAGATCGCCCTTCTTCACTTCCTGGCCTTCCTTGAAATTCAGGCTCATCAGCTGGCCGCCCACCTGCGGGCTGACCGTGACCGTATTGAGCGCGGTAACCGTGCCCAGCGCGCTGGCATACACCGGAACATCCTGCGTGGTGGCCGCCACCACCGTCACCGGCACCGGGCCGCTGTTGTCCGGGTCATTGCCGTCCGGCGCGCCTGCGCGCTTACCGTGATTGGCCCCACCCATCATCCGCATTGCGACGAACACCACGATAAGCACCGCGACAACCAGCAGTGTGATCTTCCAAAAACGCGACATGCGACAACTCCTGAGGGCGGGCCGGGCGCGTGGGTGCGACCGTGGGGGCGGCGGTGCAAAGCATATCGTTGCGCTTCACCAATTGAGTGTTACTGAAGTAACGGCTCGGCCGGCGAAACGACCGCAACGGTCACACTTGCACTGCAGCGGCAACGCGCCACGGCGACCGCGGTTGACCGCCGGGCTGAATCGGGCCCCACTGCAGCCCACCCGGCACCTGCCTGCACTACATTAAGCAACCATCTTTCAAGGATTGCCGATGCGCCCCTCCCGCCTGCTGACCAGCGCGCTGCTGCTCGTCCTGCCCACGCTGGCCACCGCGCAGACCGCGCAACGGCCCGAAGTTCAGGCCGCCGCCGCCCCGCTGCAGGCCAAGGTGGTGCAATGGCGCCGCGACTTCCACCAGCACCCTGAGCTGTCCAACCGCGAGGAGCGTACTGCCGCCACCGTGGCCGCGCAGCTGCGCAAGTTGGGCCTCAAGCCGCGTACCGGCATCGCCCATCACGGCGTGGTGGCCATCATCAAGGGTGGCAAGCCGGGGCCGAAGATCGCGCTGCGCGCCGACATGGACGCGCTGCCGGTGACAGAGCAGACCGGGCTGCCGTTCGCTTCCAAGGCCACCGCCGAATACCGCGGCGAGCAGGTCGGGGTGATGCACGCCTGCGGCCACGATGCCCACACCGCCATCCTGCTTGGCGTGGCCGAGGCGCTGGTGGGCATGCGCGAGCAGTTGCCCGGCGAAGTGATGCTGATCTTCCAGCCCTCTGAAGAAGGCGCCCCCAGCGACGAGGAAGGCGGCGCCTCGCTGATGCTCAAGGAAGGCCTGTTTGCCGACTTCAAGCCGCAGGCAGTGTTCGGCCTGCATGTGTTCTCCAGCGTGCAGGCCGGCAAGATCGCGGTGCGCAGCGGGCCGCTGATGGCGGCCTCGGACCGCTTCGCGATCAAGATGATCGGCCGCCAGACCCACGGCTCGGCGCCGTGGAACGGCATCGACCCGATCGTGGCCAGCGCCGACATGATCGGCGCCGCGCAAACGGTGATCAGCCGCCGCGCCAACCTGTCCAAGCAGCCGGCGGTGCTCAGCTTCGGCGCGATCAAGGGCGGCATCCGCTACAACATCATCCCCGACGATGTGGAAATGGTCGGTACCATCCGCACCTTCGACGAGGGCATGCGCCAGCAGATCTTTGCCGATCTCAAGAACGTGGCCGAACACACCGCCGCCGCGCATGGGTCCAAGGTGCAGGCACAGGTGCCGGACCAGCCGGGCAACCCTGCCACCGTCAACGATCCCGCGCTGACGGCCAGGATGCTGCCCAGCCTGCAGGCCGTGGTGGGTGCCGACAATGTGTACGAGCCGCCGTTGCAAATGGGCGCGGAAGATTTCTCGTTCTACGCCCAGCAGGTGCCGTCGATGTTCTTCTTCGTTGGTTCCACTGCCAAGGGTATCGACCCGGCCACCGCACCCAGCAACCATTCGCCGCAGTTCCTGTTGGACGAGTCCTCGCTGGATGTGGGCTTGCGCGCGCTGTTGCAGGTGTCGCTGGATTATCTGCAGGGGTGAATCGGGAATCGGGAATCGTCTGCGGCTGGGCGATTCCCGATTTCGCTGGTTGGGCCGGTGGCGTGATTCTGGAGCGGCGATCTTAGGGTGTTCCATTCGCTTTCTTTCACGCGTTGCCATACACCTCACGGCTAGCCCGTGCGGCCTAAAATGGCGGCATGAATACCCCAGAAGATTCCACCCTCGGTCGTGAGGTTGCCTACCCGAGCGGCTACGATCCGTCGTTGCTGTTTTCGATTCCGCGCGCGGCCGGGCGCGAGGCCATCGGGCTGACCGGTGACCTGCCGTTTATCGGCCGCGATCGCTGGCATGCCTACGAACTCAGCTGGCTCGATGCACAAGGCAAGCCCTGCGTGGCCACTGCCACCTTGCATGTGCCCTGTGACTCGCCATCGCTGATCGAATCCAAGTCGCTCAAGCTCTATCTTAACTCGCTCAACGCCACCCGCTTCAACAGCGCCGAAGCGGTGCGCACGCGCATTGCGACCGACCTGTCCACGCGCGCCGGGGCCGATGTGGCGGTGGAGTTTGGCCTGCCGCCGATCGATGCGGTCGGCGAGGGCGAATCGATCGACACCCTGGATGTCAGCATCGACGATTACGGCCCGCCGAACGCGGCCTATCTCTGCGCACGCGCGCAGCCAGTGGTGGAAGAAGTGCTGACCTCGGCCCTGCTCAAATCCAACTGCCCGGTCACTGGTCAGCCGGATTGGGCCAGTGTGACCTTGCGTTACCGCGGTGCACCGATCGATCGCGAGGGATTGCTGCGTTATCTGGTCAGTTTCCGCGACCACGCCGAGTTTCATGAGCAATGCGTCGAACGCATTTTCAGCGACGTGCTGACGCAGTGCGCACCGCAGTGGCTGGTGGTCGAAGCGCGTTACACACGTCGTGGCGGCCTGGACATCAATCCGCTGCGCAGCTCGCCCAGTGTCCCCGCGCCACTGTCGATCTTCCGCGACCTGCGTCAGTAGAGCGCGCTCACGTGGGATCGCGCGGGCTTCACGGCGGCGCGATCCACGTTTAACAGCGCCCCGCGCACCCTGCCGACACCGCGATGCACAGGGATTGCAGCAATGAGTGTCGACCAGAAAGCAGATTTTTCCAACGTCACCTCATCGGTCGATAGCACCGCTGAGATGATGCCTGCGCCCGATTTTTCCAACGTGCGCACCAGTGTGCAAAGCACAGCGTAACTGGTTGGCGAAACCGTCACCGTGCAGCAGGCAGGCGACAGCCTGTCCGGGATTGCCAAGCGCCATCTGGGCGATGGCGCGCTGTGGCCGCGCATCTTCGAAGCCAACCGCGATGCCTTGCAGGACCCGGACAAGATCTTTCCTGGCCAAGTACCGCATCTGCCGCCAAAGGCGTAGGCAGACCCAACGTCGTTGCGCGCACCAACACCGTAGCGCGACGTGCATCGGCGCGCTTTATTCACTCGTTTGATCCATTCGCCATCGGGAGATCGATCCATGCGTACCAAAGCCGTTTCCAGCGCCCTGGTTCTCGCCTTGGCCGGCGTCCTGGCCCTGTCGGGTTGCCGCAAGGAAGGCGACGACCATTCCGATGTCGCCAAGGATCCGACCTCCGGCGCGGCCACCGATGCCATGCCCGGCCCGGCGGCCACACCGCCGGCCAGCGATCAGGCTGCGCAAGGCACCGCGACCGGCGCGGCGAGCACCAGTGGCGCGGCGATGGCCAGCACCGGCGTCACGGTGTCCAGCGTTGCAGTCGGCACGGTTGCCGCTGCGGACAAGACAGTGACGCCATCGGCCAGCGTCGGCAGCAAGGACACCATCATCGTGTCGGTCAAGACCGAGGGCAGCGCGAGCAATGTGCCGGTCTCGGCCAAGCTCACCTACCAGGACGGGCAAGTGGCTGGCGAGCAGAGCGCCAACCTGACCACCAGCGGCGCCGAAACCACCAACATGCGCTTCAGCAAGCCCGACGGCTGGCCGGCCGGCACCTACACCGCCCAGGTGATGGTGGACGGCAAGCCTGCAGGCACGCCGCAGACCATCATGGTCAACTAAGCGACTGCATCGGTCGATTAAGAGCGGCTAACAAAACTACTGCGCAGCCGCCAGGCGGGCGCGGCCGGTGCTCGGAATCCTCATGTACCCCTCGTACACTCCGGTTCCTGTGCGCCGTCCACGCCCACCTGACGACCGCTCGCTACGTTTTGTTAGCCACTCTAAGACCACTGCGGCCTGCCTGGCCGTTCAGCCCGGTGTGGGCGGGCCAGACCGAGAAGTTTTCAATCCACGCGCCCGTGAGGGCGCGACCCCCCCTTAGCATAAGGGCTTGTCATCGTTGCTAAAACACGGGCAATTCCGCGAACCTGCTGAAAGGCGGTCGAGGAGTCGCCACGCGGAGCTGGGGATCCGCAGTGTATTTTCTTTTCTTTTTGGAAATCAGTTGCTTGAGTGCGGTGCGAACCTGCCCGGTTTTTAGGGGGCGCTTGGGGTTCGCGTCAAAAAATCAATGGACCTTTGAGGTCCAGGCTGGGCTTGGCGCCGACGTGCTCCACGCGGGCCTCCCATTTCGCGCCGAGGTGATAGAAACGCAGGCTGTCCAGCGTCGGGTCGATCAGGTCGCATAGTTGCTGACGTAATTCAGTCCATTGGGCAGGTTCGACCTCGATTTCGAAGACCGAGAACTGCACGCGCTGGCCACGGTCACGGCAGGCTTTGGCGACCTTGCGCAGGCGCTTCTCGCCCCCCGGAGAGCTGGTGCTGACGTCGTAGCTGACAACAATCATCATGGGACGTGAGCCGCGTCATTTCCAGAAAAAGGAGGGGTAGCCATCCAGGTCGCCACGCAGCTGCCGTGCCATGAGCTGTGCCTGCACGAAGGGCAGCAGGCCGATGTCGACCTTTTCGCCCAGGAAGGCATGGTGGAGCTGTTCGCGTTTGCGCTCTTGGTAAGCGATCAGCACCGCCTTGCGCGCATCGTCCTTGAGAAGAACCGCGCCGTTGTCGAAGACCTGGAAGTCGCGCTCGTTCAATTGTCGGCGGTTGATCAGCGACAGTGCCAGACGCTCGCCAAGCAACGGCCTGAATTCCTCTGCCAGGTCCAGAGCCAGGCTTGGCCGCCCCGGCCGGTCGCGATGCAAGAAGCCGACTGCCGGGTCCAGACCAACCGTTTCCAGGGCCGAGCGGCAATCGTGGGTCAGCAAGGTGTAGAGAAACGATAGCAACGCATTGAAGGCGTCGCGCGGCGGGCGGCGATTGCGTCCGCCAAAGCGCAGTAGCGGCGCTTCGGCGCGTACCAGTTGGCCGAAGACGCCGAAATACGACTGCGCTGCCTCGCCTTCCAGGCCGCGCAGCACGTCAACACTGGTCTCGATGAGCAGGCGTTGTGGAATGCGTTTGAGCCGCTTGAGTGCGTGTTGAAAGGTGGGGATATCGGTAAGGCGGTCGCCGTGCGCGCGCCAGCCGCGCGCCAGCACGGCGCGCTGGTTGTGGATTTTTCCTGCCAGCAAGTGACGCACAATTGCGGCGCAACGCACGGGATCATCGCTGCATCGATATTGCTCACGGCGCAGCAGCACATTGCCGGCTACCTGTTTGATCCCATTCTCCTTTAACCATCTCCCCGCCCACGCGACCGTACTAGATCTCGTCTG
>NZ_JFAQ01000137.1 GCF_001304695.1 Xanthomonas axonopodis
CGATCTTTCCCCGCCCTGGGATAGTGTGTGGCTATCACCGCGCACAGTGCCCTCCACGGCGCCAGCGTCTCCAACCGTGCCAGGAACGCATCGCGCCGCGACGGGCGACGGGACTGTTCAAACCCGTTGCCCTGGTCAGCTGACATTGCCAAGGTCCGCTGCTTCATCGGCTTGCACCTCCAGTCGCGGCGAAGCACTTATCCTAGCATCTGTGGAACTTGATCAGCGTTGCCTTAGAGCGGCCGACATCACTGCTTCACATGGGCGGGGGCGTGCCAGCTCGCGAAGTGGGCAGAGTCCAGTTGCATTCCTGCGGCTCTCCACTCGTCGCTACCCATCCAATAGCCGTTCGCCACGCCTCGTCGCCCGCCTCGAAAGCGACCAGTCGCATCACCGCGCAACCCCGCATCGTGCGCAGTGCGGCACCGCAGTGACGAATCGCTAATCCCAATCCCCCAATCCCGGCTATCGTGTAGCACCCACACGCCAAGCCAGCCGCCGCCATGACAACCTCTGCTGTGAAAGTTCTGATCCACGGCGCCTCCGGGCGGATGGGCAAGGCGTTGCTGCGATTGGCCGCCGAAGACCAGACATTGCAGGTGGTCGGCGCCGTGGTGGGCCGCTCGCCGTCCCAGCGCGTGGTCGATGGGGTGCCGTTCTTCGCCGCCAGCGAACTGGGCGGCGCGCCTGCGTTTGATGTGGCCATCGATTTCAGTTTGCCGCAGGGTTTCGCACCGATCCTGGCGTTGTGCGCGCAGCGTGGCAAGCCGCTGGTGTCCGGCACCACCGGGCTCGACGAGGCGCAACGTGCGGCCTTGCGCGATGCCGCCCAGCAGATTGCGCTGGTGTGGGCGTCCAACTTCAGTCTCGGCGTTGCGGTGCTGACGGAGCTGGTGGAGCGCGCGGCTGGCACCTTGCCGGGTTGGGACTGCGATATCCTCGAAGCGCATCACGTGCACAAGCAGGACGCGCCCTCCGGTACCGCGTTGACGCTGGGTGAAGCAGCGACCGGCAGCGGCGCTCAGCCGCGCTATGTCAGCCTGCGTGCCGGCGACATCGTCGGCGAACACACCGTGCAATTCACCGGGCTTGGCGAGCGGGTCGAGCTGGTGCATCGCGCGACCAATCGCGACATCTTCGCGCGCGGTGCCTTGCATGCGGCCAAGCGGCTGATCGGCAAGCCGGAAGGCAGCTACCGCGTGCGCGATCTGGTGCTGTAAGCACACCCGCAGTCATGCATGAACGGCAGCCGCACTCCGCGGCCTGTTCATGCCTCGGCGTTGCTGCCGCGCCTGCATCCGGTGCTCTTCAGACTGGCATGGCAGGGCAGTTGCCTTTACAATTCTCGCTTGCCCGAACCAGCGTCGGACCGGTCCCCAGCACCGCGTCCGCGCTTTGCTGCAACCGGAATTTGGCCGGGAGCGCATCGGAGTCCCAGGCAGCCAGAGCGAGACCCCCACGTGACCCAACCCGCAATCCTTGTCCTCGAAGACGGCACCGTGTTCGAGGGCGAATCCGTAGGCGCCAACGGGCTTTCCGTCGGTGAAGTGGTGTTCAACACCGCCATGACCGGCTATCAGGAAGTTCTGACCGATCCCTCCTACGCCCGCCAGATGGTCACGCTGACCTATCCGCATATCGGCAACACGGGCTTCACCGACCAGGACGACGAAGCCCGCAAGATCTGGGTGGCCGGCCTGATCGTGCGCGATGTGCCGCGCCGCCCCAGCAACTGGCGCAGCCAGGTGGCTTTGCCGGAATGGCTGCAGGCCCGCGGCGTGGTCGCCATCTCCGGCATCGACACCCGCAAGCTGACCCGCCTGCTGCGGCAGAAGGGCGCCCAAAACGGCGCGCTGATGGCCGGCGAGATCGACTTCGAAAAAGCACTGGAAGCCGCACGCAAGTTCCCCGGCCTGAAAGGCATGGACCTGGCCAAGGTGGTTTCGACCGAGAGCAGCTACAACTGGAAGGAAGGTTCGCTGGATCTGAACTCCGATGCCTTCCTCAGCCTCGGCGCTCTGACTGCTGGAACGTCCGCACAGGGGCAAACATTCAAAGTCGTTGCGTACGACTATGGCGTCAAGATCAATATCCTGCGCATGCTCGCCGAGCGCGGCTGCGACGTCACCGTGGTACCGGCGCGCACGCCGGTGGCCGATGTGTTGGCACTGCAGCCCGATGGCGTGTTCCTGTCCAATGGCCCGGGCGACCCGGAGCCGTGCGACTACGCGATCGATGCGATCAAGGAACTGATCGCGCAGAAGGTGCCGACCTTCGGCATCTGCCTGGGCCATCAGTTGCTGGCGCTGGCCGCCGGTGCCAAAACGCTCAAGATGACCACCGGCCATCACGGCGCCAACCACCCGGTGCAGGATCTGGACGGCGGCCGGGTGATGATCACCTCGCAGAACCACGGTTTTGCAGTGGATGAAAGCACCTTGCCGGCCAATGTGCGGGTGACCCATCGGTCGCTGTTCGATGGCACCAACCAGGGCATCGCGCTGACCGACGCACCGGCGTTCTCGTTCCAGGGTCACCCGGAGGCGTCGCCGGGCCCGCGCGATGTGGGGCCGTTGTTCGATCGGTTTGTGGACCTGATGGCTGAAGCAAAAGCTTGAACCCCGTTGCCTGGCCATGTGCTCGCCCTGATGACTGCACGGCATCCCGTTGGCCCAGTGGAGATTCCAATGCTTGATCGCATCGACATTGAAGGTTTGAAGGGAGTCGGTAAGGTGGAGCTGCGGTTCGACGCAACCAGCCGGGCGCGCGTGCTTTTTGGTGTCAACGGCGTTGGCAAGACGAAGTCGCTAGAAGCAATCTATGGTGCGTTGCTATTCACCAATGAGCAGTTTTTGCGGGTCAAAGGTGATTGGGGCGTCGATCCAGAAAAATGCGTGCCCGCATCCAAGATCTATATCGATGATGCGCAGTATCTCGATAAGCCTTCTCAGCCGCATATCCAAGTAAGAAATTTTGCCTCACAGGCAATGCGTCATTCGCGACCCTTGGTATACATTTGGGCCGTTGGGCGTTCGTCGGTGGGAGGCCAGCCCATATCCATTGCGGCATTGGGAAACTTCGAGGAACGCAGGACCAAGCATTTTGAGTTGTTGTTCCAAGAGTGCGGGAGCGGTTCGTTGCGTTCTGCCGGCATGGATGCGGACATCCGCGTGTGGTTCATACAACGTGCGCAGTCAGTCAACCCTTTTCAGGTGGAAAAGGACAATCTGCGCAACGAGATCGAGTCGGTATTGAAGCTGTTGCATTGCATCGATCAGCGCGTGGACGCCGAGCGCCTGCAGATAGACGGCTCGCAGCGTGTTTATCTGAGTGTGGAAGGCCGCATGATCGAGCTGGGTGAACTCAGTTCGGGGTTTGCCTCGGTCGTCAAACTGTTTCAAGCGATCATCTCGGGGTATGCCGGCTTCAGCAACTCCAAGGATCTGCAGAACCTGCCGGGTGTAGTGCTGATCGACGAGATCGAAAGTCATCTCCACGTTGGTTGGCAGGTCAACATCGTCAGACACCTGAAGGCGCTGTTTCCGAACACGCAGTTCTTCATCAGCACTCATTCGCCGCTGGTGTTGACCCAACTTGAGCAAGGCGAGGCCTATCTGCTTGAGCGCGATGTGGCGGACGGAGTCGTCAGATCGTCTGTGATCGACTCGCCCAACATGAAGGCATTTGCCGATGTGCTTGAAGAGACTTTTGGGGTCGATCTCAATAGACTCAAGCGCGAAGCGCTGGTCAGCGAAGACCAGTCCGCTACCAAGCGTGCATTGCTGGACCTGGTCAAGCAGCGCCGCGATCGCCAGGGTTGGGAAGCAGGCATGACCCGTCTGGTACTGCTCGATGCCAACCTTCTGATCGGTGCACTGGACGGGGAGGAGGGCAACGCGGCTCACGAAGCGTCGCTGTCGACGTTCGAGGCCCTGGTCGCAGATCCGGACGTCAAGATCGCGATCTCCCCGCTGATTCGATACGAAGTGTTGCGTGGCATGGAGGAGGCGTATGTCGAGAATGTGAACGCCATCCTCAACGACATGAAAGAGTTCGAGGTACTGGGTCAAGAGGCCATACGTGCTGCGGAAGTATTCCGTAAAGCTCGCCAGACCGATGTAAAGCTGGATAAGCGCAAGTTCGACGTATTCCATTGCGTCTGCGCGGAAATCAATTCCCTCGAAATGCTCAGCAAGGATGGGGACATCGAAACGATTCAAAAACTTATGAAGGCCTGAAGAAGAAAATGCCCAAGCGCAGCGATCTCAAGACCATCCTCATCATCGGCGCCGGCCCGATCGTCATCGGCCAGGCCTGCGAGTTCGATTATTCCGGCGCGCAGGCGTGCAAGGCGCTACGCGACGAGGGCTACCGCGTGGTGCTGGTCAACAGCAACCCGGCCACGATCATGACCGACCCGAACATGGCCGACGCCGTGTACATCGAGCCGATCAACTGGCAGACGGTCGAAAAGATCATCGCCAAGGAAAAGCCCGATGCCCTGCTGCCGACCATGGGCGGGCAGACCGCGCTGAATTGCGCGCTGGATCTGGCCGACCACGGCGTGCTGGAAAAGTACAACGTCGAGCTGATCGGCGCCAAGCGCGAGGCCATCCGCATGGCCGAAGACCGCGAGCTGTTCCGCGTGGCGATGGGCGAGATCGGCCTGGATTGCCCGACGGCCGCGGTTGCCCACACGCTGGAAGAAGCGCTGGAGATCCAGACCCGCGTCGGCTACCCGACCATCATCCGGCCCAGCTTCACCCTGGGCGGTAGCGGCGGCGGCATCGCCTACAACCGCGAAGAGCTGATCGAGATCGTCGGTCGCGGCCTGGAGCTGTCGCCGACCACCGAAGTGCTGGTGGAAGAGTCGGTGCTGGGTTGGAAGGAATTCGAGATGGAAGTGGTCCGCGACACCGCGGACAACTGCATCATCGTGTGCGCCATCGAAAACCTGGACCCGATGGGCGTGCACACCGGAGACTCGATCACCGTGGCGCCGGCGCAGACGCTCACCGACAAGGAATACCAGCGCCTGCGCGATGCCTCGATCGCGGTGTTGCGCAAGATCGGGGTGGATACCGGCGGCTCGAACGTGCAGTTTGGCATCAGCCCGACCACCGGCCGCGTGGTTGTCATCGAAATGAACCCGCGCGTGTCGCGCTCGTCGGCGCTGGCGTCCAAGGCGACCGGCTTCCCGATCGCCAAGGTCGCCGCCAAGCTGGCAGTGGGCTACACGCTGGACGAATTGAAGAACGAGATCACCGGTGGCCTGACTCCGGCCTCGTTCGAGCCGTCGATCGACTACGTGGTCACCAAGATTCCACGCTTTGCGTTCGAAAAATTCCCGCAGGCCGATGCGCGCCTGACCACGCAGATGAAGTCGGTCGGCGAAGTGATGGCGATGGGCCGCACCTTCCAGGAATCGCTGCAGAAGGCGCTGCGTGGCCTGGAAACCGGCAAGATCGGCCTGGACCCGACCGGCCTGGACCTGAGCAGCGAAGACGACATCGCCACGCTCAAGCGCGAGCTCAAGGCACCGGGCCCGGAGCGTTTGTTCTACGTCGCCGACGCCTTCCGCGCCGGCATGACGGTGGCCGATGTGTATGCGCTGTCGTTCATCGACCCCTGGTTCCTGGACCAGATCGAAGAAATCATCAGCCACGAACAGCAGCTGGCCGACGACGGCATGGCCGCGCTGGATGCACCGCGCCTGCGCATGCTCAAGCGTGCCGGTTTCTCCGATGCGCGCATGGCGCAGCTGATCGGCAGCAACGAAGAATCGGTGCGCACCTTGCGCCGCGCGCTGAAGGTGCGCCCGGTCTACAAGCGCGTGGATTCGTGCGCTGCCGAATTCGCCACCAGCACCGCATATCTGTACTCGACCTACGAGGACGAATGCGAGGCGCTGCCGACCGATCGCGACAAGATCATGATCCTGGGTGGTGGCCCCAACCGCATCGGCCAGGGGATCGAGTTCGATTACTGCTGCGTGCACGCGGCACTTGCGCTGCGCGATGATGGCTTCGAGACCATCATGGTCAACTGCAATCCGGAGACCGTCTCCACCGATTACGACACCTCCGACCGTCTGTACTTCGAGCCGCTGACGCTGGAAGACGTGCTGGAAATCGTCGAGCTGGAAAAACCCAAGGGCGTGATCGTGCAGTACGGCGGCCAGACCCCGCTGAAGCTGGCGCGTGCGTTGGAGGCCAACGGCGTGCCGGTGATCGGCACCTCGCCGGACTCGATCGACCTGGCCGAAGATCGCGAGCGTTTCCAGCAGCTGGTCGACAAGCTCGGCCTGAAGCAGCCGCCGAACCGGATTGCGCGCAATGCCGAAGAAGCCTTGGTGCTGGCGCGCGAAATCGGCTACCCGCTGGTGGTGCGCCCGAGCTACGTGCTGGGCGGCCGCGCGATGGAAATCGTCTACGGCGAATCCGACCTGGCGCGCTATGTGCGCGATGCGGTCAAGGTCTCCAACGATTCGCCGGTGTTGCTGGACCGCTTTCTCGACAACGCGGTGGAAGTGGACGTGGACGTCATTGCCGACAAGGACGGCAACGTGTTGATCGGCGGGGTGATGGAACATATCGAAGAAGCCGGCGTGCATTCTGGCGATTCGTCGTGTTCGCTGCCGCCATATTCGCTCTCTGCGGAAACCCAGGCAGAACTGCGTCGCCAGGTGGTGATGCTGGCCGAAGGCTTGAACGTGGTCGGCCTGATGAACACCCAGTTCGCGGTGCAGGTCAACGAGGCGGGCGACGACATCGTGTATCTGCTGGAAGTGAACCCGCGTGCCTCGCGCACGGTGCCGTTCGTCTCCAAGGCGATCAGCATGCCGCTGGCCAAGATCGCCGCACGTTGCATGGCTGGCAAGACGCTGGCCGAGCAGGGCGCCACCAAGGAAATCGTGCCGGACTATTACTCGGTGAAGGAAGCGATCTTCCCGTTCGCCAAGTTCCAGGGCGTAGACCCGATCCTCGGGCCGGAGATGCGCTCCACCGGCGAGGTGATGGGCGTGGGCCGCAGCTTCAGCGCCGCGTTCGCACGCGCGCAGGAAGCCGGCGGCATCAAGGCGCCACCGCTGGGCAAGGCCTTCGTCTCGGTGCGCGACCCGGACAAGCAGCGCGTGCTGCCGGTGGCGCAGGCGCTGGTGGAGCGTGGCTTCACGCTGGTGGCCACGCGCGGTACCGGTGCCTGGCTGCAGCAGAACGGGCTGAGCTGCGAAATCGTCAACAAGGTGGCCGAAGGCCGCCCGCACATCGTCGATTCGATCAAGAACGGCGAGATCGTCTACATCGTCAACACCACTGAAGGTCGCGCCGCCATCTCGGACTCGTTCTCGATCCGCCGCGAAGCGCTGCAGCATCGCGTGACCTATTCGACCACTGTCGCCGGCGCCAAGGCGCTGGTGCAATCGCTGGAATTCCGCGGCACCGGCCCCGTGTGGTCGCTGCAGGAACTGCACAAGGAGCTTCAAGCATGAGAGCACCCATGACATCGAAGGGCGCGCAGCGCCTGCGCGAAGAGCTGGAGCATTTGAAGTCGGTCAAGCGCCCGGAGGTGATCAATGCGATCGCCGAAGCGCGTGCGCACGGCGATCTGAAGGAAAACGCCGAATATCACGCTGCGCGCGAGCAGCAGAGCTTCATCGAAGGCCGAATCAAGCAGCTGGAAAGCGAGCTCTCGCATGCCGAAATCATCGACATCACTAAATTGTCGGCCGGCAACAAGATCGTGTTCGGGGCCACGGTGACGCTGGCCGATACCGAGACCGACGAAGAGAAGCGCTACCAGATCGTTGGCGATCTGGAAGCGGACATCAAGATGGGCCTGATCGCGATCTCCTCGCCGCTGGCGCGCGCGCTGATCGGCAAGCTGGAAGGCGATTCGGTCACCATCGATGCGCCGGCCGGCCAGCGCGAGTACGAAGTCGTCAGCGTCGCTTACCTGGACTGACCGGCATCAGCGCGCGATGACCACCGCCACGCTGTTGTTGCCGGAAAAACGCCGCCTGCCCGGAACGCTGGGCGACACGGCGGTGGCGCGTGCGCTTGCGCGCGCCGACGGGCACACCGCCGATGCCGGCGAAGTGGCGCAATTGCAGCGCCACTTCAGCCTGACCCCGGCGCACTGGCCGGTGGCCGCGTTGACGCGCCAGCTGGATGCTGGCGATGCCGCCGGCGCCACCTGGGTGCGCGCGGATCCGGCCTATGTGGTGCCGGACATGCAGGGTGCGAGGTTGATGGGCTACGGCGAGGCGCTCGGCCCCACCGCCGACGATCTGGCGGCGCTCTTGCCCATCCTCAAGCCGATGTTCGGCGATGCCGGCTTTTTGCTGGATGCGCCCACGCCATCGCGTTGGTATCTGCGTCTGTCGCCGGATGCGAAATTGCCGGACTTCGCACCGCCCGATGTCGCCATCGGCGACGACTTGTTCGAGCACCTGCCGGCCGGCGACAGCGGGCGCCGCTGGCGGGCCTTGCTGACCGAAGCGCAGGTGCTGCTGCATCAGCATCCGTGGAACGAAGGCCGCGTCGCCAGCGGCAAGCCGGCCATCAATTCGCTGTGGTTCTGGGGTGGCGGCGTCCTGCCGCACGCGGTGCGTTCGCCGCATCGCCAGGTGCGTAGTCGCGAATCGCTGCTACGGGCGCTGGCGCTGGCGGCAGGTGCCGATGCGCAGGGCGAACAACGCGTCGATGCGCTGGTGGATCTGCGTCATCTGCGTTCGCTGCAGCAGTTCAGCGACGATGCGGTGGCGCCGCTGTTGGCGGCGATGGCGCGCGGCGAACTGGATCGGTTGGTGCTGGATTTCCAGGACGGCGAAAGCATAGCGCTCACGCATGCGCAGCGCTGGCGTTTCTGGCGCACGCCGCGGGTGCAGCTGGCGCAATGACGTCGCGTCCGCAGATCGTCCGGCGCCCTTCCGGGCAGGCCGGCAGTTGGCCCGATACCATGTTGCCGCTGCTGCGCCGCATCTATGCAGCGCGTGGTGTCACCGATGCACAAGGCGCGCAGCCGCGACTGGGCCAGTTGTTGTCGCCCGAATTGCTGCACAACAGCGGCCTGGCCGCCGAGCTATTGGCCGATGCGATCGCGCAGCAACGGCGCATTCTGGTGGTGGGCGATTTCGACTGCGATGGCGCCACCGCCTGCGCAGTCGGCGTGCGCGGCCTGCGCATGCTCGGTGCGCTGGACGTGCACCACGCCGTGCCCAATCGCATGGTGCATGGCTATGGCTTGTCGCCTGCGTTGGTCGACGAACTGGCGGCGTTGCATCCGGATGTGCTGGTCACCGTCGATCACGGCATCGCCTGTCACGCCGGCGTCGCCGCAGCCAAGGCGCGCGGCTGGACGGTGCTGGTCACCGACCACCATCTGCCGGGCGAGGTGCTGCCGCCGGCCGATGCGATCGTCGACCCGAACCTGGCCGAAGACACCTTCCCCAGCAAGACCCTGGCCGGGGTCGGGGTGATCTTTTACGTGTTGCTCGCATTGCGCAGCGTGTTGCGCAAACGCGGCGTCTTCGCCGAGCGCGCCGAACCGGATTTGTCGGTGCTGCTGGATCTGGTCGCAGTCGGCACCGTTGCCGATCTGGTGCCGCTGGACACCAATAACCGCGCGCTGGTGTCGGCCGGCTTGCGTCGCCTGCGCGAGGGCAAGGGCTGCATCGGGTTGCGTGCCTTGATCGATGCCAGCGGCCGCGATGTGACGCGGCTGGGTGCCGGCGATATCGGTTTTGCGCTTGGGCCACGCCTCAATGCCGCCGGTCGGCTCGAGGACATGGCGCTGGGTATCGAACTGTTGCTCAGTGAAGACTGGAGCCAGGCCCGCGAGATCGCCGGCACGCTGGAAGAGATCAACGCCGAGCGCCGCGCGGTGCAGCAGTTGATGACCGACGATGCAGAGCACGCCGTCAACAAGGTAGTACTGGATGCCGATGGTGCATTGCCGATTGCCGCATGCCTGTTCGATGCCGAATGGCATCCTGGCGTGATCGGTCTGGTGGCCTCCAAGCTCAAGGACCGCCTGCACCGTCCGGTGATCGCCCTGGCACCGGCCGAGCCGGGCAGCAGCCAGTTGCGTGGTTCGGCACGTTCGATTCCCGGCCTGCATATCCGCGATGTGCTGGCGGCGGTGGACGCGCGGCACCCCGGGCTGATCCAGAAGTTCGGTGGCCATGCGATGGCAGCCGGATTGAGCATCGAGCATGCCGCATTGGCAATGTTCGAGCAGGCTTTTCAGTCGCAGGTCATGGCGATGGTGGATGCCTCGCTGCTGCATGCCCAATTGCACAGTGACGGCGAACTGTCCGCGCACGAACTCGACCACGTGCACGCCGAAGCGCTGCGCGTGGCCGGTCCGTGGGGGCAGGGATTCCCCGAGCCGCTGTTCGATGGTCAGTTCGAGGTGCTGCAGCACCGCGTGCTCAAGGAGCGCCACCTCAAGTTGACCCTGCGGTACCCCGGACGCGCGGAACCGCTCAATGCCATCCACTTCAACGGCTGGCGCGGCAGCGATCCCGCGCGCCTGGTGCGACTGGCGTATCGATTGGTCGCCGACGACTACCGCGGCGGCACGGCAGTGCAGTTGATCGTGGAGCATTGCGAGCCGGCGACAGTCACTGGCTGATCTGCGGTCTTGTCGCCACCTAGGTTTGTGACATTCGCACCTGGCGTGATCCCGATGGAGATCGGCCGTTGGGCTGCTGAAAGCGATGGCTCGGCTTATTGTTGAAAGCGGATCAGGCATCGTCCCGATCGCCGTGATCGGGATTGATGCCAGCCACGGAATCGGCGAAGCGGCAATCGGGGCGAGCAATACCGCGGTGCGAGCAGATCGGGCACATGGCGTTTCCAAACGCATCCCGGCGCGCAGCGTGGATTGCGCCAGATGGCGCGTGCTGAGATGGCCCGCCCAACGAATCGCACGTTGCAAGCAACGTGCGTCCCCAAGGTTCTTACGACGCAACTGCCGTAGCACCGAGCTGGCGGGTCACCGCCTGCGTGCGTCCACGCAAGCCGAACAACGGCCGCAGCCAACGCACCCGCCGAATCACATACTCATGCAGCGCCAGACAGCCGATCACCGTGGCCGCGATCACCAGCGCCGGTTCCAGCCAGGCGTTCAACTGCAGCGGCATCAACCAGTACAGCGCCACGATGATCAGGCTCTGATGCAGGATGTACCAGGGGAACACCGCTTCCGTGCAATAAGGCAGCCAGCCGAACGGCCGGTTCAGACGCTGCTTGGCCCAACCCAGCAGGGTCAGCAGCGCCAGCCAGGTATAGGCCGCGCGTGCGGCATGTTCCAGGCGTTCCCAATGGCAGCGCGTCCAGTGCCGGCGGCAGCTGCGCAGGCTGCATGTGCATGCCCAGATAACGGATGCCCAACTCGGCGGTGATGGTCAGCACCGCAGCGACCAGGGTGAGCCAGCGCAGTTGCACGGCCAGCTGCCAGAAGCGCTCGCTGCGCGCCAGCAGATAGCCCAAGAGGAAGAGCGGGAACGACTCGGCATGCACGAACCAGTCACCGATCAACGCATGGGTCGGCGGATGGCGCGGCATCACACACATCACGCAGAACCCTTCCCACAGGATCGGCAACACCAGCAGGGCCGGTACCACCACCGCGGCGGGAAGCGCCGGTAAGGTCGGCAGCCGCACCAGCTTGGCCAGCGACACCAGCGCCATCAAGGCCACGGTGTAGGGCAGCAGGTAGGCCAGGTACCACAGGTGATTCCAGATGATGCCGTGTTCCCAGCCATCGAAACTGCCGGCCGGCCACGGGCGCATCTGCCAGTAGCGCAGCAGGAAGCTGCCGAAGCCGGTGGCGAGCTTGCCGTTGCTCACGCCTTGGCAGTAGGCCTGCACCGCCACCACCACGAACATGCCGAACAGCAGGGGCGGCAGCAACCGCCCGCAGCGACGCAATGCGAAGCGCCACGGCGCGGCCTGCGGCTACGACAACCCGATCGCAATGCCGGAGATCATGAACAACAACGGCATGCGCCACCGGTTGAGCACGATCATCGGCCACTGCAACCACTCGGCCGTGTGCACGCTCTTGAGGTGGAAGCCCCAGTCGGCCACATAGGCCATGCCCACGTGGTAGAGGAAAGGAGTGGCTGCATCCTGTCCGCGGCCCCGCTCCAGCAGTGGTGTCAGGGGCGGAAAGCCCGGCCCGCGGTGACCAGTTGTGCCCACCCAGGGACGAATGGGGCCGGCAGGGATGGCGGTTTCGCCTTGTAGCGCAGGCCTCTATGATCGGCAGCTGCCAACTGCGGACGTGTGCCATGCAATCGACCGGGCCGCGCCCGCCAATCCTCCACGACAGCGCCGGCCGCGCTGCCACGCGCTGGGTGGTGGTGATCTGGTCGCTGTGTTCTATTTGAGCGCGCTGGGCAACGTCTGGACCGCCTGGCTTGCCGCGCGCCGCGATGGCAAGCCCATCGTGGTGTGGCAGGTGCTGAGCTGGGAGCTGAGCAGCGCCACCGCAGCGCTGCTGCTGTTGCCGGCGGTGGTGTGGCTCTGCGCACGCTGGCCGTTGCATGCCGATGTCTGGGTGCGACGCCTGCCGGCGTATGTAACAACTGCACTGAGCTGGTGGCTGCTGCATGTTGCCGGCATGGTGGTGCTGCGCATGCTGGTCTATGCCCTGGCCGGCGCGCACTACGATTTCGGTGTCTGGCTGCAGTGGGTCTACGAGCTGTCCAAGGACCTGCGTACCTTTGCGCTACTGGTGGCGGTGCAGCACACACTGGCCTGGTACGCACGGCGCCGTCAGGGCGAGGCGCACCTGCTCGCCGCACCTGACGAAGGCCCGCCGGTGGAGCCGCTGGACCGCCCGGAGCGTTTTCTGGTGCGCAAGCTGGGACGCGATTTTCTGGTCGCTACCGCCGATATCGAGTGGGTCCAGGCCTCGGGCAACTACGTCAACCTGCATGTGCGCGGTCACGATTACCCGTTGCGCAGCACCATGGCGGCAATCGAGGCGAAGCTGGACCCGGCAGTGTTCGTGCGCATCCACCGCAGCTATCTGGTCAATTTGGGGCAGGTGTAGGCGATCGAGCCGTCCGATTCCGGCGACGCGCGCGTGCATCTGCGCGATGCCAGCGTGCTGCCGTGCAGTCGCAGCCACCTGGCCGGTTTGCGTACCCATGCAGGGCAGGGCGCCGCTGCGCCCAGACCCGACGCACTGGTGGCATAACCCTGCTGCGTGCCCGGGGTAACCGGCGTCTGGTCCCACATTCGTCCCTGGCCCAGGCGCCGCCAGGTCGCAGCTGCTGCGACACCGACGCGCGATGCTGGCCATCGGCGGAACCTGCGGTCGCGCGAGGCAGCCAGGCGCCTGGGGTGTCGCAGGTGTTGCAGCATGCGCGGCCAGGGTTCCATCGCGTTTCGCCGCCGCCGCCCGCTTGCTAAACTAGCCCGCTTGTTTGCCGGAACTCCGTCATGATCGAAACCAACCCGATCCGCCAGCGCATCACCGATCTGAACGATCGCGTGCTCTCGCTCAGGGGGTATCTTTGACTACGACGCCAAGAAAGAGCGTCTAGAGGAAGTCAGCCGGGAGCTTGAGAGCCCGGACGTGTGGAACGACGCCGAACGCGCGCAGGCCCTGGGCCGCGAGCGTTCCATGCTGGAAAAGACCGTGCTCGGCATTGCCGATGTGCTGTCGGGCCTGGCCGATGCGGGCGACCTGCTGGAGTTGGCCGAAAGCGAACAGGACGAAGACACTGCGGTTGTGGTGATCGCCGATCTGGACACCTACCAGGCGCATGTCGAGAAGCTGGAATTCCAGCGCATGTTCTCCGGCCAGATGGACAGCGCCAATGCGTTTGTCGACATCCAGGCAGGCGCCGGCGGCACCGAGGCGCAGGACTGGGCCGAAATCCTGCTGCGCATGTACCTGCGCTGGGCCGAGTCGCGCGGCTGGAAGACCGAGTTGATGGAAGTCTCCGGTGGCGAAGTGGCGGGCATCAAGTCGGCCACCGTGCGCATCGAGGGCGAATATGCCTACGGCTGGCTGAAGACCGAGATCGGCGTGCACCGGCTGGTGCGCAAATCGCCGTTCGACTCGGACAACCGCCGGCATACCAGTTTCACCTCGGTGTTCGTGTCGCCGGAAGTGGACGACAACATCGAGATCGACATCAATCCGGCCGACCTGCGTACCGACGTGTATCGCTCCTCGGGTGCCGGCGGTCAGCATGTCAACAAGACCGAATCGGCGGTGCGTATCACGCACATCCCGACCAACACCGTGGTCGCCTGCCAGACCGGTCGCAGCCAGCACCAGAACCGCGACAACGCGATGAAGATGCTGGCCGCCAAGTTGTACGAGCTGGAAGTGCAGAAGCGCAACGCCGAGAAGGACGCCCTGGAAGCGACCAAGTCCGACATCGGCTGGGGCAGCCAGATCCGTAACTACGTGCTGGACCAGAGCCGCATCAAGGACTTGCGCACCGGCATCGAACGCAGCGATACGCAGAAGGTGCTGGACGGCGATCTGGACGAATTCGTCGAGGCCAGCCTGAAGGCCGGTCTGGCAGCGGGCTCCAAACGCCTGGATGCCTGACCGCCGCGCCAGCTTGCCGTCGCGACGGCATCCTGGCGCACCGCTGCAGTGCCTGTGAGGCAGCGGTGGTAATGCACGGCGGCTTCCGGGTAACGCGGTGACCGCCTGCCTTCGTCACATCATCATTCTAATGAGGGTGCCGGCACCGCCGGTTCTTCATTCCCCACCGGGCACCCGCCCAACCTAAAGCAGACCGATCCCGCCATGACCGAGCAGACCCCCGCGCCGCAGATCCCCGCCGACGAGAACAGCCTCATCGCCGAGCGCCGCGCGAAACTGGGCGCGTTGCGCGGGCAGGGCATCGCCTACCCGAACGACTTCGTGCGCGAACACTTTGCCGGCGACCTGCAGGCAGAATTCGCCGACGCCGACACCTGGACCCCTGAAGCGCTGGAAGCCAGCGGGCGCACGGTCAGGATGGCCGGCCGGCTGATGGCCAAGCGGGTGATGGGCAAGGCCAGCTTTGCGCAGATCCAGGACGAATCCGGGCGCGTGCAGCTGTTCCTGCAGGGCAATGTGCTCGGTGATGCCTATGCCGCATTCAAGGGCTGGGATGTGGGCGACATCGTGGCGGTGGAGGGTGGGCTCACCCGTACCAAGACCGGCGAGCTGTCGGTCAAGGCCAGCGCGCTGCGCCTGCTGACCAAGTCGCTGCGCCCCTTGCCGGACAAGTGGCACGGCCTGTCGGACGTTGAGCAGCGTTACCGCCAGCGGTACGTCGACCTGATCGTGACCCCGGAGGCGCGCGAGGTCTTCATCAAGCGCTCCAAGATCATCCGCGCCATGCGTGCCTGGCTGGACGCGCGCCGCTTCCTGGAAGTGGAAACGCCGATGATGCATTACATTCCCGGCGGCGCCACGGCCAAGCCGTTCACCACCCACCACAACGCGCTGGACCTGGACCTGTACCTGCGCGTTGCCCCCGAGCTGTATCTCAAGCGCCTGGTGGTCGGTGGGTTGGAGCGCGTCTACGAGATCAACCGCAATTTCCGCAACGAAGGCGTGTCGACCCGGCACAACCCCGAGTTCACTATGCTCGAGCTCTACGAGGCTTATGCCACGTACCACCAGATCATGGACCTGACCGAGCAGGTGATCCGCGACACCGCGCAGTCGGTGTTGGGGACCACGCAGGTGAGCTGGGATGGTGCCGACATCGATCTGGCGCCGGCTTTCCGGCGATGGCGCATGGATGATGCCGTCCGGCACCACAACCCGGAGATCAGCGCCTCCGACTGCATCGACCGCGAGGCGCTGCTGCGCCATTGCGAGCGGCTCAAGATCCGGGTCAAGCCGTCCTACGGTTGGGGCAAGCTGCTGTTGGAGATTTTCGAGGCCACCGTGGAGCACACCCTGGTGCAGCCGACCTTCATCACCGACCACCCGGTCGAGGTGTCGCCGCTGGCGCGTTCCAGCGATACCGAGCCGGGGTACACCGACCGCTTCGAGCTGTTCATCAACGGCAAGGAGCTGGCCAACGGCTTCTCCGAGCTCAATGACCCCGAAGACCAGGCCGCACGTTTCCAGGCGCAGGTGCAGGCCAAGGACGGCGGCGACGACGAAGCGATGCATTTCGATGCCGATTACATCCGTGCGTTGGAGTACGGCATGGCGCCGACCGGCGGCCTGGGCATCGGTATCGATCGTCTGGTGATGCTGCTGACCGGCAGCACCTCGATCCGCGATGTCCTGCTGTTCCCCTATATGCGTCCGGAAGCCTGATTTTTTTGTGCCGGCGGTGTGCCGACGGCACAGATACTGCATATGCTAGGGCTAAGCTTCGAGCAGCGTATCGTTCGGGGGAGTCGGCACAGGGTCCGGGGTCATCGCTTTTCCGTTCTCGAGATAGAGGAGCAACGGCTATGCAGGATGTTTTAGGGGGGCCGGGCGGCGCATTGTCGATGGATACATGGGGAAGCTGGGCGGAAAAGGCGGATCTGGGATTGAACATCGTCATTGTCGATGACCAGATGTCCGCGCGGACGATGCTGCGTCATGTCATCGAGGACATTGCGCCGGAGCTCAAGGTCTACGACTTCGGCGATCCGCTCGACGCCCTGGCCTGGTGTGAAGCCGGGCGCGTGGATCTGTTGCTGCTGGACTACCGCATGCCGGGCATGGACGGTCTGGAATTCGCACGTCGGCTGCGCCGGCTGCCCAGCCACCGTGATATTCCGATCATCCTGATCACCATCGTCGGCGACGAGCAGCCGATCCGTCAGGCAGCGCTGGAAGCCGGCGTGATCGACTTTCTGGTCAAGCCGATCCGTCCGCGCGAGTTGCGGGCGCGCTGCTCCAACCTGCTGCAATTGCGCCAACAGAGCGAAAGCGTCAAGCAACGCGCGTTGTCGCTGGAGCAGCGCCTGCTGGCCAGCATGAACGAGGTCGAGGAGCGCGAGCGCGAAACCTTGTCGCGGCTTGCGCGCGCGATCGAGTATCGCGATTCGGGCACCAGTGCGTTCCTGGAACGCATGTCGCACGTGGCCGGCCTGATCGCCGAGCAACTGGGGCTGGCGGAAGAGGAGGTGCGCATCATCGAGATGGCCGCACCGCTGCACGACATGGGCAAGATCGCCATTCCCGATGCGGTGCTGCTCAAGCCCGGCAAGCTCACCGACGAGGAAATGAGCGTGATGCGGCGCCATCCGCGCATCGGCTATGAGCTGCTCAGCGGCAGCCAGAACCGTTTCATCCAGGTCGGCGCGTTGATTGCGCTGCGTCACCACGAACGTTATGACGGCACCGGTTATCCGGATGGCCTGGTCGGTGAGGCGATTCCGCTGGAAGCACGCATCGTGGCGGTGGCCGACGTGTTCGACGCGCTGCTGTCGCCGCGCCCGTACAAGGAAGCCTGGACCATGGACGCCGCGCTGGCCTATCTGTATGCCCAACGTGGCCGCCTGTTCGACCCGCGTTGCGTGGATGCGCTGTTGCGCGGCCGTGCGCAGCTGGAGCAGATTTGTGGCGAGTTTTCCACCGCATCGGCGCGACCCGGGGTGTGAGGTGAGGGCGGCGCTTGCCCAGCTGCGTCGGCAACTCGCAAGGCGCCCCGACAGCGAGCACGGTCAGGCGCTGGTGCGCATCGTGATGCTCTGGCTGATCCTGGCCTACACGCTGGTCTGCGCCCCGCATTGGCAACTGAGCGATGGCCATCTGCGGCGATTGCTGCACCTGATCGCGGTCGGGCATGGTGGAGCATTGCTGCTGTTTGCATGGATCGTTGCAAGGCCGCGGCCTTCGCACCTGCGCCGGACGCTCGGCATGCTGTCGGACTATGGCCTGCTCAGTCTGGCGTTGACCTGGTTCGCCGCTCCGATGGCCTGCCTTTACGTCGTGGTGATGTGGGTCACGATCGGCAATGGTTTGCGCTTTGGCAGGCATGCACTGCACACGGCGGTGGCCATGGCCGTCCTCAGTTTCGGGGCGACGCTTGCCAACAGTCCGTACTGGCAACAGCGGATCGAGCTCGGGATCGCCCTGCTGGCGGCGCTGGTGGTCATTCCCCTGTCGTTGCTGCGGCTGATGCAGGACAGTGCTGATGCCGATGCGCGCATCGCCGTGTATGTCCATGGCGCCGATGCTGCAGTAACGCGCGGCCCACTTTCTTCCCCATCGAAGCGACCGCAGGTCTGAGGCGTCTATGAAGTCTCCATTGCCATGGTTGACGCGGCGTCTTTCGGGGCGGGCGGATTCGGAACACGCGCAGAACCTGATCCGCATCATCATCACCATGCTGTTCATCTCCTACCTGGGTTGGCGCTACCACCACACCCACGGCGACATGTTGATGGCCACCTGGTTGATCCTGGTGGGCGAGCTGGTGGTGTCGCTGGGACTGATGGTGGCAATCTTGCTGCGGCCGCAAGTGTCGCACACGCGGCGCCTGATCGGCATGGTGCTCGACTACACCTGCGCCGGCGCGATCATGGCAATCCAGGGCGAACCGGCTTCGCCGCTGTATGCGGTCTGCATGTGGGTGACCATCGGCAATGGCTTTCGCTACGGCAGTCCCTATCTGCGTGCCGCCACGGCGATGGCCAGCCTGAGTTTTCTCAGTGCCATCCTGATTTCGCCGTACTGGAAGGCCAACCCCTCTCTGAGCTGGGGATTGTTGCTGGGGTTGATCGCCGTGCCGCTGTACTTCGATTCGTTGTTGCGTGCGATGACGCGTGCGGTACGCGAGGCGCGGCATGCCAACCAGGCCAAGAGCCGCTTCCTGGCCAATATTAGTCACGAATTCCGCACCCCGCTGAATGGGTTGGCGGGCATGACCGAAGTGCTGGCCACCACGCGTCTGAATGCAGAGCAGAAGGAATGCCTGAATACCATTCAGGCCTCGGCGCGCAGCCTGCTGTCGCTGGTGGAAGAAGTGCTCGACATTTCTGCGATCGAGGCAGGCAAGATCCGTATCGATCGCCGCGATTTCTCGCTGCGCGACCTGATCGGCTCGGTCAACATGATTCTGCAGCCGCAGGCCAAGGCACGCGGACTGGATTACGGCACCGAGGTCGCCACCGACGTACCCGACCTGCTCAAGGGCGAC
Source organism: Xanthomonas axonopodis (assembly GCF_001304695.1). GTDB lineage: Bacteria > Pseudomonadota > Gammaproteobacteria > Xanthomonadales > Xanthomonadaceae > Xanthomonas > Xanthomonas axonopodis. Next base: position 19,127 of record NZ_JFAQ01000137.1, read on the forward strand.
ACCGGCCATCTGCGCCAGGTGTTGCTCAACCTGTTGGGCAATGCGGTCAAGTTCACCGAGCACGGGCATGTGCTGCTGCGGGTCGCGCGGCTCTCCGGCAATGGCGCCGACACGGTGCGGCTGCGTTTCGATGTCCAGGACAGCGGCATCGGCGTGCCGATGGACATGCGTCCGCGCCTGTTCGAGGCGTTCGAGCAGGCGGACGTGGGGTTGTCGCGCCGTTATGAAGGCACCGGCCTGGGCACCACGATCGCCAAGGGCCTGGTCGAGGCCATGGGCGGCGCGATTGGCTTTGCGCCCAATCCCTCCGGCGGCAGCGTGTTCTGGTTCGAGTTGCCGCTGGAGATCGGCGTATTTGAGACGGCCGCGCCGGCTCGCTCGCCGGTCGGGGCGCTGCTGGAGACTCCTGACGAGCTGGAAGCCTCCAACGTCATTGCCTTCTCCAACCCATTCCTGCGTCACCGCACGCGCGTGCGGAGCATGCGCATGCTGGTGGCCGACGACCATGCAGCCAATCGCATGGTGTTGCAGCGATTGCTGGAGAAGGCAGGGCATAAGGTGATGTGCGTCAACGGCGCCGAGCAGGTGCTGGACGCGATGGCCGACAAGGATTTCGATGCGGTGATCGTGGATCTGCACATGCCCGGCATGAGCGGCCTGGACATGCTCAAGCAGTTGCGCGTGATGCAGGCCAGCGGCATGCGCTACACCCCGTTGGTGGTGCTCAGTGCCGACGTCACGCCAGAAGCAATCCGCGCCTGCGAACAAGCTGGCGCGCGTGCGTTCCTGGCCAAGCCCGTGGTGGCTACCAGGCTGCTCGATACGCTTGCCGAACTCGCTGTCAGCACCCGGGTACTGGCAACGCCGGGGACGGTAGTGCAGGCATCGACCAGTTTCGAAGGCGTGCTCGATGCCAGCGTGCTGGACGAACTGGCTGCGCTGGGCATGGGCGAAGAATTCGAACGTCAGTTCGTCCGGCAATGTCTGGATGATGCGCTCAACTGCGTGGGCGCGATCGAGCGCGATGGCATGCGCTCGGATTGGGAACAACTGCGCGAAAGCGCCCACGCATTGCGCGGCGTTGCCAGCAATCTGGGCCTGGCCCAGCTGGCCGGCAGCGGCGGTGAGCTGATGCGCATGGCCGATTGGCAACTGCAGGCCGAATGGCGACAGCGGCTGTCGGCGTTGCGCGACCAGCTGCAGACCGGAAAGGATGCGCTCGCCGCGCGCGTACAAGGCGCCAACGACGACGAACGCTCTCCCCGGAGTCGCGAATAGCCCGCCGACGCATCAGCCGGCGTCAAGCCCTGAGCGGCGCGATTGCGCGCGGACCAGACGGTCCATGGTGCGCAATGACTTTTCGCCCAGCTGCATCGCCGTATCGACCCAGATTTCGGTGATGCGCATCATTTCCTCCAGCGGCACCGCCGTGGTCATTTCGCGCACTTGCTGCATCGCCGCCCAGGCATGCGGTGTGCGCTTGCTTTCGCGGATCACTTGTTCGACGGCCGCCACTCCCTGACCGCGCGGCACGACGCGATCGACCAGGCCCATGCCGAGCAACTCCTCGGCGGAGTACAGATTGCCTTCGAGCATGATTTTTTGCGCCAGTTGCGCACTGACGCGCTGGCACATGAAAGAGTAGGCGCCCATTCCCGGGAACAGGTCGAACAGCACTTCGGGCAGTCCCATCATCACCCCTTCCTCGGCGACGATGGTGTGGCAGCTCAATGCCGCTTCGAATCCGCCGCCCAGCGCGTTGCCCTGCACCAGGGCGATGCTGTGCGCGCGTGCGTCGAGGCCGACATGGAACGCGTGAACGCCGCGTACACAGCGTTGGGCGTATTCAAGGAGTCGAGCACGGTCGCCTTCGCGAATGAGTTGACAGAACAACGCCAGGTCGCCGCCCAGGTTGAACACATCGCTGTCGGATGCCAGCACCACATGCGGGGCCAGCACGCCGGCGTTGTTCAGTCGTTGACCAAGGTTGGTCTGGTAGCCGGTGATGTCGTCGACCAGACGCGTGGAAAAGCAGGCACGCCCCGGGTTGATGGCGAGGTCGGCATGCATATGGATCCAGTACACGTCACGCTGCGGTTCTTCGATGATGCGTAGGGTCGAGCCGATGTTAGTGCGAATGAAGGGTTGAACTGCAGACATGGTGGTTCTCCGTGATAACCGTCCGGCCGGCCGCCTTTCGGACGGAGATAAGGTTGAACGCGTGAGCGTGCGCCGACACCGGATTCTATGCGTGCAGAAGCTAACGCCCGCAAGGCCTTGCGGCAATGCGGGCGTCAAAGAAGGCTGAACGCCTTCGGGCTGCGGCATAAGCGGTATTACGTCTTCAGAGCGTCCCGTAGCTCGCGGCGCAGGATCTTGCCGACGTTGGTCTTGGGCAACTCCTTGCGGAATTCGATCACGCGCGGCTGCTTGTAGCCGGTGAGGTTGGCGCGGCAATGCGCCTTCACATCGTCGGCCGTCAGGGCCGGGTCCTTCTTCACGATGACCGCCTTGACGATCTCGCCGGACTTCTCATCCGGCATACCGACGGCGGCCACTTCCACCACGCCAGGCATTTCGGCGATCACGTCCTCGATCTCGTTGGGGTACACGTTGAAGCCGGACACCAGAATCATGTCCTTCTTGCGATCGACGATGTAGACGAAGCCCTGTGCGTCCATGCGCGCGATGTCGCCGGTATGCAGCCAGCCTTCGGCGTCCATCACCTTGGCGGTTTCATCGGGTTTCTTCCAGTAGCCCTTCATGACCTGCGGGCCCCTGATGCACAGCTCGCCGATCTCGCCCAGTGGCAATTCCGCGCCGGCGTCGTCCTTGATGCAGGCATCGGTGGACGGAATCGGCAGGCCGATCGAACCGTTGTAGTCCTTCAGGTCCATCGGGTTGATGCACGCGGCCGGCGAGGTTTCGGTCAGGCCGTAGGCTTCGACCAAGGTCAGGCCGGTGACTTTCTTCCAGCGCTCGGCGACCGAACGCTGGACGGCCATGCCGCCGCCGAGGGTCATCTTGAGCGAGGAGAAATCCACCTGATCGAATCCGGGCGTATTGAGCAGGCCGTTGAACAGCGTATTGACGCCGGTGAACGCGGTAAAACGGGTCTTTTTCAGCTCCTTGACGAAGCCTGGCATGTCGCGCGGATTGCTGATCAGGTGGTTGCAGCCGCCGATCTTCATGAAGACCAGGCCGTTCGCGGTCAATGCGAAGATGTGGTACAGCGGCAGCGCCGTGATCACCACTTCGTGGCCTTCTTCCAGCTTGCCGGTGCCCGCCAGCCACTGGTGCGCCTGCTGCATGTTGGCGACCAGATTGTGGTGGGTCAGCATGGCGCCCTTGGCCACGCCGGTGGTGCCGCCGGTGTACTGCAGGAAGGCGATGTCGTCCGGTTCGATCTGCAGTGTCGGCACGCGGTGCTTGCGGCCCAGCGCCAGCGCCTCGCGGAAGCGAATCGCGCCGTTGATGCGGTAATCGGGTACCAGCTTCTTGACGTACTTGACCACGAAGTTGAGCAGCGCCGCCTTCGGGAAGCCCAGCATGTCGCCCAGGCCGGTGGTGATGACTTGCTTGACCGGCGTGTCGGCGATGACCTGCTGCACGGTGGTGCTGAAGTTGTCGATGACCACCAGCACGCTGGCGCCGGAGTCGATCAACTGGTGCTTGAGTTCGCGCGGGGTGTACAGCGGATTGACGTTGACCACGGTCAAGCCGGCACGCAGCACGCCGAAGGTCGCGATGGGGTATTGCAGGCAGTTGGGCATCATCAAGGCGACGCGGTCGCCTTTCTTCGACTGCAACTCGCCAATCAGGTAAGCGGCGAATTGCTCGACCAGTTGATCCGCCTCGCGGTAGGTGATGGTCTTGCCGAAGCTGTGGTACGCAGGCCGGTCGGCGAAGCGTTGCACGGAGGTGGCAAACACCTCGGCCACCGTGCGGAACTGCTCAAGATCGATTTCGGCAGCAACGCCGGCCGGATAACTTTGCAACCAAGGACGTGCCTGATTCATCTGCCCCCCTCCAGGGTGTTCTCAACGCGCCGCAGTGTGTTCCACGGCGTTACAACAGCTGGCAGCATACCGTCATGGATGGAAAAGGCGAAGTGTGATGCAGAGCGGTATTCAAGTGCCGTGGCGCGTGGTGTGGGGTGGGGTTTTGCATGCTGTTCTTGCTCGGGTGCACGCGTGCCGCGCCGGAACGACGTCTGCGCGCCACGCTGGAGCAGATGCATCAGGCGATCGAGGCGCGCCAGATCGGCGATGCGATGGCGCCGGTGGCCGAGGATTTTGTTGGCGAAAACGGGCTGGACGCCGCCGGGTTACGGCGCTTGATGCAAGTGCAGATGCTGGGCAACCAACAGATCGGCGTGACCAAGGGGCCGGTCAAGGTGGCGCTGGGCGGTGATACCGCCACGGTGCGCTTTTCCACGCTGTTGACTGGCAGCAACGGGCGCTGGGTGCCCGATCAGGCGCAGACCTACCAGGTCACCACCGGTTGGCGATTGCAGGGCAAGGATTGGCAGCTGTACCACGCGCAATGGGTGCCGGCAGCGCGTTGAACCCACCGGCGCCTTTGGCGTGCGCCTGGCCGTGTAGTAAGCGCGACGCCGGGCGCCAATGCATGGATGGACAACGTGAGGCCTTCGATCGAGGCGCGGGTCGCCCGGTGATGCCGGTGCATGGCGCTGAGGTGGCAGGTGGAATTTGGCTCATCCGGCTGGCCGCCGTTGGCTGGGGAATGCAGCGTGTCGTTGCCTTCTTCTCCACCACACATCTCGGCCGTGAGACCGATGTCCATGGTGCCGGCGATGGAATAGGCCACCGCCAACGGCGCGAGGCCAACTAAGGCAACGCTGATCAAGTTCCAAAGATGCGAGGATAAGTGCTTCGCAGCGATGGTGGTGCAAGC
>NZ_JFAQ01000138.1 GCF_001304695.1 Xanthomonas axonopodis
GCGCAAAGCTCTGAAGGGTCTGACACCGTACGAATTCATCTGCAAGCAGTGGACATCCGAACCCGAGCGGTTCAAAGTGAATCCGATCCATCTAATGCCGGGACTGAACACCTAACGCGCTAGGACGCTTTTTGCGCCGCAGGTTTCGCAGCGCGCGCGCCAGCTTCGTGCGTACGCGATGGTGCACAGATCAAGATGACCATACTCCGTGCGTGCTTACCGCTGGCGCCACGATATGCGCGTTTTCTCCAGGCATTGCCGCTTGTTCACACTGACTTGTCCCGGTCATGTGAGGCGCCGTGCTGAAGCAAACGGCATGCCTTGCGTCGGTTCCAAGCCGTTGCGCAGTGACCGCTCCCGCTCCTTCCGCACCTCGATCGAGCACCCGGATCGATCTGGGGTTGGGTAATCGCTGCGCGTCTGTTCCGTCCTTCCCCAAGAGAGCATTACCTCATGTTGCAGATCAACTTCCGATCGGCGTTTGGCCTGGCGGCCATGTTGGGCATCGCCAGCGCAGTGCTTGCACCCAGCGCGCAGGCCGCGCCGGCGCGCGGTACCTTGCTTACCAGCAATTTCCTGAGCAGCTACACCCGTGATGAGATCGGCGCGATGCTGGCCTCCGAGTCGCAGGCCGAACAGCCCAAATGCAACGTCCGTGTCGCCGAATTCACCTATGCAACCGTCGGTGTCGAAGGCGAACCTGCAACCGCATCCGGCGTGCTGCTGGTTCCGGATGGCGAGCAGTGTACCGGGCCGTATCCGTTGCTCGGCTGGGGGCGTCCGACCAGCACGGAGCGCGCGGAGGAACAGGCCAAGGACATCCGCGATGCCAAGGGCAACGACCCACTGGTCACGCGCTTGGCCAGCCAGGGGTATGTCGTGGTCAGCAGCGATTACCTGGGGCTTGGTAAGTCCAACTACGGGTATCACCCGTACTTGCACGCCGCGACCGAGGCGAGTGCGACCATCGATGCGATGCGCGCGGCGCGCAGTGTGTTGCAGCGCTTGAACACGCCGCTGTCCGGCAAGGTGATGCTGTCGGGTTACTCGCAGGGCGGCCACACGGCGATGGCCACCCAGCGTGAGATAGAGGCGCATCTGTCCAAGGAATTCCATCTGGTGGCCAGCGCGCCGATCTCCGGGCCTTATGCGCTGCAGCAGACGTTTTTGGACAGCTGGAGCGGCAGCAATGCGGTAGGCGAAAGCAGCTTCGGCATCATCCTGGGCAGCTATGCCATCGTCGCGATGCAGCACACTTATAAAAACATCTATCTGGAGGCCGGGCAGGTGTTTCAGGACCCGTGGGCTGCCAGGGTGGAGCCGTTGTTCCCGGGCGAGCAAAGCCTGGCCGATCTGTTTCTCGGCGACACCTTGCCAGGTATCGATCAACTCAAGGCGTATTTCCAGCCTGGCTTCTACCGAGACTTTGCCAGCAACCCCGCCAACCCATTCCGCCAGGATCTGGCGCGCAACAATCTGCTGGCGTGGGCGCCGCAAACACCGACACTGCTGTGTGGTTCGTCCAACGATGCCACCATTCCGCTCAAGAACGCGCAGACCGCCATCGCCAGCTTCAAGCGGCGTGGCAGCAACCAGGTGGCGTTGGTGGATATCGGCACCGGCAACTCCAGCGACAACTCGGCCGTCGTGCATCTGTTGACGAACGAACCGTGCATCGTGGCGGTGCGGCACCAGCTGTTGGACAAGCAGCGCTGACACAGCGGTCGCTACTTGAGCTGCCGAAGGTTGTGCAGGTGCGGGCGTATCGACGCCCGCGCCTGCATGGTTCTTCACTGCCGCCGGTGCGGCGCACTGCCACGACCATTGGCTAACGTGCGTGTCCTGACATGGCCGTACCAACGCGCGGTCCCATGACGGGGCGCGTGCAGTCTCGACGTGAACCACATTCCACCCCAGTGGCCAGCGCGAGCGGCGTTCGCGTCTGAACACGCATCTCAGGCGCGCTCGCTAGAGTGCGTACGATGGTTGCAGGCGCTGCCGATTATCGGCAGGCTTGCGCCGATGTCAGAGTCTCTTTTTTCATCTTCCGGTTTTGCCTTCACCCACGCGCCGCTCGATCGCGGCGATGTGCTGCGTGACGATCCCGACGCCCTGGCGCGTCTGTGGCCGCAGGGCCGTGCGCTGTTGATCGACGCCAAGGGCGCGGCGCTGGCCGATGCCGATGGCCAGCCGCTGTTGCTGGATGGCGCGGCACTTGCCGACGGGCCGGAGGCCGCGATCTTCCTGGGTCTGCGTGATTCGGCTGGCTGGTTCTGCCTGCCGGCCGACATTGTCGCGGTGCAGGCGCCGCAGCGGATCGATCTGCGCCAGGCCGCTGCCGACTGGCCAGCCGACATCGCCACCGCCTTCGCCTATGCACGCGCCATGTTGCACTGGCAATCGCGCACGCGCTTTTGCGGCGTCTGCGGCGGTGCGATCGCATTCCGGCGCGCCGGCTTCATTGCGCACTGCACGCAATGCCAGACCGAGCATTACCCGCGCGTGGACCCGGCCATCATCGTGGCGGTCAGCGATGGTGCGCGCTTGCTGCTCGGTCGTCAGGCCAGTTGGGCGCCGGGACGTTATTCGGTGATTGCCGGCTTCGTCGAACCGGGTGAGTCGCTGGAGCAGACCGTGGCGCGCGAAGTGTTCGAGGAAACCCGCGTGCATGTGCAGGACTGCCGCTACCTGGGCGCACAGCCGTGGCCGTTCCCGGGCGCGCTGATGCTGGGCTTCACCGCGCGTGCCGCAGCGACCGAGGTGCCGCAGGTCACCGGTGAGCTGGAAGACGCGCGCTGGGTCAGCCATGCGCAGGTCAGCACCGCGCTGGCCGGTGAGGGCGATATCGGGTTGCCGCCGCGCATCTCCGTTGCGCGGGCGTTGATCGAGCATTGGCATCGTGCGCATGGCTGAGCCTGGCCGGCTGTTGCGGTGTTGCAGCGGCGCTCGCGTCCGCTCGGCTAGACTCGGCTGAGGAGGCCTGTCCATGTTCACCACCCTGGTTGCCGTCGTCGTCGCACTCACGCTGGGCCATCTGGCGCCGGCGCAGGTGGCCAGGCTGCGCAATTTCGCCTGGTTCGGCCAATGGCTGCGCCGACTGGATAGTTACGCGGCCGGGCGCGGTGTGTGGCAGGGCCGTTATGGCGTGCTGCTGGCCGTGCTGCCGGCGCTGCTGGTGGTGCTGGTGCAGTGGCTGCTGGACGATGTCTGGCATGGCTTTCTGGCCTTGCTGTTCGGCGTGGCGGTGCTGACCTGGACCTGGGGCCCGCGCGATCTGGATCGCGATGTGGAAGCGGTCATCGACGCCGACGAGCCGCACACGCGGCGCGAAGCGATTTCGCACCTGCAGGCCGCCGGCGGCAGCGTGCACGAAGACGCGCCGTCGCTGGTGGAAGCGGTGGTGGTCAATGGTCTACGGCGCTGGTTTGCGGTGCTGTGGTGGTTTCTGCTGCTGGGGCCGTTCGGCGCGGTGCTGTATCGGCTCATTGCCCTGGCGGTGGAGAGCCCGCTGGCCGTGTTGCTGCCGCCCCGCAATCTGGCCGGCGCGCGTTGGCTGCTGGTGGTACTGGAATGGCCGGTGGCGCAGTTGATGACGATGTCGATGGCGCTGGTGGGTAACTTCGACACCGTGTTCCGTGCCTGGCGCGAGGCGCACGGCAATCGCTGGTCGTTGGAACCGTATTTTCTGGGCGCGGTGGCGCGTGCCAGCGTCAGCGCCGAGCTGCGCGAGGAAGCGCACGACTACACCGATTCGGGCTTGGTGCCGGTGTGGCGCCGCCTGCCGGAAGTACGCGATGCGATGAGCCTGGTCTGGCGCGTGCTGCTGCTGTGGTTGGTGGTGCTGGCGTTGTTGGTGATTGCGGGGTGGGTGCGGTAGCGCCGCGCATCATGGCGGGCGAAAAGGATGTGTAGCGCCTGGCCATGTGGGAACGTCGGCGCATCGCGATGATTTGCGGACTAACCCGGCGCCAGCAGCGTAAACGGGTACCACGGCAGATTCCTTGCGATCCAGTATGCCGGCAAGGCCCATAACCATAACTTCGGCTCGGACATCACGGCCACCACCGGGGCGAACCAGCGTGCGCGCCAGCCGGCTTTCCAGGCGATCAGGCCGGGCAGGGTGAACAGGCCGAGCACCGCTGCAGGGTTCATCGCGAAGGCGCCGGGCAGGTCGAAATGCACCAGCGCGTAGAGTGCGCGGGTCATGCCGCAGCCGGGGCAATAGCAGCCGGTGACGGCACGGAACACGCAGGGCGGGAACGGGCTGTTGCTCGCATTCGGATCGAAGCGATACAGCAATGACACGCCAAGGGCGGCCACGCTGGTGGCCGCCCCCAGTCCAAGCCAGTGGCGTGGACGCAGTTCCATTACTGCGTGTGCTGCAACTGCTGCATGTAGTCCATGTAGCCCTGCATGCCGCCGGTGGCCACCATGCCGATATTGATCAACAGGCCGATGGCAGCCAGTACGCTGGTCACGATGCACCAGGTCTTGGCGGTATTGGAGGCGCGACGCGCGCCGTCGATATCGCCCTGGTTGAGCAGGCCATTGACCTTGCTGGAGAACACGATCGCCACGATGCCGGTGATCAGGGACGGGCAGCACAGGCAGAAGCCGAGCGCGGTGGAGACGATCGCCCAGATCAGGTGATTGGGCACCGGGCCGGGGGCGGCGCTGGAGGAGGGATGGATCGGCGGTGGCATGGCACTCATGGTGAAGCTCCTTGGGTGGTAAACAACAGCGAACTGATGGGTGAGTGGGGTGGATTATCGGGCGCCATGCGCGGCGCCGAAGCGCACGGTGTGCGTTGACGATGGCCGCAGGGCGCTCATGCGAGGTCTGGCGCGAGCGTGAGCGGCGCCAGCGTGTCGGTAGCGGCAGCATCGAGCAGCGCGACGCGGTGCCGAATATTTGCTCGCGCGTGTGAACTGGCACTCCACGCTTGCGCAGCGAACCAACGCAGTAGCATGGCCATCGCTGCCGGCACCGCCAGCCGCTGGAATGCGCGACACCCGCCGGTCAGGGCAGACGCCTCAGGCGCAATGATGTTGAGCACAACGACGTCCCCCGGTACGGCCGGCCGCGTCCGCTTGGCGGCTGCGGCGGCAAAGCGTGCAATGGCGCACAGGCTACTCGCACGCGCCATGGACGCAAAGCCTGCACCCGCTGGCTCAGGGCTGGTCCTGCCGCAGCGTGCGCACCTGTTGTTCGAGCAGCGCGGCGCTGGCCTGATCGCCGGCAACCGCTGCCCCTGCCACCACTTCGATCCGCGCGCGCATCCGCCGCGGCACCCGCATGCGGCCCAGGCGCGTGTCGCGCCGGCTCCACATGCTCGACCACATGCCGCGCAGCGCCATCGGAATGACCGGCACGTTGCGGCGCTGCAGAATCTTTTCCACGCCGGATTTGAAGGGTGCGATCTCGCCATCCTTGGTCAACGCGCCTTCCGGGAAGATGCATACCAGTTCGCCATCGGCCAAGGCGGCATCGATGCGGTCGAAGGCCTGCTGCATCAATGCGGGGTCTTCGCGCGCGCCGGCGATCGGGATGGCCCTGGCGGTGCGGAAGATCCAGCGCATCACCGGGATGCGGAAGATCCTGTAGTACATGACAAAGCGCACCGGGCGCGGAATCACCGCCGACAGGATCGGCGCGTCCATGTAGCTGACGTGGTTGCATACCAACAGCGCAGCGCCCTCGTCGGGCACGTGTGCGTCGATGTCGCGCGCGCGCAGGCGGTACAACACGCTCACCAGCACCCAGCTGAGAAAGCGCATCAGGAACTCGGGCACCAGGGTGAAGATCCACAGCGCTACCAGCGTATTGGCGATCGCCAGCGCCAGGAACACCTGCGGAATGCTCAGGCCCGGCAGCGGAATCCGCACCCCGAACAGCACCACGGGCGGCAACTGCAGCGCGATGCCGATGACGGCCGCGGCCACGATGAACAACGAGTTCTGGATATTGAGCCCGGCGATCACGCGCGACAGCTCGGCCTTGGGCGTGCGACTCTGGATCAGCGCAAACAACGGCACCACGAACAGACCGGTGAACAGGCCGATGCCGACCAGATCGATGATCAACCGCACGCTGCCGGGCTGCTGCACGAACTGGCCGATCGACAGGCCGGCGACCGGTGCCGCACCAGGACGGGCGAAGTACAGGTCCAGCAGGAAGGCGCTGATGCCGAACGCGCCCAGCGGCACCAGGCCGATTTCCACGGTGCGGCCGGACAGCCGTTCGCACAGCAGCGAGCCTGCGCCGTTGCCGATCGAAAACAGCGCCAGTGCGAACACGTACAGGTCCTGCTGGCCGCCCAGGTTGAGCTGCGCATAGGTGGGCAGCTGCGCGGTCAGTACGGTGCCGATGAACCAGAACCACGACACGCCCAGCACCGCGTTGCGCACCGCCAGCGTGCGTCGGGTCAGGCGCATGATGGCGCGCGATTCGGGGATGGCGTTCCAGTTGATCTTCAACTCGGGCGCGCCGGCATCCACGCGCGGGACCAGCCGCGCCACCAGGTTGCCGGTTACCGCAATCGCAATCACCGCGGTGGCCGCAACCTCCGGCCCATGCCTGTCGGCGATCTGGAAAATCAGCCCGCCGAAGATCATGCCGCACAGGATCGAAATCGATGTCCCCATTTCGACCAAGCCGTTGCCGCCGGTGAGTTCTTCCGGCTTCAGCACCGAGGGCAGGATCGAATATTTCACTGGCCCGAACAGCGTGGACTGCAGGCCGGTGCAGAACAGCGCAATCAGCAGGATCACCATGTTCTCGGTGATGAAGCCCACCGCGGCCAGCGACATGATGGCGATCTCCATCGTGGTGGTGATCACGATGAGCTTCTGCTTTTCCAGCTTCTCGGCGATCTGCCCGGCCAGCGCGGAGAACAGGAAGTACGGCAGGATGAACAATGCCGGCGCCAGGTTCGTATACAGCGTGCGCTGGGCGGCATCGATGCCGAGATAGAACAGCAGGCCGATGATGGCCTGCCGATAGACGTTGTCGTTGAACGCGCCCAGCGCCTGGACAGCGAAGAACGGCAAGAAGCGGCGCTGCTTGAGCAGGGCGAACTGACTGTGACCGGACATGCAGTTTCCTTTGCGAACGCGCGCAGCCTAGCAGGCTTCCATGGCGTGCTGGTGGATGGCGGCTGTGCTCAGCGGCTTCTACGTGCTGGTGGCCTGCGTTGCGCGAGCTGGGTGCGCAGCAAGGCCACGAAGGCGCGTGCGGCGGGGCTGGGGTCGGGCCGCCACACCGCATAGGTCAGAAAGCGGTAGCGCTCCTTCAAGGCCACCGTGACCACGCCGCGCATGGCCCCGGCCATGGTCTGCGGGACGATGCCCACGCCCAGGTTGGCAGCGACCAGTTCGCGCACCAGATCGGCATGGGTGACTTCGTACTGCTGGCGTTGCCGCAGGCCCCCCTGCGCAAACGCAGCATCGATGATGCCGCGCACGCCGGCACCGGGAACCAGTCCGGCCATCGGTTCGTCATCAAGCTCGGCCAGCGCCACCCGTTTGTGCGCGGCAAAGCGATGGCCGGGTGCCACGATCAAGGCCAGCGCTTCTTCATGCAGCAGCAGGCGCTGCGCCGGCACCGCAAGCTGCGCGCCGACACCGACCAGGGCGACATCCAGCCGGCCTTCGCCCAGATCGTGCAGCAAGGCCTCGCTCATGGCGGTGCGCAGATGCACGTCCACCCGCGCATGCGCGCTGCGGAACTGATGCAGCAACGCCGGCAGTTGCACGGTAGTGAGCGAGGAAATCTGCCCCAACGCAAGCCGGCCACGCACGGTGCCCAGGGCCTGGGCCATTTCTTCGTGCAGGCGCTCGGCAGCGCGCAGGGTCTGGCGGGCGTTGTGCAGGAACACCTCGCCGGCGGCGGTGGGCCGCACCTGGCGGGTGCCGCGTTCGAACAGGCGTGCGCCGAAGGTCTCCTCGATCTTGGCGACCTGATGGCTGAGCGCCGACTGCACGGTGTTACAGCGGCGCGCAGCAGCGGTGAAGCCGCCTTCTTCGGCCACGGCGACGGCAAATTCCAGTTGGCGTAAGGTCAGCATGCAATCTCGAAATACGATGGCAACGGTGAAAACAATACATTGGAAAGATGGCTGCCGGCTGCCCACACTGTGCACATTCCTTGACCAGGCAGCAGCCATGCAGACCGGGCCCACCTCCCACCCGCCCTTGCCCCGTCGCCTGGTGCTGCTGATGGCCGCCGCCACCGGATTGGCGGTGGCGAGCAATTACTACGCCCAGCCTCTGCTGGAAACGCTGGCGCAGGCGTTCGGCATCCAGGTACGCAGTGCCGGTGCGGTGGTCACCGCGGCGCAGCTGGCCTACGCGGCGGGGCTGCTGTTACTTGTGCCACTGGGCGACCGGTTGGAGCGACGCGGCCTGATCGTGGGCCTGTTCGTACTGAGCGCGCTTGGGCTGTTGGTGAGCGCCAGTTCGCACAGCTTTGCGATGTTGCTGGTCGGCACCATCGTGACCGGCGCCAGCTCGGTGGCGGCGCAGATCCTGGTGCCGTTCGCCGCCACGCTGGCGGCGCCTAACGAACGTGGCCGGGTGATCGGTACGGTGATGAGCGGATTGCTGCTGGGGATCTTGCTGGCGCGCACCGCGGCCGGCGTGCTCGCCGGTGTCGGCGGCTGGCATACGGTGTACTGGATAGCCTCGGTCGCGTTGTTGCTCACTGCCGGGCTGTTGTGGCGCGGGCTGCCGTGCCATCCCGGCAATGCGCAACTGGCGTATCCGCAGTTGGTGGGCTCGGTGCTGACGCTGCTGCGCGACGATGCGGTGCTGCGTTCGCGCGCGGTGCTGGGCGGGCTGATCTTTGCCGGCTTCAGCATGTTCTGGACCACGCTGGCGTTTCTGTTGTCCGGGCCGAGTTATGGCTACGGCACCGCGGCGATCGGCTTGTTCGGCCTGATCGGTGCGGTCGGTGCACTGGCGGCCAATCGCTCCGGGCATTGGTCCGATCACGGCCATGGCGACCGCGTGAGCTGGGGCGGGCTGGCGATGTTGCTGCTGTCGTGGGGCTTGCTGGCGTTTGCGCCGCAGTCGATCGTGCTGCTGATCGTGGGCGTGCTGCTGCTGGATATTTCGGTGCAGGGCGTGCATATCACCAACCAGAGCGTGATCTATCAGCGCAATCCGGCGGCGCGCAATCGCATCACCTCTGCCTACATCACCTGCTATTTCATCGGTGGTGCGGTGGGGTCGACGTTGGGCACGGCCGCCTATGCGCAGGCCGGGTGGATGGGTGTGGTGATCGGCGGCGCGGTCCTGGCTGCAGCGGCGTTGGGTTGGGTGGGCCTGAGCGAGGCGCGCAAGCAGTGGAAGTGAGCGCAACTGGTGGCGAGGACGCAGCGAACGCACGGAAGGGGCGATTGCGCGGCATCACCATGTTCGACATCGCATGCCGCATGAAGGCTGCATGGGCGGTGGGTGTGGCGCCCATGCCTGTCGACCACTGGCGGCTAGGCCTTGATGGTCGCCAGATGCGGCGCGTTCTCTGCCGGTGCCGTTGTCACTGCCAGCGCTGCAGCGCGCAACTTGGGCAGCAGGCGCAGCGTCAATGCCAGCTGGTCACGCACCAGGCGTTGCTTGGGCGGCAACTGCACGGGGTGATGTTCCAGCGCCTCGGCAGTGGCCAGTTCTTCGCTTTCGTCGTGCGCCGGCAGCGGTTGGCGTTGGCCGAGGGCGCTGGCGATTTCGCTCAGTGCGCGCTGCAGATACTCGCCGGCCTGCGCGATGGTGGCATCGTGTTCGCCTTCCAGTGCGGCGCGGTGCGCGCCCAATGCCGACAGATAGCCGAGCAAGGTATTGGACAGCGCCAGGAAGCGAAAGCCCGCATCCAGATTGCGCCGATAGCGGCCGGGTTCGCGCAGCATGTTGGATAACGCCACCGACAACGCGGCATCGGCGTTGTGCATGTCGCGGCGCGCAATGCGGTAGGGCAGGTCGTCGCGCTTGCCGCTGGCGTATTGCTCCAGCACCTGGGCCAGATAACGCGCGCAGCTGGCCAGCACCGTGGCCATCACCTGGTTCAGCCGGCGGCCTTGCCAGTCCGGCAGGATCAGGAACGAGGCGGCCGCGGCAATCGCGCAACCGATCAGGGTGTCGATCAGGCGCGGCCAGATCAGCACGAAGCCATCGCCCAGCAGGTTGAAGCAGAACAGCGCCATCACCGTGATGCCGGCGGTGGCCAGCATGTAGCGATCGGTGCGGGTGATGAAGAACACCAGCGCGCCGGCCAGCGCCAGCAGCAGCTGCACTTCGGTGCCGGCGAACAGCTGCATCAGCGCCCAGGTGGCGACCAGGCCGATCAAGGTGCCGGCAATGCGCTGCACCAGCCGTAAGCGCGTGGCGCCGTAGTTGGGCCGGCACACGAATGCGGTGGTAAGCAGGATCCAGTAGCCGTTGTCGGCATGGATGGATTGCATGATGGCGTAGCCCACCAGCAGCGCGATGGCCATGCGCAGGCCGTGGCGGAACAGCACCGAGCCGGGCGTGAGTTGCTGCACCAACCGCGCGCCCATTTCGCGCAAGGTGTGCGGCGAGGAATCGCGCAGCCGGGTGTCGAGGTTGTCGCTGGTGGAATCGGATTGCGCCGCTTCCGACAACCTGCGTTCGATGCTCTGTAGGTTGGTCACCAGCAGTTCCAGCGCGCCGAGCAGGCGGGCCAGTGCGGGGTCGGCGCGCGCGTGCAGATAATCCAGCGACTGGCGCAGGTCTTCGGTGGCCAGGCGGCTGCTGTCGCCGTAATCGAACGGGTGACGCAGGCGAATCGCCTCGCCCAACGCCGCGCACGCCTTGCCTTGCAGGGCGAGCAGGCGCTGGCAGCGATACAGCACGTCGCTGTGGAAGAACGCGTCGGTCAGCGCCTCGTAGGGATAGTGCGAGGAGCTGGCGCGCTAATGAAAGTCCTGCGCCATGTAATACAGCCGGAAATACAGGCCCGATTGCACGCCCGGCCGCCCCGAGCGGCCGAAGCGGCTCATGATGGCGGTCTTGGCCGCATTGAGCGCGCCGACCACCTTGGCGTTTTGTTCGGCCAAGGCCAGCCGGCGCGCATGCAGGTCGCTCTGGCGCACCGGTTCGAACAGATCGGCCTTGAGCTTGAGGTAGCGGCCCAACTCGAAAAACAGCCGCGACAGCCGCTCGCGCACCGGGCGATTGGCGAACAGGATGGTCCACAGGATCGACAGCACGCCGTACCAGGTGGCACCGATCAGCAGCAGCGCCGCGCCGTGCCAGGCGGTCAGCGGATCGCGGCTGCCGTGCTGGTCCATGCCGATCATGGCGTAGATCGACAAGGCCACCGTGGCCTGCGCGATCGAGGCATAGCGCTCGCCCAGCGCACCGAGCAGGGTCAACGAGAAGGTGGCCAACGCCATGCCCAGCACGAACGGCAACGGGTACGGAAACAACAGCACCACCGCAGCCGCGGCGGCGGCGAAACACAGCAGCGAGAGCAGCACCGATTTGATGCGGCCCAACCAGTTGTCGTCGGTTTCGGCAATGGCGCTGGCAATGGCGCCCAGAAACAGCGCCGGCACCGCAGTGAGCTGTTGCCAGTGCCAGCACACGCCCATCGCCACCGCCAGCGCGATGAACACACGCAGGCCATAGCTGGCCTTTTCATGGGCCCACAAACGGCTAAGGCGGGTTTCGAAGGAGGGAGTGGCCACAGTCTCTACAAGGCAGGGAGCCCGGGCATTATTGCCGCAGCCCGGCGCCGCCGGTGTGGACGACGGCTAGTTCTTTGTCAGTAGGGCGGCTTGCTAACCGGCTCCGCACATGCTCAGGATTGTTCGGAGCGCTCGCGGGCCAGTCGATGTCGCTGCCATGGAAGGCGTATGCCCCTGGGGTCGGCTGAAGGTTGCAGGTCGGAGGGACGGCGCCCACCAAATGACGGTCTATCTTGCAGTCGGAATAGCCAGTAGTTCCGCTTCCATTCGTTTGACGCCGGTCATCAGGTTGCGAAAGCTCGCAGAGCGAGCATTGTCCAATTGAATGTATTTCCCGATCTCCCGCGAGCCAGCCACCTTTTGATACCGGTTGCCTGTTATTAACTTGAGCTCCTTACTCGGATTTCCAATAGCGTCTGGCGATCTGAACTTGCGATTGTTCTGATGAGAAGCAAGCCTACTCATCTGTAGAGCCATGCCGACTGCAGCGAGGTCGGCGAGGTAGAAAGTCTCAAGCTCCGTGCAAGCGATTCTCACTAGGCAGAATTGAATCTTTCCAGAAAGTCTGCAAATTTCCAGTAGATTTTGTTTTACCGCTCGACAGTCAGGGTGGCTGTCAAGGTCTCTCAGTATAACGAATCGGGCTAGTGGATTCTGGTATCCGCGAATACGGCGCTCCAGTTGTTTTTCTAAGTCTTGCTTGCCTTCCGACGTCCCCCCGTCCTGA
>NZ_JFAQ01000139.1 GCF_001304695.1 Xanthomonas axonopodis
CGCGCACGAGCTGGCCGACGAAGTGGCCTTCCATGCGCGGCACGATGCGATGACCGGGCTGATCAATCGGCACGAGATCGAACGCCGGCTGCTGAGCCTGATCGAGCTGCCGCAATCGCCGCAGATGTGTCACGCGCTGTGCTTTGTCGACCTGGATCATTTCAAGCTGGTCAACGACACCTTCGGGCATGCGGTCGGCGACAGGTTCCTGTGCCACTTCGCCGATGTGATCACCATGCAGCTGCGTCCTGGTGACTGGTTGGGGCGTCTGGGCGGCGATGAGTTCGCCATCCTGCTGGCCAATACCGATCTGGCGCAGGCGCAACGCGTGCTGGAACGCATGCACGGCGCGCTCGGGCAACCGTGGAGCCATCAAGGCGGGCGACCGCTGACGCCCAGCTGCAGTTTTGGCGTGGTGGAGATTCGCCAGGGCCTCAGCGACCTCAATGCCTTGATGACCGCCGCCGATCTGGCTTGCCATGCGGCCAAGGAAGAAGGGCGCAACCGTATCCGCTGCTTCAACGAAAACGATCTGGCGCTGGCGCGGCGCCGCCACGATGGTGGCTGGATCAGTGCGGTGCAACAGGCGATCGCCGAAGAACGATTGCTGTTGTACGCGCAGAAAATCCAGGTGCTCAACGACCCCGGACGCCTGCAGTACGAGGTGCTGG
>NZ_JFAQ01000014.1 GCF_001304695.1 Xanthomonas axonopodis
AATCGGGGGGACGTCGCTGCTACAGCACGGCTACCAGCGCCCTCCCCTGCCTGAAAGTTTTCGCAGCATGCGCAAAGCCTTCGGCTTCCCCTCCGAAGAAAAAGACATCCCACTCCTCTGATCGACCACTGAAGAAGGAAGTTTCAGATGCCCACTCTTGCAGCACATCAGCAACAGCTTGCTTTGCTTGAGCAACTGCGCGCCAGTCGCGACCCACAGGTACAACAGCAGGCCGAGCAGCTACACACCTTCTACCACGACCGTAAGATGGCCGGGCTGGCAGACGATGTTTACGACTCGGCCAAGGGTGAGGGACAGCCGGGTACAGGATGGATCCACGCCAGCGAACATCTGGACAAGCTGCGCGAGTACGCGCCGCAGCTGAATATGACGGATGATCAGATACGAGACTTTCTGAAGCCTGACAGCTCAGGCTTCCGCGCCGAGATCTACCTCCCCGACCCAGTCGCCCCCGGCCCTGGCTACTCAACGCACAGGCCGAGCGCCTGGCGCAGGCCACCTGCACGGGCTAGGCTAAGGCCATCTGTGGCCAGCAGAAAGGCGTTGGTCGCCTTGACCGCTTCATAAGGATGCGATGTGCCTCACCTTTTGCGAATAGCGCTGCTCTCCTTGGTGTTGATCTGCGCCAGCTGCGGCGGCGTGTCGCTACCTGTGCCGGCGCAGCAGTCGGCGTATCCCCTGCGCTCGTATTTTCCCGATCCCAAGGCACAGGCGCTGGCGCTGGCCGCCGAACATGGCGATGCCGCGCAAGTGCGGCGGTTGATGAAGGAGGAACACGTCAACCCCGATGTGATCTTCTCCAAAAACGGCTACCCGTTGCTGATGTGGCCCATCCTCACGCATAACCCGGAGGGATTGCGGGCGATGCTGGAAAATGGGGCAGACCCCAATGCACGCAAGCTACACCCGCAGCAGAATACGACGCGATTCAAAGGGCGCTACGAAGACAATGCGATGGTCTGGGCCGCAAAGCAGGAGGACCCGGTCTATCTGAAATTATTGCTCGATCATGGTGGCGACCCGAATACCCGTAACTCCAATGGCGAAACCATACTACTCCAAGCGTTCCTGACGCAAAACCAATGGGAGAACGTGAAGCTATTGGTGGAGCGTGGAGCAGATGTAAATGCAGAAAGCCAGGGAAGCTCCATCCTCCTTGATTATGCAGCAAGGGGTGGCTTTGAACAGTCCTATTGGCTTATCAACCACGGCGCCACTTTCAGCGACGAACGTATAATTGCAGCAGTCTTCTGGCACCCCGGCAACCCAACTGACCCAACCTGGCAACGCAAGTGCCAGCAATTCTTATTGCAGCATGGCATTCAACGGCCGCCGTTACCGGAAAATTACCGCAGCATGCGTAAGGCCTTCGGCTTCCCCTCCGAAGAAAAAGACATTCCACTGCTTTGATCACACACTGAAGAAGGAGTTTCCAGATGCCGACTCTCGCAGACCACCAACATCAGCAAAATTTGATCGCACAACTGCGCGCCAGCAGCGACCCTCAGGCGCAGCAAATGGCTGCACAGCTGCAAACGCTGTATTACGTGCGCGAGATGGCAGGGCTGTCCGACGATGTCTACGACTCGGCCAAAGGCGAAGGACAGCCGGATGCCGGATGGATTCGCGCCAGCGAACATCTGGACAAGCTGCGCGAGTACGCGCCGCAGCTGAATATGACGGATGATCAGATAAGAGACTTTCTGAAGCCTGACAGCTCAGGCTTCCGTGCCGAAATCTACCTCCCCGACCCAGCCGTCCTCGGCCCTGGCTACAAGCCGACAATCGCCTTCAAGGGATCGGCCGGCGAAGTCCTGACGCCCGATGGGCTACGCCCCACCGGCAGCGAAGATTTTGTCGCCAACAACTTCCCGCAGTCGGTGGGCTTGAAGACCGATTACTACGACCGTGCGATGCGTCTTGCGTCGATCTTGAAGCGAGAACAGCTCGACTGCGACGCAGCCGGCCACTCCCTCGGCGGCGGCATGGCCTCGGCAGCGGCGGCGGTGACAGACATGCGCACCACCACCTTCAACGCCGCCGGCCTGCATCCGCTCACCGCGCAGCGGTTTGCGCAGGAAAACGGCTTGCCGGTCTACGACCCCAGGCAGAGCGTCACCGCCTACCAGGTGACCGGCGAGATCCTCAACGACGGCATCCAGCAGAACATCCATCGCCTGGATGTCTACCGACGCGCAGAACTCGGCGCGGTGTTGAAGGAAACCTGCACCGTGCTCGAGGAGTTGCCGCAAGGCAAAGCCCTGCTTGCCAGCCAACTGGACGCCACACTGCCGCCGCATGCGCAACCGGCCGTGCACGCGTTCCTGGACCGGCTGCAGCAAGGCGACACCGCGCAACTGTTGCGCGAGCTGCCGCTGGCGGCCGGCCAGATGCAGCCGCTGCTGGTCGCCAGGCAACACGCCGCCGGCGGTGCGGGCATCGTGGACCGGCCTGAACGCCTGTCGGTGCGCGAGGTCTCCAACTTCGCCGGCCCGGCACTGGATGTGCTGCTTGCCACCTCGCAAGCGGTGCGGGCGGGGCGCACCGTCGGCGAGGCGGTCGCGGGGTCGGGCAAATGGGTAGGCCAGGCACTGGACGCCTCAGGCGATCTGGCCCAGAGCGCGGCACACGCAGCAGCGCACGTCCGGCAGGGCACCACCCAGTGGCTGGGGGCAGTCGCCGGACAGGGCGTGGAACAGGCCGGTGCGCTGGCGGCACAGGGGCGGCAGGCCGTGGGCCAGGCGCAGGCCGGTGCCGAGCGTTTGCAGGGCCAGGTGGAAAGCGGCGCGGCCTCGTTGGGCGCGGCGGCGTTGCGCGGCCTTGGCGGCGTCTTGCCGCAGGAACTGGGCGCGCAGGTCAACGCACAAGCCGAGCGCCTGGCGCAGGCCGGCGCGGCCGCGCAACGGCGCGGGCAGGACGAGGCTGCGCAGACCGTGCAGGGCGCGGCCGAGGACGCCCGGCAGATCCGTCGACACAGCCATGCGGCAGGCAGTGCGTTCGACGCAACCGCCCGGCAACTAGGGCAAACCGAGCACGACGCGCTGACCGCAGCGGGAAACCAGGCCAATGCCGCGCTGGACACGACAGGGCGATATGCCCAGGCGCTCTCGGCGCAGGCACCGGAGATGTATGCCCAGCAGGCCGGCATGGCAACGGCCGTGCTCGCCACCTCCGCGACCCACAACCCGACCAGCGTGCAAGGCCTGCTCAACGTGGTCACAACAAGCGAATTCGCCACCCATTTGAAGGACAGCCTCAACGAAGCCAAGGAACGGCACCTGATGACCGAAACCGTGCTGCCCAGCATGGATGCGCTGATCCAGGACGTCGAACGCAAGGCGCGCACGCAGGTGGCGCCCGAGCAGGCGGCGCCCGCGCACCCACACGACACCGCGCTACGACCAGGCGACCACGGCACCGACGTGCTGGCGCTACAGGCCAGCCTGATCCAGCTGGGGATCAACGAACGGATCAAGACACCGATCCAGATCACGGGCATGTACGACCAGCCAACCGAACGTGGCGTGCAGGCGTTTCAATTGATGCACGGCATGGACGAAGTCAACGGCATCGCCGACCGCGCTACGCGCGCGGCAGTACAGCAGCATGCCGGCGATGCCATCGCCCAACGCGACATGGCGCCGAGACACGGTGCGCCCCAGCCGCAGGATGCAACGCGCCGCGCGCGGCTATCGCCTGAGGCGACGCAGGTGGCAACAACAGCCCAGGCACAGGAGCAATCGGGGCTGCACCCGCAACAACAGCAAGATGCGCTGGAACAACAGCGCCAATGGCAGTTGCAACAGGAGCGCGGGCGGCTGGCCGAGCAGGAAAAAAACCGGGATACCCAGCGCGACAAGGAGCAGGCATCGAGTGCCATCGACAGTCCTGCGCGTGACCAGCCCTCGCCCAGCCTGCGCGCCTTCAGCGACCCCGCGCACCCGGTCCATGCACTGTACGCGGACGTAAAAAGCCGCTTGGAGGACAAAGGCACGCCGCTGCCGGAAGACCGTCTCACCCAGGTTACCGCCGCGGTCTACCTTGAGGGCTTCAAGCCCGGCTGGCAGGGGCGGGGGGATGTGGTCAACGGCACCTTCTACGCACAGAACTACGACGACCTCACTGCGCGCACGAAGATGTCGCTCGCAGAACCGGCACCGTCCATCCAGGCCACGATGCAGGACGTGCAGGCACAGACCCTGGAAACCGCGCGGCAGCAGCAAGCGGTGGCGCAAGCCAAACAGAATGCGCCGACCGAGGCAGGGCCGGTCATGGGATAATCGCGTGATGATGAATCCATTCAAGCGCTGGCAAGAACGCCGCAGACAACATGCCATGGAAGAGTTGCAGCGGCAGGTTGGACTTTCCCTCAATCGCATCATCGATGCGCATGGCGATGCGACGCAGCCGCCAGAATCGCCAGCGGTGGAGTCGCTCTGGCTCAACGAACCGTTCCGTTCGATCACGACCCAGAATGTGGCGTATGGACAACATTTCCAGGCGATAGATTTCGTGCTGCAGATGCTGATCGTCACCCATCCCGAGCCCGAACTGCTACTGCGCACCTGGCAGAGCAATGTGACGCACCGGTCGGATTCGCAGTTCGACGAGGCCGCGCCGTTGGGCGATCCAGCGTTGAAGCAGACTGCGTTGAACGCCTGGCAGCAGGTCATCGAACACTTCAGCACATTCATTGAAGATGTCGCCAAGGCCCGCAAGGGGCAGCGACCGGAACGCGACTGACGCATCGCACGGTCGCCTGCATCGGCTGAGTTGCTCCGGAAGCGTCCTGACAGGAATCCACCCACGGCAACGGCGTGGCGCTGGAACCCGGGCTGGCCGAACGCCTGCACCAAAGCCTGGCCGATTGCGTGGGCAAGCAGGAAGCCCGCAACGAACCGGCGGTAGTGCTGGTCCCCGGCCAGGTGCGCGCCGCGCTGGCCCGCCTGGTGCGCCACAGCGTACCCAGCCTGTCGGTGCTGGCCTATAGCGAAGTCCCGGAGGACAAGCGCCTGAAGCTGGTCGGCACGATCAGCTGAGACCGCCCGGCGACAACGCACCCGTCGCGCGCCGGGCTTGCCGGGACGGCCCGTCGCGCCCGGGTGCGCTCCTACGACATTCAAGGCGATCCGAGAGCAGGCCGCCCACGCCAACACCACCGTAGGAGCGCGCCTGGGCGCGACCGGCTTACCGATACGCCCCACGCCGTCGCGCCCCTGTGCGATTCTAACCAAGCGATTCCCGCGCCCGGCCGGCAGCCGGCCAGCGATGGCTACCAGCCGGCAACCGACCAACGCACCCGGCGTCGGAAAGCCGCCACTGGCGCGGACCTCCAATCGATTGCATTGCGCTGGCCGCTTCGGCGCGTACCAAATGCGCCCGGCCGGACATCCGGCCTGCGAGCGCATTGGTCCGCACGGAAACGCCGCCACGGCGCCGCACCGCAGAAAGGTCAATCAATTCATTGACTTGAGGCCTTCAAGCCGGACCAGACGCACAGCGCCTGCCCTGCCCCGATGCGCCAACTCCACGCGCCGGAACCCTGGCACCGCGTTTTGGCACACCGCATGCATTAGCTCTGCCGAGACCACAGCCAGCACCACCGCTGCGGAACTGGACGAACGAACGGGACAGGCAACTCATGACGCTGGCAACACATCCACATTCATCGCACACCCGTCCGGCGTCCGGCGGGTCCCGTTCCTGGAGGCACTTCGCATGAAAATCAAACGCTTTGTGGCCCCGGACATGCGCACCGCATTCCGCATGGTGCGTGAAGAACACGGCCCGGACGCGGTGATCCTGTCCAACCGTCGCATTGCCGAAGGCATCGAGATCGTCGCTGCCAGCAATTACGACGAAGAACTCGTGCAGCGCGCCCTGGAAACCGCGCGCTCCGACACCCCGGCCTCCGCACAGCACCAGCAGGCTCCCGCTCAGCAGGCGCCAGCCCCGCAGGCCCCGACCAAGCCCGCCGCACCGGTGCACGCGCTGCTCAAGCCGTCTGCCGACGCCGAGGCCAGCCAGCGCCAGCGCGTCGCCAGTGCCGCCGACGACATGATCGCTGCCATGGCCCTGCGCCAGCCGGTCAGCGCGCCGCGCCAGGCGCCGGTCGCCGCCCCGGTGCGCACCGCCAGCATTCCTTCGCCCGCTGCCCAGGCACTCGCCCACGCGGTTGCCGTCACCGCCGCGCCGCGCCAGGAACACGCGCTGTCGGCCGTGCCGGAACAGTTGTTCGCCGACTTTTTGACCACTGCCCCGGTGCAGCGCCCGGCCGTCCCGGCCACGGTGGTGCAGACGCCCGCGCAGGTCGCGGCGGCGACCGTCGCCGCCCCCGCCTTTGCTGGCGCAGGCCAGGACGACGACGCCTTCGCCGATGAAGCCGACTTCGATCTGGACGACGCCCTGCCGCAGATCCTGCCGCCGGCCGCGCTGCCGCCGATCGTGGTTGCTCCGCCGGCCCTGGCCGCCGTGCCGGTTGCCGCCGCGCCCGCGCCGCAGAACGACGAAGAACTCAAGCAGCTGCGCGGCGAACTGGCGCTGATGCGGCAGATGATCGAGCGCGAAATGAACCGCCTCACCGACGAGCGCCTGCGTGGCTCCCCGGTGCGCGCCCAGGCGCTGGAACTGATGGACGACTACGGTTTCGATGCCGGCCTGACCCGCGATATCGCCCTGCAGATCCCCGCCGATACCGAATTGCACCGTGGCCGCGGCCTGATGCTGGGCTTGCTGTCCAAGCGTCTGCCGGTGGCCCCGGTCGACCCGCTGGAACGTGGCGGCGTGATCGCCCTAGTCGGCCCGACCGGTGCCGGCAAGACCACCACCATCGCCAAGCTGGCGCAGCGCTTTGCTGCACAGCACGCCCCGCGCGACGTGGCCCTGGTCACCACCGACACCCAGCGCGTCGGCGGCCGCGAACAGCTGCACAGCTACGGCCGCCAGCTCGGCATCGCGGTGCACGAGGCCGACAGCGCCGAAAGCCTGCTGGAGCTGCTCGAGCGCCTGCGCGACTACAAGCTGGTGCTGATCGACACCGCCGGCATGGGCCAGCGCGACCGCGCCCTGGCCGCCCAGCTGAACTGGCTGCGTGCCGCCCAGGAGGTCACCTCGCTGCTGGTACTGCCGGCCAACGCCCATTTTTCCGACCTCGACGAGGTCGTACGCCGCTTCGCCCACGCCAAACCCCAAGGCGTGGTGCTGACCAAACTCGATGAGACCGGCCGCTTCGGCAGCGCCTTGTCGGTGGTGGTCGACCACCAAATGCCCATCACCTGGGTGACTGACGGACAGCGGGTCCCCGACGACCTGCACCGCGCCAATGCCGCCAGTCTCGTTCTTCGTCTTGAAGATTTGCGGCGCGCTGCCGATAAGCCCTGTACTCCGGAGCACAACCATGCAGTCGCGTGAATACGCCAAGCTGACCAACGCCTTCCCCCTGTCGGCGACCCGTCCCGAGCCCTTGGGCCCGGTGCGCACCATTGCCGTGACCGGTGGCAAGGGTGGCGTGGGTAAAACCAACATCTCCGCCAACCTAGCCGTGGCACTTGCCGACATGGGCAAGCGCACCCTGCTGCTGGACGCCGACCTTGGCCTGGCCAACCTGGACGTGGTGCTGGGCCTGGCGCCCAAGTACACCCTGGCAGACCTGATCGCCGGCCGTTGCACGCTCGATGAAGTCATCATCGAAGGCCCCGGCGGCGTGCTGGTGGTGCCGGCCGCATCCGGTCGCCGCCACATGGCCGAACTGGCCCCGGCCCAGCACATCGGCCTGGTCAACGTGTTCTCCGAACTGGAACGCGACCTGGACGTGATGGTCATCGACACCGCCGCCGGCATTACCGACAGCGTGCTGACCTTCTGCCAGGCCGCCCAGGACACCGTGGTGGTGGTCTGCGACGAGCCGGCTTCGATCACCGACGCCTACGCGCTGATCAAGGTGCTCTCGCGCGAACGCGGCGTGGACCGCCTGCAGATCATCGCCAACATGGTGCGCGACCCCAACGAAGGCCGCCTGCTGTACGACAAGCTCTCACGCGTATGCGAAAAGTTCCTGGGCGATGTCTCGCTGAATTATCTCGGCCATGTGCCGCAGGACGACTGGCTGCGCCTGTCGGTGCAGCGCCAGCAACCGGTCATCAAGGCCTACCCCGCCAGTCCGTCGGCGCAGGCCATCGCAGAAATCGCACGCCGTACCTCGCGCTGGCAGGCCCCGACCGCGCCGCGCGGCAACGTCGAGTTCTTTGTCGAACGCATCATCCAACGGGGAGTGGCCGCATGAGCACCGCTACGGCAACCACGGCCAGCGCGCAGTACCGCGCCGTGCAGCGCAACAACGCCAACGACGTGGTGACCCAGCACGCCGACCTGGTCCGCCGCATCGCCCACCATCTGGCGGCGCGTCTGCCGGCCAGCGTGGAAGTGGACGACCTGATCCAGGCCGGCATGATCGGCCTGATCGAAGCCTCGCGCAGCTACGACTCCGAACAGGGTGCTTCGTTCGAAACCTATGCCTCGATCCGCATCCGCGGCTCGATGATCGACGAGATTCGCAGGGGCGACTGGGTGCCGCGTTCGGTGCACCGCCGTGCCCGCGATGCCGCTGCCGCCGTGCGCAAGATCGAACAGAACACCGGCCGCGCCGCCGCCGCCACCGAAGTGGCCGCCGCCATGGAAATGCCGCTGCCCGATTACCTGCGTTTGATGGAAGATGCCGCACGTGGCCAGGTGCTGAGCCTGGAATCGCGCATCGAAGATCACG
Source organism: Xanthomonas axonopodis (assembly GCF_001304695.1). Lineage (GTDB taxonomy): Bacteria > Pseudomonadota > Gammaproteobacteria > Xanthomonadales > Xanthomonadaceae > Xanthomonas > Xanthomonas axonopodis. Next base: position 8,783 of record NZ_JFAQ01000014.1, read on the forward strand.
GCGAGCTGGACACCACCGCCAAGGGTGGACCCAACCCGCAGCAGATGATGGAGCGTGGCGAATTCGGCCGCGAGCTGGGCAAGGCCATCGGCCAACTGCCCGAGCGCGAGCAGCTGGTGCTGTCGCTGTATTACGAGCAGGAATTGAACCTGAAGGAAATCGGCGCCGTGCTCGGTGTCAGCGAATCGCGCGTCTGCCAGATCCACGGCCAAGCAGTGGTGCGTTTGCGGGGCCGCCTCAAAGTCTTCGAACTGGCCGATGCCGGTGTCGAAATTGACGACTAATTTTTTGTGTTAGGAGCTTGATGTGAACAAGAACATGCGGATCCTGATCGTGGACGACTTCTCGACGATGCGACGTATCGTCAAGAACCTGTTGGGCGATCTCGGCTTCACCAATACCGCAGAGGCCGAAGACGGCAACAGCGCCCTGGCGGCCTTGCGTGCCGGCCCGTTCGATTTCGTGGTCACCGACTGGAACATGCCCGGCATGACCGGCATCGACCTGCTGCGCAACATCCGCGCCGACGCCAAGCTCAAGCACCTGCCGGTGATGATGGTAACCGCCGAAGCCAAGCGCGAGCAGATCATCGAAGCGGCCCAGTACGGCGTGAACGGCTACATCATCAAGCCGTTCACCGCGCAGACGCTGGAAGAGAAGCTGGGCAAGGTGTTCGAACGTCTGGCGGCGACCGCCTGATGAAAGCGACCGTGGAAACCGATGCCGAACGTGCTGCGTTGATCGAGCGCCTGCAAGGCGCGCTGGATACGCTGGAAAGCGGTGACCAGGTCGCCTGGCGTCGCGAGGTGGATCATCTCGCCGCCCTGCGCACGCGCCCGATGATGCAGAGCCTGAGCCGGCTCGCCCGCGAACTTGGCCAGGCACTGGGTGAACTGCCCACCGTGCCCGAAGAAGCCGGCGAGCTGGACGATGCCTGCTCGCGCCTGGACCACGTGGTGGAAATGACCGAAAAGGCCAGCCACCGCACACTGGATCTGGTCGAAGAATGCCGCGAGCTGGCCAACCAGCTGCGCAGCGGCGGGCTCAATCAGGACCAGGGCGCGCTGCTGGAAAAGATGCGCCACAACCTGACCGAACTCTCGCTGGCGCAGAGCTATCAGGATTTGAGCGGCCAGATCATCCGGCGCGTAGCCGGGATCGTGCGGCGTGTGCATGAAGGCTTCGGTGCGCTCGGCTTGCCGCCGAAGAATCCCGAGCCGAAGAAAGACGAAGGCGGTCTTGCCGGTCCTGCAGTCAAGGGCCTGGACCGTCATGCTGTGTCGCAAGACGACGCCGACGACCTGCTGTCCGGATTGGGGCTGTAACCATGAGTGCTGTTCCAGACGATATTGCTGCCGATTTCATCGTCGAGGCCCAGGAAATCCTGGATCGCCTCGGCGAACAGCTGGTGTCGCTGGAACAGGCGCCAGAAGAAGCCGACCAGCTCAACGCGGTGTTCCGCGGCTTCCACACACTCAAGGGCGGCGCCGGCTTTCTGGCGATCAAACCCATGGTGGAGCTGTGCCACGCCGCTGAAGAAACCCTGGGCATGGCCCGCTCGGGCCAGGCGGTGCTGCAGGCACATCACTTCGATGCCGCGCAACAGTCGCTGGATTATCTGCAGGCCATGCTGGATGCCATGGGATCGGGCGAAGCCGTGCCGCATGCACCGGCCACCTTGATCGCGCAGTTCGACGCCAAGAGCGCCCCGCCGGCGATCAAGGCCGCACCGCAGGCGGCCGCGGCCAAGCCGGTTGCTGCCGCACGTGGCGACGATACGCATGCGCCCGCCCCCAAGGCGGCCGGCAAGGCCGCGGCCAAGCCCGGCACCGAAGCCGAACAGACCGTGCGCGTGGACACCAAGCGCCTGGACGCCATCGTCAACATGATCGGCGAACTGGTGCTCTCGCGTAATCGCTTGAAGACCTTGCGCACCCGCCTGCGCGACGAAGAACTCGACCGCGCAGTCAGCACCCTGGACATCGCCACCGCGCGCTTGCAGACCGCGGTCATGCGCACCCGCATGCAACCGGTTAGCAAGGTGTTCGCCCGCTTCCCCAAGGTGGCCCGCGACGTCGCGCGCACCTTGTCCAAGGAAGTGGAACTGGAGCTGATCGGCGCCGAAACGGAGCTGGACCGCAATCTGGTCGAAGCCCTGGCCGACCCGTTGGTGCACCTGGTGCGCAACGCCATCGACCACGGCATCGAATCGCCTGCCCTGCGCGAAGGCACCGGCAAACCGCGTAGCGGCCATGTGCGCCTGTCCGCACAGCAGGAAGGCGACTACGTCAGTATCGAAATCCAGGACGACGGTGCCGGCATCGACCCGGAGCGCCTGCGCGAAATCGCACGCAACAAGGGCCTGATCGACGCCGAAGCCGCCGCCCGCCTGAGCACCGACGAGTGCCTGCACCTGATCTTCATGCCGGGCTTCTCGACCAAGGTGGAAGTCACCGACATCTCCGGCCGCGGCGTCGGCATGGACGTGGTGCAGTCGCGCATCCGCGAACTCAGCGGACAGATCCAGATCCAGTCCGAACTGGGCCGCGGCAGCCGCTTCATGATCCGCGTGCCGCTGACGCTGGCGATTCTGCCGACCCTGCTGGTGCAGGCCGGCGAAGCCGTCTACGCCTTGCCGCTGGCGCGCGTGGTCGAAGTGCTGCACGCCCCGCAGACCTCGCTGGGCTGGTTCGACGGCCGCGCCGTGCTCGACCGTCGCTCGCACACCTTGCCGCTGATCGACCTGCGCCAATGGCTGGGCGTCCCCGCCGAGCAACCGCCACTGCTGACCGTGGTGCTGCTGCAAGCCGGCGAAACCCGCTTCGGCCTGGTGGTGGACCAGGTGCGCGGCCGCGAGGAAGTGGTGATCAAGCCACTGCCACGCGCCCTGCGCGGCCTACCCGGCTACGCCGGCGCCACGCTGATCGGCGACGGCCGCATGGCGCTGATCCTGGATGTGGATGGATTGCGCTCCAGCGATCATTGATTTTCGGGAATCGGGAATCGGGAATCGGGAAGACGATCCTGGCTGCCTGATCTAACGACAACGGCCGCGTACTGCGGCCGTTGTCGTTTCACTACCAGCATCGATGCCGATCCGACGTCCCCCCGTCCTGAGTAGCGGCCGGGTTTAGAGTCCGGGGTTGATGATATCGGTATTGGCCAGCTGTTGGGCATACGCGGATGGCGTCATGCCGTCGATTGCCTTCTTGGGTCGCTCCTCGTTGTATTCGCGTCGCCAGCGCTCGATCTCGGTGCGTGCATGCC
>NZ_JFAQ01000140.1 GCF_001304695.1 Xanthomonas axonopodis
CCATGTCGCCGGCACAGATCTTTGATCGCCACGCCGCTTTCGGCCTCGCGCAAAAAGCCAATGATTTGTTCCTCGGTAAAACGCTTCTTCACGTCCAATCTCCTTCAGGTAGGGAATTGGACTCCAAACTGGCGTGCTACTCAAAATCGGGGGGACGTCGCTGCTGCAGCATCATCTGATCGATGGAGTTGTAGTAGTCGTCGGTAGTAATGTCGTTGTGGTAATTGGCCAGATCGCGCGAATCTGCACCTACGCCCTTACCGTCGAACGAACCAGTGTGGTTGAGGACGTAGCTTTCGCCGCCGGAGGTGAAACGACCCCATGGGCCGGTTGCGCTCAGGCCGTCTTCAATGTGGTTCGGACCAGACGAATAACGGGTCAGCACGCGGTCCTTTGCCCAGACCGGATCTTCTTGCGTGTAGTTGACACCGAAGACCAGCGAGGCGCGGTCGGTGGTGGTGCCGGCGGTGAAGGAGTACTGCTCCTTGGAACCGTCACCACGGCCGTTCTGGCCGAAGTACGCCGAGGCCTCTGCACCGTCGTAGTTCTTGCGCAGGATGATGTTGACCACACCGGCCACGGCGTCGGAGCCGTAGATCGCCGAGGCGCCATCCTTCAACACTTCGATGCGCTCGATCAGCGAGCTCGGGATGGTGGACATGTCGCTCAGGCCAGCCAGACTGCTGGTCCAACGTTTGCCGTTCACCAGCACCAGGGTCCGGTTCTCGCCCAAGTTGTACAGGTTGACGTACTGGCCGCCCTGTTCCGGATTCGAGGTCAGCACGGCAGCCTTGCTATAGGTCTGGGTGCCGGCGATCGACAGGTTCTGGAGGATGTCACCAACGCTGACCAGGCCCGACTTCTGAATGTCCTGCTGAGTGACGGTGAACACCGGCTGTGCGGTTTCAACGTCGACCGAACGGATGCGCGAGCCGGTGATTTCAATGCGGTCCAGCGTCGTGGTCGATGGGGCGGACTGCTCTTGTGCATTGGCGGCAAAAGCCGGCGTCAACGCGATCGCAATTCCGGCGGGCAACAGGCCCAGCCGCACTGCGGAAGTGCGAAGGTTCATCAATCTCTCCAGGGTTCGTTAGTGGCGCGTTAAGCGCCCCCGTGCAAATTACGATTGCGTGAACGCCGTCGCTTTGCGCGTCACGTTACGTGGCTTTGCCGAATCTGGCGGATGCCGCTTGGTCGCGGTAGTGCGATGCGGAGACACCGAAGCGCGCACGAAACGCGCGCGCGAAGCTGCAGCAATTGTCGAAGCCGCTTGCGGCTGCAACCTCGCCGATCATCATGGAGGTATCACGCAACAAATCGGAGGCGCGTTCCAGACGCAAGCGTGCGGACAGCGCCTGCGGGCTTTCCTCGTACAAGCTCTGAAACGTCTTGGAGACGTACCAACTGGAAAAGTTGGTCAGCTGTGCGAGTTCGCTGATGCGCACCAGGCGGTCGCTATTGCCTTCCAGGTACAGCCGCGCCCGCTGCATGCGCCCGAACACCTGACGCCGACGGCTGCGCGAACGGCCCGGGCAACGCTGTTCCTGCGCAATGAAATCGCGCTGCATCGCCGCCAGGTGCAACAATAGCGGCCGCGCTGACGCATTTGCCGCTTTGTGCGGCAGCATTGCGCCACAAGCGCAAGGCGATGCGCAGATCGCCGCGCGACAACTGGGCGCGGCCGGGATACAGCGTGGCGTCGGTCAGTTCAGCAAGCGACTGCAAGCTATCGCCATCCAGACCGACGCCCACGCATAGCGCGCTGCGGTCTGCCTGCACGGTGGGATGGGAATCCTTGTCGAAGGCGATCCAGTCCCCGGCGCGCAGACGAAAACGGCCCTCCTTGGATTCCACCCATGCGCGTCCACGCAGCTGTATCCACAAGGTGAATGTCGCGGCGCTGGTACGGGGATGCTGCCGAGCCGCGAGACCGCCAGACAGGTGGTCGATGTCGACTCGCTGGCGCTATCAAGCGCGAGCGCAAGCCCACGATCTGCGGTGATGACCTGTTGCATGTTGGCAGCCCCCTGTACAAAAGAGGGAGTAGTGTTTTGCCGAATGTGGCGTCAGTCAGGAAGTTCTGACGAAACTGTGCCGAAAGTGCCACGAAGCCTTTCCGAAGAACTTACGAGGCGATTTTTCTCAATACCGACAATGCGTTAGCAATGATGCCGACAGGCGCCACGGAACGCTGCGGCAGCGGCATGTAGGCGATGGCGCTGCCATCTTCTTCGGCTAGCGACACATACAGTGTCCCGTCATGCTGGTTCAGGCTGAAACCGTTGATGGTGGTGAACTCGACCGCATCCAGACACTGGCCGCGACCACTGCGCAGCTCGCTATCGGAGGCAGCGCAGCTGTCGGTCGACGACAGGTAATGCAGTTGGCCATTCACCCCCGGTGCCCAACTGCGATACCGCCAGCGCGACGGCTGCTGCGGATCGACGGCCTGCAAGGTGTCAGCCGCCAGCGACGGAGCGACCTGCCAGACGCCGCCGCCGCTGAGGCGGGTCAGCAAGACCTGTCCGCTGACGCGATCCAGCCGGAGTTGCGAGACATCCTGCAGCGTTGCCAGCGCGCGCCACGGGCTGCTGCGCCGGTCGTACAGCGTTGCGAAGGTATGCCCGTCGTCGGCAGCAGCAAGCACCAGCAACCGGTCGGGATCGGGAAGATGAATCGCCTGTAGCGGGCGCGGCTGCGGCACCGGCAGTCGCACTACCTTTCCGCTGCTGGGTGTCACTTCGAATAGCGCCGCATGCCCGGCTGCATCGCTGCCGCTGACCAGCACGCGTTGCGAATCGGCTGACCAGTCGGCGGCCTGGCGCGAATCCGGGCGCAGCCCTTCGATCAAGCGCACCGAGCCGGGCTTGCTGACATCGCCCCACCACAGCCCATACGCACCGGATCGATTGGACGCAAAGATCAGCTGGCGCCCGTCCGGCGCAACCATCGGCTGATCGTCGCGGCCGCTGGATGGAAACAGGCGGCGTCGAATGTAGCCACCGTTCATCATGTCGCCAATGACCTGATAGACGCCGAATTGCGGTTTGCGTTGCACGAACACCAAATGGCCATGCGCCACGTCCGGTGCTTGCGCGTCGTCCACGCCCAGATCGTGCAAGCTGTGGTCTCGCAGGTCGAGGCGATACAGCCGCGCCTCGCTGTCCACGCGACGCCCGAAGATCAGACCGCTGCCGTCGGGCAACCAACTCCATCCCCGGATATCGGCATTGTCATGGGTGAGCCGTTCGGCAACCCCGCCTTCGGCCGGAATCCGCCACAGGTCTCCGAGCTGCGGATTACGCAGAAAACACGATCCAATTCCCATCGGGCGAATACCGCGGCGCGTAATCGAAATCGCCCGCCTGCGCCGGATAGTCCAGCGTCTTGCCACTGCCCGGTTGCCAGATCCAGGCGACGCATGCGGGCTGCGCCGTGCGTACCGGTCATGCTTCCGAACACCAGCACGCGCCCATCCGGCGACCAGCTGAAACTCAGCATGTCGGCACCATCGCACCGCATGACCTCGCGCGACGCCGCAAGCCCGGTGGCCGCAGCGATCATGACCCGGCAGCTCCCATCGGGCGCCTGCCTGGAAAACGCGATCTGCCGGCCATCCGGTGACCACGCCGGCAAACGATCGGAGACGCCGGGCGCAGGTGTCTCCAGCACCCGCGGATAGGCGTTGTCGGTGGTCTTGACCAGGATCGAGGTGCCGGCACGATCGCGGGTCAATGAGGCGTATGCCACCCTCGCGCCATCGGGCGACAGGCTCGGCGTGAGATCGAATCCACCGCCAGCAGTAATCACCCGGTACGGCCGTTTGGGGCTGCCCAACACCGCATGCGCTTGCTCGGCCTCAGGTGCCGGGGCACGGCGCCACGAGGTCCACACCGCAAGGCCCAGCACGACCAGCAATGCCACGCCGGCGACTGCCAGCGCCATCCAGCGCCGGTGTCGTGGCGCGGCCTGCGTCGCAACGACGGGCGCCACAGGCTGGCCGGGCGCGGCGCGGAGGGGAGGTGCAGCAGCGTCGGACTGGTCGGGGACGGGTGCCACGCCTTGATGTGGCTGCGCCGGCTCGAACGCATCCGAACCAGGTGCTTCGTCCGTCAGCGTTGCCGGTGCAGCTGCATGCGCTTCCCACACAACCGCCGCCATCAAGCGATACCCGGTCTTGGCGATGGTCTCGATGTGCTCCGAGCGCTGCCCGCCGTGGCTGGCAAAGGCTTTACGCAGTTGCGTGACCGCCTGGGTCACCACATCGTTGGTCGGCAGGGTATCGGGCCACACCTCGGCAAGCAGTTGCTCGCGTGTGACCACCTGGCCCGGCTGGCGCGCCAGGGGTCAGCAACACCGCCAGAGATTTGGGCGCCAGGCGCGCCGGACGCTTTGCGCCAGGTGCGTGCACTTCGCGCGAGGCAACGTCGACCACGCACTGGCCGACACGTAGCCGGCCCGATGGCATTGCAATAACGGGAGGAACACTCATCGGCAAAAACACGCGTCGGCATGCAAGAACGACAAAGAACGCCCCGCGTCGTCCGCGAAACGCCAAATTCAGCAAAGGACGACGACCAACTGTGTCATGCATCCATTTGGTGCAGATTTTACGCTATGCCCCGTTGCTTCCTATGACAGGCGGCAGCGTCAGGCCCCCTCTCTACTCGCCGACGAATTCGAATAATGACGATGTACCCTTCGCGCCTTCCGGCGCGATTTTTTTATCTGCGATTCAGCTAAATCAGCCGAAACCCTTATCTCTTGGAATCGCTTGCACCCCGGTCGCGGCGCGGCACTTGCGGACCGCGCTGCAATCTGTTCAGTGCAAAACTGAACTTTTCATAAGCAGGCGATACATTAGATTTTTGTCAAGGGCCTCCATGTAACGCGTCACGTGGCGCGATAAACCTGCGCCCCCTGCGCCACGAATTGCGCGGACTTTTCCTGCATGCCCGTCGACAACGCTTGCGCCGCGCTCATGCCGTGCTCGGCCGCGTAATCACGCACGTCCTGGGTAATCTTCATCGAACAGAAGTGCGGCCCGCACATCGAACAGAAGTGCGCCAGCTTGTGCGCGTCCTTGGGCAGGGTCTCATCGTGGAACTCCTTGGCCTTTTCCGGATCCAGGCCAAGATGGAACTGGTCGTCCCAACGAAACTCGAAACGCGCCTTGCTCAAGGCGTTGTCGCGCACCTGCGCGCCCGGATGCCCCTTGGCGAGGTCGGCCGCGTGCGCGGCGATCTTGTAGGCCATGATGCCGTCGCGCACGTCCTGCCGGTTGGGCAGGCCCAGGTGCTCTTTCGGAGTGACGTAGCAGAGCATGGCGGTACCGAACCAGCCGATCATGGCCGCACCGATCGCGCTGGTGATGTGGTCGTAGCCCGGCGCGATGTCGGTGGTCAGCGGGCCCAAGGTGTAGAAAGGCGCCTCGCCGCACTCGTGCAGCTGCTTGTCCATGTTTTCCTTGATCAACTGCATCGGCACATGGCCCGGGCCTTCGACCATGGTCTGCACATCGTGCTTCCAGGCAAGCTTGGTCAGTTCCCCCAGCGTTTCCAGCTCGCCGAATTGCGCCGCGTCGTTGGCATCGGCAATGCAGCCGGGGCGTAGGCCATCGCCCAACGAAAACGCCACGTCGTAGGCCTTCATGATCTGGCAGATGTCTTCGAAGTGCGTGTAGAGAAAGTTCTCCTTGTGATGCGCCAGGCACCACTTGGCCATGATCGAACCGCCACGCGACACGATGCCGGTCACGCGCTTTGCGGTCAGCGGCACGTAGCGCAGCAGCACGCCAGCGTGGATGGTGAAGTAATCCACGCCCTGTTCGGCCTGTTCGATCAAGGTGTCGCGGAAGATGTCCCAGGTGAGTTCTTCGGCGCGCCCATCGACCTTTTCCAATGCCTGATAGATCGGCACCGTGCCGATCGGCACCGGCGAGTTGCGGATGATCCACTCGCGCGTCTCATGGATGTGCTTGCCGGTGGACAGGTCCATCACCGTGTCGCCGCCCCAGCGAATCGACCACACCAGTTTTTCCACTTCTTCGGCGATGCCCGAAGACACCGCGCTGTTGCCGATGTTGGCATTGATCTTGGTCAGGAAATTGCGGCCGATGATCATCGGCTCGCTTTCGGGATGATTGATGTTGTTGGGCAAGATCGCGCGGCCCCGCGCGATCTCTTCGCGCACGAACTCCGGTGTAATGCGTTGCTGGATCGAGGCACCAAACGCCTGGCCTGGATGCTGCTTGCGCAAGCTTGCATCGCTCACCGCTTCCAGGCGTTGATTTTCGCGGATCGCCACGTACTCCATTTCCGGCGTGATGATGCCGCGGCGCGCGTAATGCATCTGGGTGACGTTGGCTCCCTGGCGCGCCACCCGCGGCAGACGCCGCGCCGGAAAGCGCACTGCATCCAGACGCGCGTCGTGCTCGCGGCCACGCCCGAAACTGGAGCTCAGCCCGTCCAGGGCGACGGTGTCGCCACGCTCGGCAATCCACTGCGCACGCACAGGTGACAGACCGGCGGCCAGATCGATCGCCACCCGCGGATCGGTGTAAGGCCCGGACGTGTCGTAGACGCTGAGCGGCGGATTCTCTTCGCCACCGAACAAGGTGGGCGTGCGCGTCAACGCGATCTCGCGCATCAGCACCTGCAGATCCGCGCGCGAGCCTTGCACGAAGATCTTGCGCGAACCGGGAATCGGCTGGGTGACAGCCTCCGACAACGACTGGGCTTGTTGCTGCAAAACGGTGGGCGCGGCGTTCATGGCATTCGTCCTGTGTGCTGGCCCTGCGAAGGAGTCGCAGTGCGGACGAAGCGGCGGCGCTCGATGCGGATCGCCCGTGCACGCACGAACCATCGCATCTGACGAAGCTTCCCTACGCCGGTATCAGCCGGATCAGGTTCGAAGGGACTATCTCAACCGCAGCACGCTGCGGTACCCCCACTTCGGCGGCGATTAAACCACATCGCACCCTGCGCAGCGAAACAAACCTTGCCAGGTACCCGCAACGCGCACGGCGCCGAGCCAACCCCTTGGGCATACCGCGCTGGCGCAGCGGCCACACTGGCCTGATGTTGCGTGCAGCGAGGTTGTCGCGTTCGGCGGCGACATATGTCCGCGCAGGTCATCTCACGTCGCTGCAGCGCACGCCCGGCGTTGCGCAGGCATTGCATGGCGCGCCGCTGCATTGCGCGCGTGGCCACGCAACAAGGCGCCGATTGGCGAAAAACGTCGGCGAAACCCGCTCGTTAAATTCCCGCTAAGCCTGCGTGACGTGCCGAAGACACCGCACGCATGCAGGTGTCATTCACGGGGATCGCGCTGTTGCTCCTCCTCTACCGGGAACCGCCGTACTTATGACTATGACAACGCTCCACCCGACGATGCGTCGGGGCTCGCTCGCGATCGCCATCAGCCTGTGCGTCAGCACGAGCGCCATCGCCCAGGAACAGACCGACAAGAGTCCGACCAACCTGGACAAGATCGAAGTCACCGGCTCGCGCATCCGCTCGGTCGATGTGGAAAATTCGCAACCGTTGCTGGTGCTCACGCGCCAGAACATCGAAAAGCAGGGCCTGACCTCGGTCGCCGATGTTCTCAAGCGCATCCCCTCCAACGGTGCAACGATGAACAGCACCGTCAACAACGGCGGCGACGGCTCGGCCACGGTGAGCCTGCGCAACCTGGGCGCCTCACGCACGCTGGTGCTGGTCAACGGCCGGCGCTGGGTCTCTGGCCTGTCCGGCTCGGTGGATCTGAACACCATTCCCTCGGCCATCGTGGAGCGCGTGGAAGTGCTCAAGGATGGCGCCTCGTCGATCTATGGCTCCGATGCCATCGCCGGCGTGGTCAACATCATCACCCGTACCAATTTCGATGGTGCCGAAGTCAACGCCTACGTTGGCCAATAGGGCCAGGGCGACGGTCAGCGCACTTCCTTCGACGCCACCGTGGGCGCCACCAGCGAGCGCGGCAATCTGGTCATCGGCTTGTCCAGCGTCAAGGAAGATGCGGTGATGGCAGGCGACCGGGAGATCTCCGCCGAGCCGGTGTACGGAGCGGGCTCGTCGGCCTACAGCAGCTACTCGGCAAGCGGCCGCCTCCGTGCAAATGGCACCAGCGGCGCCTGGACGGTGTTGCCCGACAATGCCACCGCGAGCCGCGACAGCAGGTATCCGCGCTACGGCCTGGACCAGTACACCGCCTTCAGCACATCCGAATATGGCTACAACTACGCCAAGGACAATTACCTGGTTACGCCACAGAAGCGCGACGCGTTGTACGTGCAGGGCAACTACGCACTCACCGACAACGTGCGCTTCAAGTTCGATGGACTCTATAACCGCCGCCAGTCGTCGCAGCAATTGGCCGGCTTTCCGCTGGCTTCGGTCAACACCGGCATCCTGTTGAGCGGCGACAGCTACTACAACCCGTACAACACGGCCTACGGCGGCGACGGGCGCGATGTGGGCTGGTCGCACCGCTTGACCGAATTCGCGCGCACCTACCAGCAGGACGTCAAGACCTCGCACGTGTACACCGGGCTGGAAGGCGACTTCCAGTTCGCCGACCGACAGTTCAGTTGGGATGTGGGCTTTGCGCACAACCAGACCGACCAGACCGAAACCCAGTATGGCGATGTCAATCTGCTCAACCTGAGCAATGCGCTCGGTGCATCCGGCATCGTCAATGGCACCCTGGCGTGCCTGGACAGCGGCGGCGCGGTCATTACCGGCTGCGTACCGTTCAGCCCCTTGTCGCCGGCCGGTGGCGTGACCCGGGAAATGCTGGACTACATCCTGTTCACTGCGCACAACACGTACCAATACAAAAACAGCAGCTTCACCGCCAACCTCACCGGCGACCTGTTCGAGCTGCCGGCCGGCTGGATGAGTTTTGCTACCGGCGTCGAACACCGCGAGGAAAGCGGATTCTCCTCACCGGATGCATTGATCTCGGCCGGCTATACCTCGGGCAATTCGTTCACGCCCACCTCCGGCTCGTACACGCTCAACGACTACTACACCGAAGTGGCCATTCCACTGCTGAAGGACGTACCCAGTGCGCAGTTGCTGGAATTGAGCGCAGCAGTGCGCTATTCGGACTACAACACCTTCGGCAGCACCACCAACAGCAAGTTCGGCTTCAAGTGGAAGCCGGTCGCCGACCTGTTGATTCGCGGCAATTACGCCACCGGTTTCCGTGCGCCGTCGATCGAAGATCTGTATCTGGGCGCCTCGGACAGTTTCGATACCTATTCCGATCTCTGCTCGACCAATAGCACCTCCTACACCAGCGCGATTGCGGCCACATGCGCAGCCCGCGGCGTGCCTGCCAATTACGTTGCCGAATACAATAGCGCCAGCGGCAACTCCGGCCAGACCATCTGTCCGTTCACCTACACCAGCAACGCCAATCTGCAACCGGAAAAATCCAAGAACACCATGCTTGATTTTGTCTACAGCCCTGCCTCGGTGCAAGGCCTGGATGTGTCGCTGGACTGGTGGAAGATCGAGATCACCGACGCCATCACCGAATTCAGCGCCAATCAGATCCTGTCGCAGTGTTACCAGTTCAATGTCTCGGCGTTCTGCGATCTGGTGGCCCGCGACGCGACAGGCGCCATCACCGGCCTGGTGATCCAGCCGGTGAATGTCGGCAAGCAACGCATGCAAGGCTACGATTTCACTGCACGTTACAAACTGCCACAGACCGCAATCGGCCAGTTCATGCTCACGCTGGATTCGACCTGCGTGGCGGTCAACGAGCAGAAGCAGGACGACAATTCCGCGTGGGAAAGCTACAACGGCATCTACCACACCAATAAGCCGAACTGGCGCACCCGCGGCACGCTCACCCTGGACTGGAGCTACGGCAATCTGGCCGCCAACTGGGCCGTGCGTTACTACTCGGGCATGAAGGACTACGATTCGGAACTGGACGACAATGGAAACTATCGCCACGTTGCGGCGACTGCGTTCAACGATATGCAAGTGTCTTACCAGCTTCCATGGAATGCGACCGTGCGATTGGGTCTGAACAACGTCTTGGACCGCGACCCGCCGGTCGCGCTCAGCGCCTCGGCCAACTCGTTCGATCCGGCCTATGCCATCCCGGGACGCTACAGCTACCTGCAGTACACCCAGCGCTTCTGAGCACGCTGTCCTGATGCACGTGTTGTCACAACGACCTCCTTCGGGAGGTCGTTGTCTGTTTGGCACGGCTAACACGCAATCGAGCGCCTGGCACACGGCAGGGCGATGGCGACATGCGCAGACATTTCCACGGCACATCGCACCGCTAGGTGTTCAGTCCCG
>NZ_JFAQ01000141.1 GCF_001304695.1 Xanthomonas axonopodis
TGATCAGCGTTGCCCTAAAGTGCGATACCGCTGCGACTGATTTTCCTGCCACTGCGCATCCACCCCCGCTTCCAGGTTGGCCTGCAGCGCGCCCCAGTCCGGCTGCCAGTTGCTACGCAGCAGCAGCCCGCGATGGGTTTCGTCGGTATCGCGTTCCTGCTGCAGCCCGGCCGCAGAAAACCGCACCCAACGTTGATTGCGGTAGTCGTTCTGGTAGGCCTTGGCGCTCCATTGCGCCTGCTCGCCGAGCGCACCGTCCGCATGCAACGCGGTCTGGCGCAGGCGACGCTCGCTTCGGTCGTTCTGCGCATAGTCCGGCGAGCTGCGCGGCGCCGCACGCGCGGTGGCGGCATCCAGGTAGCCGGCTTCCAGCGCATGGTTGTCGTAGTAGCGCGTGGTGAGCCCTGCGCGGAATGCACCGTCCGGGTCGGTGTAGAACCACTTGCCCGCCACGCTGCGTTTGCGCGCGTCGGCATGATCGCGATAGCCGTCCGAGTCGCGCCAGGCCAGCACATAGTTCTGGCTCCAGGGGCCGTGTTCGAAACCTTTGCCCAATTGCACCTCGCGCGCATCGAAGCTGCCGCCCGTTACGCTCAAGCGGCCGTCGTTGCCGCCGGTACGGGTGAGCACGTCCACGCTGCCGGCGATGGCATTCAAGCCATAGCGCGCGTCGTTGGTGCCGCGCACGATCTCGATGGCGCTGATGTCCTGCGGAAACACTGCATCCAGATACGGCATGGCGCCGGCATTGTCGTTGCTGGGGATGCCGTCGATCAGCAGTTTGACCGCATTGATGCGCCCCTCGCCATTGAATCCACGGAACGAAAAACGTCCCGCATCGGTGCCCATGCGGAACTGGGTGAGCTGCACCCCGGGCGCGCGCATCAGCAGTTCCCAGCTGTAGTCCACATGCTGATCGTGCAGCAGTTCGCCGCCGATCACATCCACCGAGCTCAGCACGCGCGCCGTGCTCGGGCTGCGCTGCGCGTGTTCGCTCACCTGCACCTGGCCCAGCGTCAGTGCCGCGTCTTGCGCCTGCACATCGCACGCAGGCCCCCACACCAGCGCCAACGACGGCGCATACCACATCGTTTTCAACAACCGCAAACGCATGACCAACCCTTCGCCGTGACTGCACGGCCACACAGCCGTGCGCTGCCACCATCGCGGCGCGCATCGGCATTACTCGAGAAGTAAGAAGCGGGTCGCCCGCTATGCCCGGCAGCGACGCCGAAAACCTCAGGCGCGCACGAGGCATGCTGCATGGACGCCCGCACCGGGGCCACCTTATGCGGCAAGCGGTGGCCCACGTGCGCCGAGTGCGGCCCATCGAAAGACCGAGCGTGCGCTTGCCTGGGGGAGTGCCGGAGCCGGCATCGGCCGCAGCTGCAACAGGCACAGCAACGTCACGATGAGCAATGGCAGCAGCCGTACGGCCAAGACGCAGTAATCGCAGGCTTCGCCGTGCGTCGCTGCGTGGTGGGTGCCGGCGTGCTGTGTCTTCGATACGGCGCCGGAGTGCGCGTCGGCAGCCATACCGGGCGGCGGGGTTCGATGACCGGCATGCAGCGCGCGCGCTGCAGACAGTGCCGGAGCCCCCATGCATATCGGCTCGATCAGCTGCGCCTGGCTCCAGCGGCTGATCAGCGGAGCGACCAGCATCAGCGCCACCGCCAGACAGGCAAGCAGGGGCAACAACCGGTGGCGACGGGACAAACGCAGCATGCGTCGAAGTGTAAGCCGCCACGCAAGCCGGGGCGATGATCGCGGCCGATGCGCGACCGGATGTCGCACCTGGCTGGACCGGTCACACCCGGACAACCAGCGCGCAGACATGCGCCGGGGCCGGCACGCCACAATCGGATGGGCCTGCCGCCGCAGCCCAAGCCCAAGCCCTGCAGCACACCGACATCGCCCGCGAGCCGCTGTCCTGGGCGACAGTCACACTTTCGTTCCTCCTTCGTGACCGCAGACACATGACGGGCCTTGGCATGCTCTATGCTTGCCAATTCCACCCTGTAGCTGCGCGCATGAGTACCGTCCTGTCCGATCGAGCGGCCGAACCGCTGCCCTGCGCACCCAAGCCCCCCAGCGAGGCACTGCGTCTCCAGGCGCTGCGCAGCTACGGCATTCTCGACACCACGCGCGAAGCGGCCTTCGAAGACATCACCCGGCTCGCCTCGATCATTTGCCAGACGCCGATCGCGCTGATCAGCCTGGTCGATGCGGACCGCCAGTGGTTCAAGAGCGAGCTCGGGATGGGCGAGCGCGAGACCCCGCTGTTCAAGTCGATGTGCGCGTATGCGCTGCTCGACAACGATGTGCTGGTGGTGCCCGACACGCGCGAAGACATCCGCTTTGCGCGCAACCCACTGGTCACCGGCGAAGCACCACTCTATTTCTACGCAGGCGCCTTGCTGAAAACGCCCGACGGCTTGCCACTTGGCACGGTCTGCGTCCTGGACCGGAAACCGCGCCAGCTCACCGACGAGCAGGTGGAAGCCCTGCGCGCACTGGCACGCCAGACCATGGCGCAGCTGGAATTGCGCCGGGCATTGGCGATCGCCGAGGAATCGGATCGCTACCGCAGCCGCCTGATGGCCATCGCCGGGCATGATCTGAAGACTCCGCTGCGCACTGCCGCCTACGCCATCGACAAGATGCGCCGGCACGCCAACGTCGATTCCATCCCGACCTTGGTGACCGCACGCGATGCGATCAGCCTGGTCGGCCGCAGCCTGGACGAGCTGGCCACGCTGGCCGCCGCAAGCGAAGCGGCCATGCCGGACCTGCAGCCGCTGCAGCTGGAAGACGTGCTGCATTCGGTCCTCGGCGTGTGGCGTCAACCGGCCATCGACAAGTACCTGGCCCTTCGCTATGTGCACACCTCGCTACGCGTGCGCAGCCACCCCACACTGCTGACCACCTTGATCGGCAACCTGGTCGGCAATGCCGTCAAGTACACCGAACGCGGCCGCGTGCTGGTCGGCACCCGCCGCCGCCCCGGTTTTGCGGAAGTGGACATCATCGACAGCGGCATCGGCTTGAACATGGACCAACCCGAGCAGATCTTCCAGGCGTTCCGCCAGGCCGATCCCCGCAGCGACGGTTTGGGCATCGGCCTGTGGATCGTGCATCGCACAGCCGAGACATTGGGCTGCGAAGTGGAGGTGCGTGCGCGACCGCAAGGCGGCAGCTGTTTTTCGGTGCGGATTCCATTGGCTTGAGGGTTTGTGGCTCGCAACGTGTTCGGGCACTGCGCGGCGAACGCCTGGGTCTGACCGGTTGGGGCACCCTTGTGGACAGACCAAAACGCGCGCGCGCATTCCGCCGAGCCGACGTTGCAGCTACCGGCACTCGACACCACGCGAACGCACGCCTCAGCGGCGACCGCTGAGACCCGGCAACTCGCCGCAGATGGACGAATCCGGCACCGGCGCTGATCGCGCACCGCCTGCAGCCCAGACGGCACGTCTCGGCGCTGTCGCATCTTCAACCGATGTGTTACTGCGAAACACAAAAAAAGGCGGACCCAGGCTCCCGACCCGGGTCCGCCGCCAAGCATGCCGGGCCTCTCCCCAGGGACCCGGATGCGCCAGCCGCTCGGTGCACAGCCTCGTGCAACAGTGATGCGACAGCGCTAGCAACCGGTCCACGACACCGCGAAACACACCGGCAATGCAATCCCCTGCATCGCCAGCTCTGCGCCGTCCACCCCTAGACGTCCGAGAGTGTCGTGTCATGGTTGCTATAAGGGTTTTCGACAACGCAGCGCGCAACTTGATATGCCCGGTCGACGCCGACTGCGTCGCCCTGACACGGGTAGGGAAAATCACCCACAGCCCACGGTGATGCGTAGCCGGGCACGCGCGCATCACCTTGATCTTGCTGACATTTTTCTGCGTCAACTGCGCTGCAACGCAGCACCGAGGTCATCGCGAACGCACCGATGACACGGCCGGGCAGCCAATGTTTGGAACGAACATGCGCGCACGTCCACTCCGGCTCGCATGCGCCGTCCCCGCCGCCTGACGACTGCTCGCGACAGTGTGCTAACGCTATATCCCGGCCTCAGACGTCGGACGCATCCGCATCCTGGCGCGCGAACCACTTCGCCGAATGCACATCCTCGGCCGCAACGTCCAGCGCCTTGCGCAGCACTTCCAGCGGAATCTGCACGCGCATGCTGCCCGCCTGCACCGCCACCCATAACGCTTCGTCGCGCGGGTCGGCCAGCACCGTCAGCACCTCATGCTCGCGGCCCTCGATACTGGCCGACAGTTGCAGCGACATGCCGCCGTCCGGCTCGGACGACCACAGTCTGCTCAGTGGAGGACGCAGGGGCTCGGTCATCGTGCCGCTCAGCTGGTGATGGTCTGGGTCAGCGATTCCCAGGTCGGCGGCAATGGCCAGTTCGGCGCCTGATTGCCGTCCAGCACCCGGCGCAGATCGCGCTTGTCGATTTGCGGCGCGAGCACATGCACCAGATCCAGGGCGTAGTCGCGCAGCACGCGGTCGCGCGGCAGCACCGCCCAGGCGATGCACTCGGCAATCGGCGCGGGCGCCGGCCAGGCGCGCAGATCCTCGTCGAAGGCGTTGACCGCCATTTCCGCAACCAATCCCACGCCAAGCCCTGCGCGCACATAGGTCTTGATCAGGTCGGCATCCAGCGCAGTCAGCGCGATGCTCGGCTCCAGGCCCACCTGCGCAAACGCGCGCTGCAGCGAGGAGCCCGGCCGACTGGACGATTCGTAGCTGATCAGCGGATGCTCGGCCAGCGCCTGCATGTCCGGCGCCGTGCGCGGGTGATCCAATGCATGCCCCCGCGGCACCACCACCAGCCGCCGCCACCGGTACAGCGGCACTGCGATGCCGGCGCTCGGCTCGCCACCGGCGGTACTGACCACCGCAATATCCGCATCGCCCTGGCTCAGCAGATCCAGGGCCGCACTTTCGGCGGCCTGCTGCAGATGCACGCTCACCTGCGGGTAGGCATTCTTGATCTGCTCCACCGCCGGCGGCAGCACGAAGCGCGCCTGGGTGTGGGTGGTGGTCAGGGTCAGCTGGCCCTGGCTTTCGCGGCGCTGGTTGGCCGCATAGGTCCGGATATTGTTGGCCTCCGACAATACCGCGCGCGCGCGCTCGATCACTTCCACGCCGGCCGGCGTCACTGCATCCAGGCTACGTCCCTTGCGCACGAACAGCAGAAAGCCCAGCTCGTCCTCCAACTGCTTGAGCTGCTTGGACAGGCCGGGCTGGGTCGCGTGCACGCGCGCGGCAGCCAGGGTGATGTTCAGCTCGGCATCGGCAATGGCCACCAGATAGCGAAGTTGGGTCAGCGTCATGGCTTATATCCAAAAAAGCGCGAGGCGCTACAAGGGCTTCGACTGTAGAGGAGTTCTGCGGCCAGCTTATAACCGAACGCTATTTTTGGGATGGATGAAGTCATTTCCGACGGCTATAAGGCGGCGTTACGGTCTTGCGCTCCCTCTTTGACGCTGCCGAACCGTGACTCCTGCGTTCCCGCTGCTTGCCGACCTGCGTGGCCGTGCCGTCCTGGTGGTCGGCGGCGGTGCCGATGCCGAACGCCTCACTGGCCAGTTGCTGCAGGCCGGTGCGCTGCCGCTGGTGGGTGCGCCCGAGCTCACTGCGCAGTTGCGGCACTGGGCGCAGGCAGGGCAGCTGCGCTGGTTGGCGGGGCGGTTCGACCCATCGTGGCTGGCGCAGCCTGACCAACCGCTGTGGCTCACCATCGCCGCCAGCGAATCGGCAGCCCTCAACGACGCCCTGCGTGATGCGGCGAGCGCCCACCGCTTGCTGACCCACAACGCCGCGCCTGCGGCGTCCGCAACGGTTCCTGCGCGCGCGCCCACACCGCGTGGCGCAGTTGGCATGCTGGCCCCTGGCAGCGTGAGTCTGGTCGGCGCCGGCCCCGGCGATCCGGGCCTGCTCACCCGGCACGCGCTACGCGCACTGCGCCAGGCCGAGGTGGTGTTGCATGATCGCCTGGTCAGCCCGCAGATCCTGCGCCTGGCGCGGCACGGCGCATGGCTGATCGAGGTGGGCAAGTCGGCGCACGGCCATAGCACCCGGCAGGAACAGGTCCACGCCCTGATGCTGGAACACGCCCGCGCCGGGCGCCGGGTGGTGCGGCTGAAGGGCGGTGACCCGTTCGTATTCGGCCGCGGCGGCGAAGAGCTGGAATTCCTGCGCGCGCACGGCATCGGCTTCCAGGTGATTCCCGGCATCACCGCCGCCATCGCCTGCGCCGCGTATGCAGGCATCCCGCTCACCCACCGCGACCACGCGCAATCGCTGCGCCTGATTACCGCGCACTGCAAGGATTCGCTGGACACACTGGACTGGCAGGCGCTCGGCCAGGAGCGGCAGACGCTGGCCTTCTACATGGGCGTGGCCGGCCTGGACGCCATCCAGCAGCGGCTGCTACAGGCCGGGCGCGCAGCCTCCACCCCGTTTGCGCTTGTCGAAAACGGCTCGCGCCCGCAGCAACGCGTGATCACCGGCACGCTCGCCAGCCTGGCTACCAGCGCCCGGCAGCACGCCGTGGCCGCACCGGCGCTGCTGATCCTGGGCGAGGTGGCGGCGCTGGCGCAAACGCTGCAGTGGTTCGGCAGCGCGCCGCTGAGCGCCTCGCCGCCGCACTCACCCGGCGCAACGCCCCACACGCCCACACTGGCCCACGCAGCCTGATTCCGACGGAGACCCCATGGCCCTGTACGACAACATTCTCGACACCATCGGCCGCACCCCGGTGGTCAAGCTTCAACGCCTCGCCCCGGACAACGTGACCTTGTACGTCAAGGTCGAATCGTTCAATCCCGGCGGCTCGGTCAAGGACCGGCTGGCGCTGGCGATCATCCTGGACGCCGAACAACGCGGCCTGCTCAAGCCCGGCGACACCATCGTCGAAGCCACCTCCGGCAACACCGGCGTGGCACTGGCGATGGTGGCCGCAGCGCGCGGCTACAAGTTCGTCGCCACCATGGTGGAAACCTTCTCCATCGAACGCCGCAAGCTGATGCGTGCCTATGGCGCCAAGGTCATCCTGACCCCGGCTGCCGAGCGCGGCAGCGGCATGGTGCGTAAAGCGAAGGAACTGGCCGAGCAGCACGGTTGGTTCCTGGCCAGCCAGTTCGCCAATCCGGCCAACCCGGCCTACCACCGCAACACCACCGCTGCCGAAATCCTGCGCGATTTCGCCGGCCAACGGCTGGACCATTTCGTCACCGGCTGGGGCACCGGCGGTACCCTCACCGGCGTGGGCGAGGTCCTGCGCGTGGCCCGCCCGGAAGTGCGCATCACCGCCTCCGAGCCGGCTGGCGCCGCCCTGCTGCAAGGCCAGGACTGGAAGCCGCACAAGATCCAGGGCTGGACCCCGGACTTCGTGCCCGAGGTGCTCAACCGCGAGGTCGCCCATGAGGTCCTGAGCGTGGAAGACACCGACGCCATCACCGTCGCGCGGCGCCTGGCCACCGAAGAAGGCATTTTCACCGGCATCTCCGGTGGTGCCACCGTCGCCACCGCGCTGCGCGTGGCCGAAGGTGCCAAGCCCGGTGCCGTCATCCTGGCGATGCTGCCAGACACCGGCGAACGCTACTTCTCCACCCCGCTCTTTGCCGATATCAACGAAGGCTCCGACGACGACTGGCTAGCTGGCCTGCCCTGATCGGTCACGAGAGGGCCGCGATGTGGAGGTCACGCTGATGCGCGGCCTTCTTTTTCGGGACCTGGAACCGGGACCAGGCACCGTAAAGGCGTCGAGGTGTGCGACATGTTCGTTGGATCGACTGCCTGGCTTGCTCTGCGGCAAGGCTGCCGCCTGGATGCTAAGGGTCGTATCGATGTGGAACGGAATCCGGAAGAGCGTTGAAGCGCGCACACGGCGGTGGACCGAGTGCTCTGGAGTACTACACAGGGTGAACTCGCATTCCTGATTAGCCCTATCCCTCAGCCATGAAAGTTGCTTGCCGTACGCAAAAAACGCGCTCTGGGCAAGCTTTACAGCGCATCAGCGCCGTCGCCAGTCGCGGCAGCATCTGCTCCAGATCGAATCGACGGTTGAATCGATAGGCCGCTTCGGCCAAGTAGCGCCGCGCATATTTGGCTTGGCGCACCGCATGGTAGGTGCCGCTGATGGCACGTTTGACATTGCCCAGCAC
>NZ_JFAQ01000142.1 GCF_001304695.1 Xanthomonas axonopodis
TTGATCCGGCTTCTCGGCGCGGGAGACCTTGGCTTCAATGCGCGGGCGCTGGCCAAGGGCACGCTTGCGCACCTGCCAGCCCTTCAGCTGGAAGATCCGCTGCACCGTGTTCTTGTTCATGCCAAGCAGCGCAGCGACCGTGCGATAGCCGAAACTCGGCTCCGCCTCGATCATCTTCTTGATCGGTTCGGCCAGCTCCGGCGTCACTTTGGCTGGCGATCTGGTCGGCTTGTAGATACGTCGTGCGAGGTGCCACACCGAACCATTGGCACAACTTGGTCATCGGAACCGAAACACCTTCGTCCTTCAGGCCCTGCTGGACCGAGAGCATCAGCTCTCGTCCTTTCCCAGCAGGCAGGCCAGCTTTTTTCGGGCGCTAATCTCCAACATCGCCTCGCCGTAGGCCTGCTGCAAGTCCTTCAACTGCCGCTCGTACTGCGCGCGCACGTCCTCCGGCTTCGCCCGCAGGGCGTTCTCCATGCCTCGCTTGCCCTCCTCAACCCAGTTCTCGATCTCGGCAGGGGGCAGGTCGAACTGCCGGCTGGCCGCTGCTACCGTCGTCTTGCCCTGGATGATCTCAAGCACCAGCGCCGACTTGCGCCGGGCGGTCCAGCGCTTGATCTCTTCTTCCATCACTTCGCTCATCGGTGTCTCCTTCGGGGAAAGTAACACCTGAGCAGGAAATCAGTGGGTCATTACACAGCAGACTTCATGCAAACGATCGGCCCCTGCAAACCGTAACGGTCCTTGCATGCAGCGGCAAGCGCCGACTGCGCGGCTGACGCTGCGCGCAGCCGGGGCCGGCGGCGCGCTTGGACAGGCTGACAACATGTAGCGCGCAATCGTCAGGTGAATGCGTCCAGCGGGAGCAACCGCCGTCTCCGCCTGGTCCGGCGGATCCCGGGCACCACCCGCGCCCATCCGGCGGCTGCGCAGTGGTGGTGTCAGCCGCTGCTAGTACGCCGGCTGGTAGCGGAAGGTCAACAGATAATTGCGGCCCTGCTGGGCGTACCAGCGCGCGGTTTCGTACTGGCGGTCGAACACATTGTTGGCGGCAAGTTGCACCTTCCAGTCCGCGTTCACTGCATAACTCACGCGCAGATCCAGCAAGCCGTAGCCGGCCAGGCGTTCGGTATTGGCCAGATCGTCGTAGCGCGCACCCGATCCGAACAGGCTTGCGTCAATGCCGAATGCACCGATGCTGCGGTCGGCATCGATGCGCCCGCTCTGACGCGCACGCCGCGGCAACCAATTGCCGTGATTGACCTCGCCATCGGCCTGCGGCGCAAGCCAGGTCAACGCGCTGCGCACGGTCCAGCCGGCCAGTTCGGTGTCGTAGCCCGCTTCCACGCCGCGGATGCGCGCCCGATCGATATTGTTCGGCTGCCCGAACGGATGCGTCGCATCCACCAACGAGGCGTCGTAGGCGATGAGGTCGTCGATACGGGTCTGGAACGCGCTGAGCGTCCAGGTGCCCCAGTCGTAGCGACCGCGCAGACCGAGCTCGGCACTCTTGGAGGTTTCCGGCCCGAGCAGCGGGTTTCCGTAATCTGGGTAATACAGCTCGTTGAAGGTGGGTGCCTTGAACGCGGTGCCGTAGCTGGCAGTCAGGCGCAGATGCTCGGCAAAATCCCAACCCCACAGCAGGCTGCCGGTGGTCTTGCCGCCGAACTGGCTGTTGTCGTCGTTGCGGCGCAGGCTGGCCTGTAGCGATTGGCTGCCGAGCGTCTGCTGCCACTGCGCAAATGCGGTGCGGTCGATACGGCTGTCGGCATCGTAGGTGTCGCTGCTGGCGATCGCGTCGCGCTGCCAATCGAAGCCGACCGTGAGCAGACCGGGGCCGGTGTCCAGATCGGCCTGCAATGCGCCCTGCTTGCGGCGGGTGTCGTAGGCGCCTTGGTAATACGCATCGCTCAGATCGGCGCTGCTGCCCACGCTGGCAGTGAGCTTGAGCGCATCGCTCGGCGCGTAACGCACGCGGCCGCCGATGGCCTGCTGCACGCCCTTGCTGAGATTGCCGCCGAATGCCGAACCGTCGTATTCGTTACGGCTCTGCGCGCGTAGTGCATGCACATCGGCATCCCATTGGCGATTGAATCGCCAGCCGCCCTGTGCGCTCAACGAATCGTTGCGATAGCCGTCGCGGTCCGGATCGTAGGCGCTGGAGCCGGTATCCAGATACGCGTTGATACCGTCGGTTTCGTCGTGCACGGCGTTCACCCAATACCAACCGCCGGCATCGCTCAGATCGCTCGAGCTGCGCCCGGCAATGCCCGCGCCGTAGCGGCGCGCGTTATCGCTGCCGGCCGCCACGCTAAAGCTCGGCACGAAACTGCCTTGCGGGCGTCGGGTAAAGATCTGGATCACACCGCCCAGCGCTTCGGAGCCATACAGGCTGGAAAACGGACCACGCACGATTTCGATGCGCTCGATCTGCTCGATCGGCAGATCCTGCAGCGCCGCACCGCCGGCGGTGGCCGAGCCGATGCGCACGCCATCGATCAGCACCACCACCTGGTCGGCCTCGGTGCCGCGCAGGAACAGCGAGGTCGCCTTGCCTGGCCCGCCGTTGTTGGCCAGCGACACGCCCGCTTCGCCACGCAACAGGTCCTGCAGCGAATTGACCTGGCGACGCTCGATCTGCGCGCGGTCGATCACCGTGACCGGTGCCAGCGTCTGGTCCTGGGTCTGCGCGGTGCGCGAGGCGGTGACCACGACTTGGTCCAGATCGATGGCGGCCTCGGTCTGGGCCGCAGTGGCAACGCACAGCGACAATCCCACGGCGAGCACGGCACGACGCGGCAAAACGGAAGAAAGGGACATCAACTGCTGCTCCTGAAACCGCGCCAACCCGCGCGTGGGCAATCGGGCGGCAACAGCAACGGGCCAGGCGTCCGGCGCGCAGCGTCAGACGAGCAAGGCCACGCCCACCGCGTGCCGGGTCAATCCGTCAGGCCGGTCTCCGGGCTCGCGAGTGGAAGCTGACGCCTCCGATGCCGCGCCTTCCCATGCGATTGCACAGTGGCGTATTGCGGCATCTGACCTCGCCCACCGTTGCGGGGACAGCTCCGGAATTGCGCCTCGCCCAAGGCGATGCGCGCACCGGATTCCCGGTCAAACCACCGCCCAACCGGCAGTCACCTCAGGGGCGCGCATGGTAGCAGGCGCCTCCGAGGTCTGCGACAACCGGCCAAGCCCGGCGCGTTGCCACGCGCCTTCAGCGGTAACGCACCATCTGCTGGCCTTCTCCTACCGAGACATTGCCTACTTCATGGGGAGAAGCTGGCGCGCAGCGGCGGATGAGGGTACGGGCGTAGCAAATGCGCGCTGCATGCCACTGCAGCGCAAGGGGCAGGCAGCAACGGGCACGGCGATCGTCATCGCACTTATGCCGAAAGCGCGATTGAGTAAACCGCTTCGTCTGGCAGCAAGTCGCTTGCTGTGGAAAGATCGTCGGCACAAACAAGCGCGTGAATGCGATGCGCCAGCGACGTCACGTCGGTGATCCGCCGAATCCACTCGCTCACATACAACTGGACGGCCTCCTGGCTGAGCCCGATCTGGATGGCGCGATGCGGTAGCGGCTGATCGCGCTCAGGGTCACACTGAATCCGCACCGGGGAACGGCTCTTGCGCTGCTCCCATTCTTCATGACGCATGCCGGGGTCGGGATGGCTTGGGCAGCGGTGCGCCAACGCCCACGCGAAGCCTTCGCGCGTCATGTCGATGGCGAGAATGCGCCTCTGGCCTTCGTCCTTATAGCCCTAGTCGGCGCGGTACATCATCCAAAGGAACGACGGCTTGACCCACGTCATCCGCTCCATCTTGAATGGCCGACTGACGAACTTTTGATGCTCCAGAGCGCTATCCGCAATGAGGTCTGAATACGCCCGGTAGACCCGGATCGTCTCGTCATCATAAACGGCACGAATTTGTCGCGTTGGAACCGATGTCGTCATGACGTCGCTCGTGGTGTCATCCGCAATGCATGACAGCTCAGGCAGATCGCCCCACATGCCGCGGAACGATCTGCCCTCATGCGGGTTCAGCCCTTGGTAAATACCAGCCGCCCGCCGTCGGCACACACGCGCACGCTATC
Source organism: Xanthomonas axonopodis (assembly GCF_001304695.1). Classification (GTDB taxonomy): domain Bacteria; phylum Pseudomonadota; class Gammaproteobacteria; order Xanthomonadales; family Xanthomonadaceae; genus Xanthomonas; species Xanthomonas axonopodis. The sequence goes on from NZ_JFAQ01000142.1 coordinate 4,100, forward strand.
GCCGCTGAGATACTGGCCCGACAGGATCTGCTGCGCCAGCGGGTTCTCCACCTGCGATTGGATCGCGCGTTTGAGCGGGCGCGCGCCGTACACCGGGTCGAAGCCGACACTGCCCAGCAATTCCAGCGCCGCATCGTCCAGGTCCAGCTTGAGGCCGCGCTCGGCCAGGCGTTTTTCCAGACCCTGCAACTGGATGCGCGCAATCGACTTGATCTGCGCCTTGTCCAGCGGATGGAACACCACGATGTCGTCCAGCCGGTTGATGAACTCCGGGCGGAAGTGCGCCTGCACCACCCCCATCACCGCCGCCTTCATCTGCGTGTAGGCCTCGGCGCTGCCATCGCCACTCAATTCCTGGATCTGGTGCGAGCCCAGGTTGGAGGTCATCACGATGACGGTATTGCGGAAGTCCACGGTGCGGCCCTGGCCATCGGTCAGGCGGCCATCGTCCAGCACCTGCAGCAGGATGTTGAAGACATCGGCATGCGCCTTTTCCACTTCGTCCAGCAGGATCAGCGAGTACGGACGACGACGCACGGCCTCGGTGAGATAACCGCCCTCTTCATAGCCCACGTAGCCCGGGGGCGCACCGATCAGGCGCGCGACCGAATGCTTCTCCATGAACTCGCTCATGTCGATGCGGATCATCGCTTCTGTGCTGTCGAACAGGAAATCGGCCAGCGCCTTGCACAGCTCGGTCTTGCCCACGCCGGTCGGGCCGAGGAACAGGAACGAGCCGCTGGGGCGATTGGGATCGGACAGGCCGGCACGCGAGCGGCGCACCGCATCGGAGACGACCTTGATCGCTTCGTTCTGACCGACCACGCGGTGATGCAGCTCGTCTTCCATGCGCAACAACTTGTCGCGCTCGCCTTCGAGCATCTTGTTGACCGGAATGCCGGTCCAGCGTGACACCACTTCGGCAATTTCCTCGGCAGTGACGCGGTCCTGCACCAGCTTGAAATCGTGGTGTTCCACCTCGTTGGCCAGCAGCATCTGTTTTTCCAGTTGCGGCAGTACGCCGTACTGGATCTCGCTCATCTTGGCGTAGTCCTGGCGGCGCTGTGCGGCCTCCAGTTCCAGCTTGGCGTGCTCGATCTGCTCCTTGATCTTGGTGGTGCCCTGCAGCGCGGCCTTTTCCGACTTCCACACTTCATTGAGGTCGGAGAACTCACGTTCGAGCTTGTCGATATCGCTTTCCAGATCGGCCAGGCGCTGCCGCGAGGCCTCGTCCTTTTCCTTCTTCAGCATCTCGCGCTGGATCTTGAGCTGGATCAGGCGGCGCTCCAGGCGGTCGAGTTCTTCGGGCTTGGAGTCGATCTCCATGCGGATACGCGAGGCCGCTTCGTCCATCAGGTCGATGGCCTTGTCCGGCAGCTGGCGGTCGGTGATGTAGCGGTTGGACAGCGTCGCCGCGGCCACGATGGCCGGGTCGGTGATCTCCACGCCGTGATGCACCGCGTAGCGTTCCTTCAAGCCGCGCAGGATCGCGATGGTGTCTTCCACCGTCGGCTCGCCCACAAACACTTTCTGGAAACGGCGCTCCAGTGCGGCGTCTTTTTCGATGTACTTGCGGTATTCGTCAAGCGTGGTGGCACCGATGCAATGCAGCTCGCCGCGTGCCAGCGCCGGCTTGAGCATGTTGCCGGCATCCATCGCGCCGTCGGCCTTGCCGGCACCGACCATGGTGTGCAGTTCGTCGATGAACAGGATGATCTGGCCTTCGTTCTTCGACAGGTCGCTGAGCACGGCCTTCAGGCGCTCTTCGAACTCGCCGCGGAACTTGGCACCGGCGATCAGCGCGCCCATGTCCAGCGACAGCACGCGCTTGCCGCGCAGCCCTTCGGGTACTTCGCCGTTGATGATGCGCTGGGCCAGGCCTTCGACAATGGCGGTCTTGCCCACGCCGGGTTCGCCGATTAGCACCGGGTTGTTCTTGGTGCGACGCTGCAGCACCTGGATGGTGCGGCGGATCTCTTCATCGCGGCCGATCACCGGGTCGAGCTTGCCGCTCTCGGCGCGCGCGGTGAGGTCGATGGTGTATTTCTCCAGCGCCTGGCGCTGTTCCTCGGCGTTTTCAGACTGTACGGTTTCGCCGCCACGCAGCTTGTCGATGGCCGCTTCGATCTTCTTCTTGTCTCCGCCGGCCGCGCGCAATGCCACGCCCAGCGGGCTGGCATCGGCGGCGGCGGCCAGCACGAACCATTCGCTGGCGATGAACGCGTCGCCATGTTGCTGGGCGAGCTTGTCGGTCTGGTTGAGCAAGCGATTGAGATCGTTGCCGATCGACAGATTGCCTTCCTGCCCGGACACCTTGGGCAGCGTGTCCAGCGCCTCGCCCAGCCGCTCGCGCAGCAGCGGCACGTTGACGCCGGCCTGCGACAGCAGCGGGCGCGTGCTGCCGCCGCTCTGGTCGAGCAGCGCCGCCAGCACGTGCACCGGCTCGATGATGTTGTGGTCGCGGCCCACGGCCAGCGATTGCGCGTCGGCCAACGCCTGCTGGAACCGCGAAGTGAGCTTGTCCATCCGCATGGGGAAATCCTCTGAACAGGTGGCCGGCAGCGCCGGCGATACCGTGCAGATGCGGTTGCCGAGCGGGGTTTCAAGGCTTGCCGGTGCTGGAGATCGGCAGCTCATATGCCGCTGCCGCCCCTGGCGGGCTGGGCGAAGGCGTTTCGCGCAGCCGGACTTCTGTTGCAACTGCGGTCCGTGCAGCAGCTTCGCAGCGAGTGGCAGCCGCTACGGGCGCGGCCCAAGCTGCGCCTGGCGCTAGATGGCCCGACACCACCGCGCCCCTGCCTGGACGCTCGCCCGGCGTGCCGGGATCCACGCCCACTGGCCTGGCGGGCACCGCCTGGCTCCGGCGCTTGCGTCGCGGTTCGCCGACGCGGCAGCCTCTACCTCTGGAATGCGCATCACGTAATCGCGTATGAGTGGCGATAATGCGCGGATGGATGATGCTCCCAAGCCCTGGCACCTCTACCTGCTGCTCTGTCGCAACGGCAGCTATTACGCCGGCATTACCAACGATCTGGAGCGGCGCTTCCACGCCCATCTGCGTGGCACCGGTGCGCGTTACACGCGCGCCAATCCACCCGTGCAGGTGCTCGCCAGCCACCGCTACCCGGACCGCGCCAGCGCTTCGCGCGCAGAATGCGCGCTCAAGCGCCTGCCACGTGCGCGCAAGCTCGCTTGGCTGCAGGCCCAAGCCACCGACGCAGAGTCACAACCTGCTGACGTATCGCTCACGCCCATCTAGCCATCGTTTTCCTACCCTTCAGCGCCCTCAATGCGGAGCTGCGCATGCATTATCAGCTGTATTACTGGACCGGTCTGCAAGGCCGCGGCGAATTCGTGCGACTGGCACTGGAAGACTCTGGCGCGGCGTATACCGATGTCGCCCGCATCCAGGGCGACGAGGCCATGACAGCGTTTTTGCAAGGCGAGCAGGTGGGCGCGCAGCCGTTTGCACCACCATTCCTCAAGGCCGGCGACGTCGTGGTGGCACAGGTCGCAGCGATCCTGCATTTCATCGGGCCGCAGTTGCAATTGGTACCAGATTCGGAGCCGCAGCGACTACAGGCGCTGCAATTGCAGCTGACCATCGCCGATCTGGTGGCCGAGGTGCACGACACCCACCATCCGATTGCCACCGGCCTGTATTACGAAGACCAACAAGCCGAAGCAGCCAAGCGTGCGCGGGACCTGCGCGAGAACCGCCTGCCCAAATTCCTGGGGTATTTCGAGCAGGTATTGCAACACGCTGGCGGCACGCATTTGCTCGGCACGCATTCGTACGTGGATCTATCGCTGTTCCAGCTGGTTAGCGGCCTGGAGTACATGTTCCCCACGCGCATGGCGACGCTTGCAAACAAACTGCCAGGGTTGAAGGCGTTGCACCAGCGGGTAGACCAGCGGCCGCGCATTGCGGCCTATCTGGCGTCCGAACGACGTGTGGCCTTCAACACCAATGGCATCTTCCGCCATTACCCCGAGCTGGATGCGGCTTAGGCCGCGGCGACTGGGTCGCTGCGTACGGTCGCTATAGGCCGGCGCCGCATGAGGGTGTGGCGCCGGCCGTGTTGCTGATTGGTGCTATCGACTACACAGCAGAGCCGCTGCCGTTGATCGCCCTGTGCAGTATGAGTCCACGCATCTACGCACGCAGTTATGTACGGAGGCCGCAGCTGCCTGGCATGCGGCTTTTGCCCTTGGGGAAGTGGGACGCTAGCGGCCTCAGCGCCCCTGCAACAGGGCCGTGCGAATCTGCTGCAGTTGCGCCTTGACTGCGGCAGCCTGCGTCGGTCCCAGCCGCAGCAGCGCCTTCTGCCCCACCGACAGCGATTCCAGCGATGGGGCGACGAAGCGGTAGCGGTAGCGGCCGCGGTCGTCGCGTTGCACCTCGATCGGCTGCTTCGGCGCAGGCGTGCGCAGCAGGTGGTCGATCACATCCACGACGCGGTCGTTGAAGTAACGATCCGGCGCGCCCAGATCCGCATATGCCTGCTGAAACAATGGATAAAAGCGCACATAGCTGCGCGCCATGGCCTGCGCATCCAAACTGGTGAATGCGGCCACGTACGGGGCATAGCGCGCCGCATTGCCCTGATCGAGCACCTGATGGTCGCCTGCGCCGGTCACCTGCAACTCGCCAGGCACCGGCTGCAGCACCAAGGCGCGGTGGCTGATACTGGGTTGGGTGAGATTGTCGATCATCACCACCACACGTTCGATCAGGTGCTTGCGCAACACGATCGACAACGCGTCATCGTTCTGCACCAACGCCAGCAGCGCTTGCCACGCGGCATCGTCGCTTTGCGCCAACGCAGGAATCGCAGCATCGGCAGCGTCGGCCGATGCTGCCGACACCGGGTGACGTGGCTCGCTATTGACCGGCGTCGGCTGTGGGCTGACCGCGGCGGCCACAGCACTGGCGGTACGGCTGATGGGTGCGGGCAAGTTGCCTTGTGGATCGGGCGGGCCGCTGAACAGCCACCACGCGGCGCCAACGATCAATGGGACCGCCAACAACCACGGCCAGCGCGAGGATGTGCTTTGCATCGTGGAACTCCTGACATCGACAACATCCAGGGTGTGACCATGGGATGCTGTGGTGGTTCCATCGATTTACGGTGTCGGCCCGTCTAACTGAGAGGTCGAAGGCGCGATGCTGTCACCGCCTAAGTGACACGGCAACCAACGATGTGCTGCCTCATTTGTTGAAACCCATGCACACCGACCGTGTCGACCCGTCCTTGCCCGCTCACCGTCGCGGGACCGGTGGCGGCATGGATGCCGCCACGGAGCCACTGGGACGTACCTGCAGCATGTCCTGCGATGGTGGGCGGGCAAGGACCCTGCAACGCACCGGCAGCACCTTCGCGCTGCGCTCCACTTCGGTTAGCCTGCAAAATCCAGTCGCGCATTCACCCAGGCCGCGACAATGGCAGCAGCGACCTGTTCGGCGTGCTTGGCCGGCATGCGCTTTTCGCTTACCAGCCAGGCCGCTGTCTCTGCGCGCACCTTGGGCAACAGCGCGCGCACGGCGTTGCGCTCGGCTGCCGGCCAGTCGCTGTCGTCGCTAGACCATGCAGCATCGCCTGATCCGGATCGTTGCCGTAGCGCTTGCGCAACTCCGGCTGCAGATACAGTGCCGGCGAGACGGCAGCCCGCAGCGCGATGATTTGCCACTCGGCGTAGCTGGCGTAGCGGATGTTTCCCGCATCCTTGCTCAAGGCTTCGATCAGCCCGGCGAATCCGGCATCCAGCTGTTTCCAGCTCGGCCGCGCGAACAGCCCACCGGGCGGCTCGCAGATCGGCGCGAAACTGTCGCGTGTCGAGCCATAGAGTGGACCGAACGCGTCGTAGGCCGGCTCGCCTACTGCGGCGAAGATGAATCAATGCACGTACGGCCGCTCGGAACGATCCTCGCGCTCGATCCACATGCGTAGCAAGGTCAGCACGCGCTGCTGCTGTTGCATGGCAGGCGCGCCATCCACATCGTCGAGCAAGGACGCTGCGAAATCGTCAGTCTTGCGTAACGCCTTGCGCGCGCTTTCAAAACGCGCGCCCGCCAACGCCACATCCACGCCTGCGGCAGGCACGAAGTGATGCAGATACGCCAGCCATGCCGAGGCCAGCGGCGCGTCGTAGCCCTGCAACTGGCGCGCAGCGTCCGCTGGCGTTTTCGGGATGCTCGCGATGATGCGGTCCAGCGTTTGCTGCTGGGCGTCGCGTGTCTTGCCCAGTGCGTCGACCCTGGCCTTCAAACTGCGTTGCAGGCAGTCATCCATCTTGGCGTCCTGCGCGCAGGCATTGCGCTGGCGCAACCAGGCGCGTTGCTGATCGTGTACTGCGGTTAGCGAGCCGCGCGGCGCGGTGCCCAGCACGCTGCGATACGCCTCATCCAGCTGATCGTGCAGCTGACCGAGCGCTGGTACCGCGCATAGCCGCTTTTCCACCGGCGTACCCGGCTGTTTGCAGTCGAACGACGCCGTCCATGCGGCGCCAGCGCTCAGCACTAACGCACCACCCACAATGCTCTGCACGCCACGCATCCGATACTTCACTGCAACGACTGCTTGCGCGCTGGCAGCAGCGACAGCAACAGCAGCGTCGCCGCCAGCGCGACATAGGCACCGACGAACTGCCAGCTGATCACCCGCGCCAGGCCTTGCAGCGACCACGGCAGATAGATGCCGCCGCGTGGGTCCACCGAGTGGACCAGGCCGAACAGGGTCAGTCCGGCGGCCACCAGCAGGAACGCCGCGCCACGTCGCAAGCGCCCGTCGATCATCGCCGCCACCGTGGCGATCCACAGCATTGCGGTGATGATGAAACCATTGCCTAAGGCGAAGATCACTGCCAGTTCCGGCAGGCCGTGGCCATCGATCTTGGTGGTTAGCGCGACCAGCTGCTCCGGTGCAATCCAGCCCGGCGCCTTGATCGTCAGCAGGTACGCGACCGACGGCAGAAAGCCCAGCACCATCGCGCCGGCGTGCTGTTTGGGCGTGGCCTGGAATGCCTGGGTGGTGATGTCGATGGAGACATACACGATGATTGGCGCCAGCACCGCCAGCGGCAGCCATTGCACCAGGCCGCTGATCACGCCAAGCATGCCGCCGATCCCGATGAACACACCTGTCAGCAGCGTGTAACCGCAGCGCGCGCCCATGTGCTTGTACGCGGGCTGGCCGATGTAGGGCGTGGTCTGCGCCACACCGCCGCAGAGGCCGGCCACCAGCGTGGCCAGGGCTTCCACCAGCAGGATGTCGCGGGTGCGGTAATCGTCGCCTGCCGTGCGCGCGCTCTCGCTGACGTTGATGCCGCCCACCACCATCAGCAAGCCGAACGGCAACAACAACGGCAGATACGCCACCGTAGCCGGCAGGCCGTCGATAAAGCCCAGCGTCGGCAGCGGCAACACGATCTGCGGCGGATTCCACGCCGGCAAGGCGAAGCCGGGTGCACCCAATCCCGCCAGCCCAAGCCCGTAATACAACGCGGTGCCAATCACGAACACCACCAGCACGCCGGGCAATTTGGTCGGTAGGCGGCCCTTGGCGAGCAGCACATACAGCAGCAGGCCCAAGGTGACGAAGCCGGCCACCGGCGAACGTAGCGTTTCCAGCAGCGGCAACAAGCCCATCAGCACCAGCGCGATACCGGCGATGGAACCGAGCAGGGCTGCACGCGGCAGCGCGCGCGTCACCGCTTCGCCTGCGAACGACAGCACCAACTTGAGCAGGCCCATCACCACCAGCGCGGCCATGCCGAGTTTCCAGGTGGCGATCGCGGCAGCCTGCGGGTCCAGTCCCTGCGCTTTGAAACCGGCAAATGCCGGGCCGAGCACCAGCAGCGCCATGCCGATGCTGGTGGGCGCATCCAGACCCAGCGGCATGGCGGTGACGTCGTCGCGCCCGGTGCGCGCGGCCAGCCGCCGCGCCATCAAGGTGTACAGCAGATTGCCAACCAGCACGCCGAACGCAGTGCCGGGGAACATGCGCTGGAACACCACCTCGGCCGGGAACTGGAAGATGCCGACCAAGGCCACCGCAATGAAGCCAAGGATGGAGAGGTTGTCGACCACCAGGCCGAAGAAACCATTGAGATCGCCAGCGACGAACCAGCGCGGCGCAGCCGCAGGACGCGAAGAGGGAGCCGACATAAGAACCAAAGAAGCGTGGGATTCGGCCGATGGTAGCTGCTGCACCGTGCCTGCAACAGCGTTCAAATGAAACGCGAAGAATGCATCATTGGAATGAGGGGCAATGCAGGCCGTCGCATATCAAGGCAGGTGTGCTTCCATGCCGTCCACTCAGGCGCCATCGCGATCAGCTTACGGCGCGCACCGCCAGACAGGCCCACTCGAACGCCCATATATAGCCCGCCACCATACGGTAGCGGCGCGGCTTGCTATGAAATGCACGCCCTGACACCTGCTGCCACTTCAATGCAAGCCCCATTCAACAGACACCGGCGCCCGATCCGCTTGCGTTTGAGCAGGCCGAAGAAGCTCTCCCCCGGGGCGTTGTGCCCCAAGGGCAGGCTTCGCGCTCGTGGCGGTTGCCGCGCTGCCTCATGCTGCATATCACGCCATGGGCTGCCAGCAAACCCTGCCAGTGATCGCTGGTGTAGATCAAGCCTGATCGGAGTAAACCGGGCAGTCGAATGCAAGTTTGCGCCGCAACACTGACGATAACAGGGCCTGCAACACCAGTTGCTCAACACGCTGACCACATTGGCCAGCTGGCTGGCAGGACTACGCTGCGAGTCCACCGGAATCGTGCGCTGTCTATTGCGAGATAAACGCACGCACACGCCCTACCCGACGCCGCGTATCGGCCGCGAGGCCATGGTCATGCGCTGACCGATGAGACCGGCCCGACGGTCGCTGGCATGCTTGCGCACATGGCCCGACGCAGTACGCATGCAGATGACGTTGATGCCGCAAAACGTGGAGGCTTAAGAAGCTGGGGCATTCCATCGGAATTGACCGCTCAGTGTCTTCTGTCACCTTCGTTGTCATCACCTCTTCCGCCCAGCTTCGCCGCACACGCGTCGTTTTCGGCTCCCGAGCAAGGACGGCGGTGTTCGATGAGAGTATTGCATCCTCGACCATTCCTGGTGAGGTATCCCATGCGTTCCGCAGCGTTGCCATCCATGTCGCCTACGGTGAGAAGACAAGAGATAGATCTGGAAAGCGGCCTTGCCGAGATCGAACTCGGCAACACATCGTCGCCACATAGCGACGAGCAAATAAATACGCAATTGCAAGGCTTGCCGCAGCAACCGGCACGCAGAGCATCGACCAGAACAACGCGGCAACGGGTTGCAGGCCATGTCTCAACCGTCGCCGGCGTCGGTGCCACTCTCACTGGCCTGGCCTCTATCCCCCCACCGGTAGTCGCATTTTTCGGCTATATCAACGAGAAAGATCAACTTGGAAAATATGCCGGGATCGCAACACTGGCCGGTATTGCCACCACTTGCGCGCTGAGTACCGTACAGCGGCTGGCACACGCTTATGCCTATGGATACAACATCCGTTCCAGAGCGCACGCACTGGGAACGACCCAAGACTGTATGAAGCGAGCTGTCGATATTGTCACGATGCCCGATGAGCATGATCGTGCGGAGCATCCGATGAACGAGCATGAGAGCAACCAGCTCGCCGAGGATCTACTGCGGTTGGCAAGGTGGGAGCCTTCCAACTTGGAACCAGGCCTGTGGCAGGCGGCCAGCGGCGTTGGCGATGATGCGGGCGCATTGGTCGATCGCTTGCTTGCCTTTAGAAGATCCGATACCGCACCAGCGTCCGCTGCATCATCTTCTGGGGCATAGCGTACGCGCGCTGCCGCGAAGAAATACTTACAGCCCGCATCATTTATTTGGATCCAGTCGCTGGCGCAAGGCGTGTACGGTCAGCCCAGTGCCGTGATCCTGGAAGATAGCGTGCGTTCGTCGGGTCTTAGGACTGTCCGATCAACCCCACGGGAGGGTGCCAATGCAGCCAATAAGTGGCGTCGCTCCAGCCACAGGTTAGACAGCGCAAACAGCGTCAGCACCTGCGTGGCGTTCTTCGCCACGCAGCAATAGCGCACCCTGACATAACCGAACTGCGCTTGAGCAGCCGGAACGGATGCTCCATCTTCGCCCGCAGGCAGCCTCGGCATGCTCCCATCGCTTACTCCATTTCAATTGGCACTTGTGTTTGATTGCCCCCCCTTCCCATGACTTTAGCCAGCCAGACCTGGAAAACTCGGCGAGACCGGGGCCCAGCAGACGCACGGCTGCAGCACACCTGCTGGAGCGCACGATCCTGACTGGACCTAATCAAGGGAAGCCTGGAGCATGGATTTCGTGGCGGTGCATTATTCGACGGGCGTCGCTTCCGCGCCCTGACCGCCGTGGACAATTTCATGAAGGAACGTTTTATCATCAAAATGGATCAGCAAGTCACCGGCGAAGACGTGGCGGCAGTGACGGAACTGCTTGCAACACCAACGCGACCTACAGCAGCGCATCCAGACCGATAACGGCAGCGAGTTCACATCGATGGTGATGGACTACCGGGCCTACGACAATCGAGGTTCGTCCTTCGCATTATTTCTTCTTGTTCTCGATCAACACAGTCGCCTCTGGCGGTTTATTAACCTCCTGGACCGGCAACGGGGCATCGCAATGAAAACGGTGAAAAAATTATTAACATGTTCCTGCTCTTTTACATCTCCTGATTCTCCGCCGGATCACGATGATGCAGAGAGGGCCGGCGAGTCCAATCAAGGCCCGGCGAGACCTGGGGACCGGCGCCTTTCCGGGCTCACCGATAGGCCAAGGCCCCCTCGGCCGCAGGCCGCGCCAGCATATGCATTCAGCACACCAGAGCGTCAGGTACGCACAAAGATCGAGACGCACTTGTTGCCGAGAATCAACGATCTCGTCGAGCTTTGCAGGACACTCCACGTCGAAGGCATCCCGACTGATCAAGCCGAGGCGTTGCAGTCCCTGATGCAGCAGCGTGTTCAAGGGACACTCGTCCATGCTGGCGTGCAAATTGGTGGAGGCGACGACTTGGAGGAAGCCGTGAAAAGGCTTGAAGATCAGGTTGAAGACTACTTCCAACAAAACCCGGACATCGGCCGGCCGATATTGCGGCCTCAGCTGCCCCCGGTCGCGACCTCAGATCATGTCAATACGCCATCTAGCTCACGTCGGCCATTATTGCCCCCATACATGCTGAGACCTAACCCAGTGACGCGAGAAGGACGGCGTGCAGAGATCACCCATGACGTCATGCGCGCTGCCCTGAAGATGGTGCATGTGCCTTCCCAGACTTCGAGTGCGATGGAACAAGCAGACAATGTAGTGGATACCAAAGTTGGGAACTTTCTCGAGGCAATCAGGCAAAATAAGCAGGTGCATATGATGGTGGTAGCGACAGCCAAGGAAAACAAGGGTAACGCCTCAGACCTGGTGAACGCACTGAGGAGCCTCGTCAAGTCCCAACCGAAACTCGGGCGAAGCTGGGACTGAGGCAATGACAGCGGCTAACAAACCTATAGCGCAACCGTCGGGCGGATGCGGCGGATGCGCGGAATCGGCATGTACCACTCGCACGTTCCGGTTATAAGCGCGCCACCCATACTTAGAGCGGCTAACAAAACCCTTGAATTCTGTTGAGTCGGCGGCAACATTGCCGACATGACACGTCGCAACGAGATCCCTATTGCGCTGTGGAAGTGCATCGAGCCACTGATTCCGCAGGTCAAGCCTTCCCCCAAAGGTGGACGACCTCGTGTCAGTGATCAGCAGGCCCTCAACGGCATCGTCTATGTGCTGCGCACGGGCATTGCGTGGGAAGACCTGCCTTTGGAAC
>NZ_JFAQ01000143.1 GCF_001304695.1 Xanthomonas axonopodis
TGGGATCAAACACCTAGCGCCGTATGCGGCTGCAGGCGTTGCGAATTGCGTGCCCCCATCCGCCCTTCGGGCACCTTCCCCCGCAGGCGGTGGAAGGGAGTCGAATCGCGTAGCGAGAGCCTCGACCAAATGCCTACCTGCAAGCCCCCTTGAGTCAAGGGGGCGCGGCGACAGCCGCGGGGATGTGGCATGCCCGGAGCGGGACCCGCGTTTTGTACCGCCTGCGGCGGTACGAAACGTGGGCGCCTTCGAGAAGGGCGAACGCCCGAACGAAGGCGGCGGAGCCGGCCGATAAGCCGGGTTCTGTCGTGGACAGTCATTCGTCTAGGCGCTACGTCACCGCAGCGCTCAAGCAACCTACCCGGATCCAGCGCGGGCCACGCCAATGGATCCCTATTTGGTCTTGCTCCAGGTGGGGTTTGCCGTGCCGGTCCGTTACCGGACTCGCGGTGCGCTCTTACCGCACCATTTCACCCTTACCGGCCCCTCGCCACCCCTCTGCGGCCTCCGGGCGCACTTGGCGATGCGATGCATCGCCGGCACGTTCCAGTGGCGGCAGAGGGGTGACGAGAGACGTAGGCGGTATCTTTCTGTTGCACTTTCCGTCGGCTTGCGCCGCCCAGGCGTTACCTGGCACCTTGCCCTGTGGAGCCCGGACTTTCCTCGGCACTCTTGCGAGTGACGCGACTGTCTGGCCGACTCCGCCGGGGCGCATTCTACGCTATCGCTGCCGCGCAGAACGGCGCGGCGATTTCACAGTGGCCATTGCCTTGCAGGAGCGCACCCGGGCGCGAGAGGCGGTACCGACCAACCACCGTCGCTTCCACCAGCTCCTGCGACGACCGCATTAGCCGCCATACAAGGCCTTCCGCGGCGCACCGGTCAGCTCGGCGGCGAGCTTGGCGGCAGTGGATGGCGGCAGGTGGTCGGCGAGCTTGGCGTAGACGCGGCGACCTTCGGCGAGTTGGCCTTCGGCAGCGTCGGCGGCGCCCTGCACCATCACCACGAACTCGCCCTTGCGCTGGTTGTCGTCGGCTTCGACCTTGGCCTGCAGCTGCGCCAGGCTGCCGTCGAGTACGGTTTCGAACAACTTGGTCAACTCGCGGGCGATCACCGCCGGGCGCTCGTCGCCGAAGGCAAAGCGCAGGTCGGCCAGCGATTCGACGATGCGGTGCGCCGATTCGTAGAACACCAGGGTGCGGGTCTCGCCGGCCAGCCGCGCCAAGCGCTCGCGGCGGGCGGCGCTCTTGGCCGGCAGAAATCCCTCGAAACCGAAGCGGTCGCTGGGCAGGCCGGCCACGCTGAGCGCGGCGATTGCCGCGCAGGCGCCCGGGACCGGGCTGACCTTGATGCCGGCCGCACGCGCGGCGCGCACCAGTTTGAAACCCGGGTCGCTGACCAGCGGGGTGCCGGCGTCGCTGACGATGGCCAACGACTCACCTTCGCGCAGGCGCGCCACGATGCGCTCGGACATCGCGTCTTCGTTGTGGTCGTGCAAGGCCAGCAGCGGGCGGTCGATGCCGAAATGGCTGAGCAACTGGCGGGTATGGCGGGTATCTTCGGCGCAGATCGCGGCCACGCCACGCAACACCTCCTGCGCGCGCGGCGACAGGTCGGCCAGGTTGCCGATCGGCGTGGCGACCACGTGCAGGGTTCCAGGGGACGTCATCAGCGGTTTTCCGGGGGCAAAGGGTAGAATCGTAGCGTTTTTAACGGTCCGCCCCGGCGGCCCCTGTCCAATGGATCTGAAATGAACAAGCGTGTTGCAAGGATCTCTGCCCTTTCGCTGATGGTGATGCTGGCCGCCGGTTGCGCCACCAGCAGCGTCACGCCGACCGCCTCGCCGACGCAGAGCGCGGCGCTGGCACTGCTGGATCAGGGCAAACCGCGCGACGCCGCGCAGCAGCTGGAAGCCGAAGCCGCCAGTGCCAGCGGTGCGCAGCGCAGCAGGTTGCTGGCGGCAGCGGCGTTCGGCTGGCACGACGCCGGCGACGATGCGCGTGCGCGCACGCTGCTGGCGCAGGTCAACCCGCGCCAGTTGAGCGGCGAGGAACGCGCACGCTTCGGGCTGCTCACCGGCGAGCTGGCGGTGCTCGACAAGCAGGGCGCGCAGGCATTGCAGGCCCTGGGCGACAGCCCCCACGGGCTGACCCAGCCGCTGCAGACGCGCTGGCTGGTGGCACGCGCTGCGGCGCTGGAAGCCACCGGCGACCTGTTCGGGGCCGCGGAGGCGCGGGCGCGCGCCGATGCCAGCCTCACCGGCACTGCGCGCAGCGACAACCAGCGCGCCATCGTGCGTCTGCTGGCCGCGCTGGACGATGCCACCTTCAAGGGCCGCACCGCTGCACTGCCGGCCGGCGATCCGTTGTACAACTTTGCCGGGCGCGCGTTGATCAGCCGCGGCCTGGCGTTGCCGCGCGCGTTCGAGCGCGACGCGCAATGGGGCTTCGACACCAGCAAGCGCCCGCCGGCCGAGCGCGATGGCTACCGCCCACCAGTCAAGCTGGGCGTGCTGCTGCCGATCACCGGCAACCTGGCCACCGCCGCCGCGCCGGTACGCGATGGCCTGCTGGCCGGCTACTACGCAGAAACCCGCCGCCGCCCGGAAGTGCAGTTCTTCGACACCGCCGGCACCGCCGCCGGTGCCAATGCCGCCTACGACAAGGCCGTCAACGCCGGGGTGGATTACGTGGTTGGCCCGTTGGGACGCGACGAAGTCAGCGCGTTGTTCGCGCGCGGCCAGCTGGCGGTGCCGGTGCTGGCACTCAACCGGCCCAGCGACAACAAGGCCCCGCCCACCGGCAGCGCAGGCTTCTCGCTGGCGCCGGAAGACGACGGCATCATGGCCGCCGAGTACCTGCTCTCGCACGAACGCCGCAACGTGCTGATCGTCGGCACCAGCGACGACAACGGCAAGCGCACCATCAAGGCCTTCCGCGACCGTTTCAGCGAACGCGGCGGCACGGTGGCCGGCAGCATCAGCGTGGCCGATGCGCCTGGCGACATCGGCGCGCAACTGCGCAATTACGGCACCGCCGACGCGGTATTCCTGGCGGTCCGCGGCAACACCGCGCGTGCGCTGGCCTCGCAGCTGGCGTTGGCCGGGTTCGCTGGCAAATCGCGCGTGGGCACCTCGCAGCTGGTGGCCGGTACCGGCAAGGTCGAAGACGATCTGGGGCTGGATGGCATCGTCTACCCGAGCGAAACCTGGACCGCCCTGGGCGTGTCGGGCCTGCCGGCGGTCGGCCAGGTGGCCAGCACCCTGCCCAGCGCACGCGGCCCGGCCGCCCGCCTGTTCGCGTTCGGCTACGACGCCTGGAAGATCACGGCGTATCTGGAAAAGCTCGCCACCGGCACCGACGGCGGCCTGCGTGGCGCCACCGGCACCTTGCACCTGGATGGCTTCGGCAATGTGTTGCGCACGCCGGCCTGGTCCACCTTCAGCGGCGGCCGCCCGACCCCGATCGCCGACGGCCGCTGAGCCATGCCGGCGGCGCGCCAGCAGCGTGGTGCGGCGGTCGAGGCAGCCGCACGCGCGTTGTTGGAGCGGGCCGGGCTGCGGCTGGTGGTCGGCAACGCCAACTACCGCGGCGGCGAACTGGATCTGGTGATGCGCGACGGGCCATCGCTGGTGTTTGTCGAAGTGCGCTACCGGCGCGACGACCGCTTCGGCGGCGGTGCGGCATCGGTGGACTGGCGCAAGCGCCGCAAGCTGGTACTGGCTGCGCAGCTGTTTCTTGGCGCCCACCCGGCCCTGGCCGCGCTGCCGTGCCGCTTCGATGTGATCGATGCCAGCGGCGAACCGCCGGTCTTGCACTGGATCCGCGACGCATTCCGCGCCGACGATTGCTGACCGCCACCCACGCTCACGCCAACGTTTTCATGCCGACCATCATGACCCAAGCTGCCGTGCCATTGGCGCTCTGGTGCGCCAGTGAACGCGGCCGCATCTCGCCACGCCTGCTCGCGGCCGGCATGGCGGCGGCGATGCTGCCCGATGCCGATGTGCTGGCGTTCGCGCTGCACATTCCCTACGCCGATGCGTTCGGCCATCGCGGTGCCAGCCACTCGCTGCTGTTTGCCGCCGTGATGGCGTTGCTCGGCGTTGCATTACACCGTCTGTTGCGAGCGGATGCCGTACAGGCGTCCGTGTTTTTGTTCGTCTGCACCGCATCGCACCCGCTGCTGGATGCGATGACCTCCGGCGGCCTGGGCGTTGCGCTGGGCTGGCCATGGAGCCAGACGCGCTGGTTCGCACCGTGGCGGCCCATTCGCGTGTCGCCATTCGCGACCGGCTTTTTCAACGCGCGCGGCCTGGACACGCTGCTCTCCGAGCTGCGCTGGGTCTGGCTGCCGCTCACCGTCGCCGTGCTGGGATGGAGATGCATCCAGCGCACGACACCACAGGATCAGATGCGATGACCGACGTACTTCCCACTGCACTGGCCGATCTGCTGGCCACGCGCCTCGGTGCCGAGGGCTGGTTGACAGGCGACGATGCGCGCCGCCGCTATGGCGAAGACGATTCGCGCCGCTGGGCATTGCCTGCCGCGGTGGCGTTGCCGCGCGACACCGATGAAGTGGTGGCGATCGTGCAGGCGTGCCGTGCGCACGGCGTGCCGATCGTGGCGCGCGGCGCCGGTACCGGCACCACCGGCGCGGCGGTGCCGTTTTCCGGTGGCGTGGTGGTGTCGATGGCGCGCATGAACCGCATCGTTGCACTGCGCCCGGAAGACCGCTGCGCGGTGGTGCAACCGGGCCTGCTCAATGGCGACCTGCAACAGGCGCTGCAGCCGCACGGATTATTCTGGCCGCCGGACCCCTCCAGTGCGGAGATCTGCAGTGTCGGCGGTAATCTGTCGACCAATGCCGGCGGTCCGCGCGCGGTGAAGTACGGCGCCACCCGCGACAACGTGCTCGGCCTGGTGGCGGTGACCGGCACCGGCGAGCTGATCCACTGCGGCGGCGCGTACACCAAGAATTCCACCGGCTACGACCTCACGCATCTATTGGTCGGTAGCGAAGGCACCCTGGCGATCATCGTCGAGGCGACCTTGAAGCTGACCCCGCGCGCAGTTGCGCAAGCCGGCTTGCGCGCGCTGTATCGCGATGCGTCCAGCGCCGCTGCCGCAGTGTCGCGGCTAATGGCGCAACCGACCACGCCCACCATGCTGGAATTCATGGATGCCAGCGCGATTGCGCTGCTGCGCCGCAATGGCAGCGATGTGCCAGACGCCGGCGCCATGCTGTTGATCGAAGCCGACGGCGATCACGACACCTTGCCCTACGCGCTGCAAGCCCTGCATGACGCGGCCGATGGCGAGGGTGTGTTGAGCCTGGACGTGGCCGCCGATGGCAGTGCGCGCGACAAGCTGTGGGCCGCGCGCCGCGCCTTGTCGCCTGCCCTGCGCACCATCAAGCCGGGCAAGATCAACGAAGACGTGGTGGTACCGGTGTCGCGCATCCCCGAACTCGTCGCCGGCGTGGAAGCGCTTGCCGCCGAATTCGCCTTGCCCATTGTCGCCTTCGGCCATGCCGGCAACGGCAACCTGCACGTCAACATCATGTACGACCCGGCCGATGCCAGCGAAGACGCACGCGGGCATGCTGCATTGCCACGGCTGTTCGCATTAGTGCTATCGCTGGAAGGCACGCTTTCCGGCGAACACGGCATCGGCGTAGCCAAGCGCGATTTCATGGCACAGGCATTCAGCGCCCCGACACTGGCCGCCATGCGCGCGATCAAGGCCGCGCTGGACCCGGATGGGATTTTGAACCCGGGCAAGATGTTGCCGCCTGCATGAGTAAATGATGAGCACCCTTCATTACATAACCTTACCGTCATAGCGCGGCAACCACTTGATTAAATCAGGCTTGTATGGATTGATACGCCCTGGGTTCCGTAGACACTCAAGACCCTCGTTGCGCGTAGCGCCGTTCAAACTCTACAGGGGACAGGTCCTCCGTTGAACCATGACGGCGTTTAGGGTTGTAGAACATCTCGATGTAGTCGAACACCTCGGCGCGTGCGGCGTCCTTGGTGGGGTAGACCCGCCGCCTGATCCGCTCGCGT
>NZ_JFAQ01000144.1 GCF_001304695.1 Xanthomonas axonopodis
GTCGTTGATGCGCAGCTGGCACAGGGCGATTACCTGCTGCGCGGGCGGGTCGATCAGGCCAAATCCACCATCCAGGCCAACGTGCCGCCCCCAGCACATCGGCCGCACTGCAGCGCCCGCCCAGCAGGTAATCGCCCTGTGCCAGCTGCGCATCAACGACCTGCAGCACCGTGTCGGCGTCGGCATAGGGCGAGAGCGAACGCGGCGGCGCGCTGCGCTTGAGCGCAAGATCGATGATCGCCGGTTCGAAGGCCGAGCCCTAAAACGCAAGCCAGCGCAGGTAGGGGCAACGGTCGGCATCGCCCGGGGCCGGCGACAGGCCGGCTTCCGGATACAGCTTGGCCAGGTACTGATAGATGGCGCCCTGTTCGGTGACCACGCTGGTGCCGTGAACGATGGTCGGAATCTTGCCCATCGGGTTGATCGCAAGATATTCCGGCGTGCGCTGCTGCCCCTTTTTCCAGATCGATGGGCTGCAGGCTGTAGCGTGCGCCCAGTTCTTCCAACAAGACCAGCACCCCCCACGAGCGGGAGCTGGGGTTGTGGAAGAGGGTGAGGTGGCGGTCGTCGGACATTGCGGTCTCCACAGGGTGGCTGCGGTGGCGAAGCAAGTGGTGTGATGGCTGGTATCACGATCTTACGGACCACTTGCGGACAGCTTCTGTCCGCAATACGGTGCCGCCATGGCTTCCACTGCTGCCCGTCTGTTGCATCTGCTTTCCCTGCTGCAAGGTGGCCGGAGCTGGTCTGGCGTGGCGCTGGCAGAGCGTTTGGACGTCCATCCGCGCAGCCTGCGGCGCGATATCGAGCGTCTGCGCGAAGCGGGTTACCCGGTGCATGTGACGCCCGGCAGCGGCGGAGGCTACCGGCTGGGGCAGGGCGCTGCGGCATTACCGCTGTTATTGGAAGAAGACGAGGCGCTGACCGTGGCGGTCGCCTTGCGCGCCGCCGCGTCAGCGGTGCGCGGGATGGACGCCGCCGCGACAAGCGTGATGGCCAAACTGGCCCCACTGCTGGCGCGCCGCAGCGGCTAGCGCGCCAGTGCCGCGCATGCCGCCATGGCCAGCCGGCTGCCGAAACGGAATCGCTGGTCGATGCGGGCCTGCTCGTGCAGCTGGCCGCTGCCTGCCGCGACCGGACCGCGCTGCGGCTGGACTATCGGCGCCATTCCGGGTCCGGCCATCACCCGCACCGTCGAGCCGGCGCTGCTGGCAAACTACGGGCGGCGCTGGTACCTGCTGGTCTGGGACTGCGAACGCCAGGACTGGCGCAGCCTGCGCGCGGACCGGATCGATCAGGCGGTCGCCACTGGCGCGCGGTTCGCCCCCCGCGCATTGCCCGAAGAGCCGCTACAGCTCTTGCGCAAGGCGATCGGCGAAGCGCCGTTTCCGTGCCGCGCGCGGGTGCGTTTGGCCGGCACGGTCGAGGCACTGGCCGCGCGCATCCCGCCCTGGCTGGGGGCGTTGCAGGCCGATGTTGCAGGCCGATGGTCCCGCACATTGCTGGCTGGGTCTTGGCGCGCCGAGCATGCCGGCGCTGGCAGCCAACCTGTTGTTGCTGGACCTGCCGTTCGATGCGATTGCGCCAGCCGAAGCCCTCTCCACCTTGACGCGGGCGCTGGACGCGTTGCGCACGCAGTTGGACCGCCTGCCGCACTGAGGGCGGTCAACACACCGTAGCGAGCGGTCGTCAGGTGGGCTGCGGCGCGCTAGCTGTGATCTCTCGGTAGGTTGTTCATCCGGGGCATCTCTGGAAGATGGGGGTTGCGAAGCCAACCCAGCCCCCAGCAGCCCCGGATGAACCTGCATAAACATGCCCCTTTGAGCCCGCGCGGTCGAGCCCCGCTCGTGGACCGCATCCTTGTTCAGGGCCTTCGCATCGAAGAAGCAGCGCATGCGGCCGGTGTCAGTGTCCGCACGGCCTACAAGTGGCTCAGACGGTTCAAGGAGGAAGCTCCGCAAGGCTTGGTTGACCGGTCCTCTCGGCCACGTTCCTGCCCGCATGCCACGCCACAGGAGATTGTGCAGCACGTCATCGAGCGGCGCCGCTCACGAAAGACGTATCGGCAGATCGCCGGGCACCTGCCTGTCGCCCCGAGCACCATCGCCCGACTGCTGCGTCGCGCCGGCCTGCACCGCTTGGCCGAACTGCAGCCGGCAGCGCCGCAGAACCGCTACGAATACGCCTTGCCCGGCCAACGGCTGCATCTGGACATCAAGAAGCTCGCGCGTTTCCGACAGCCGGGACATCGGGTCACCGGCAATCGCCAGGTCACCTCCGATGGCATCGGCTGGGAATACGTCCATCCGGCCATCGATGACCACTCCGGCCTAGCGTTCGGCTCCATCGAGCCGGACGAGCGCGGTAGCAGCGCCGTGCAGGGCGCTGTTGCCGACAGTGCGCTACTACCGGCGCTTGGGCGTGCAATTTCTGACCGACAACGGCGCATGCTACAGATCGCGTAGCTTCCGGCGCCTGGTCCGTCGGTTGGGCATGCGTCACCTGCGCACGCGCCCATACACCCCACGCACCAATGGCAAGGCTGAGCGACTGGTGCAAACCAGCCTGCGCGAATGGGCCTACGCCCGCTCCTACGCCAACTCCGAGCAGCGAGCCCACGCGCTGCAGGGCTGGCTTCATCACTACAACTGGCATCGACCACAAGCCGGCCTTGGCTACAGGCCCCCCCATCACCCGAATCCCACTGAACAACGTGGTGGGTCTACACAGTTAGCCATCGGAGTGCAAGATGGGGACTTGAGGATTTCGGGCACCGGTCCCGCCCGCCTGGCAGCTCCGCAGTCGCTTTGTCGGCTGCCCCAAACTCCGGCCGACACTTGGCAAGCCCTGGACAAGCTGGGACACTCCGCGCATGAAGGGGATGTCAAGATTGCTGGGGCTGATGCTCGTGACGTTGTCGGCTGCGCCGGTCAGCGCCGGCACGCTGTATAAGTGCGTCGGCGCTGACGGCATCACCAGCTACCTGAGTAAGCGTCAGAGCGGCGCCACCTGCAGCGTCATCAGCAGCTATACCCCCGACCGTTCGGCCCGCCGTCTGCCGTTGTCCCCTTCGGCGGCGCGTCTGTCCGTCAGCCCTGCGCCCAGCATGGCCAATATCGACAGCGGCGCGCCGGCCACCATTATCAGCCAGTCAGTCAGCCAGCCGTCACGGCGCGCTGCCGAGGTCGCTTCTGCGCCGGCCCCGCGTGCCTTGCCGGAGTCGTCCGTTTCGGTCGTCACGCCGCCAGCGCCAGCAGTGGCCAATCCGCGCCGGGTCGTCAGCGGGCAGGTGTACTCCTATATGAAGGACGGCGTGCGCCACTACACCAGCGCCCGTCCGCGCCAGGTCGCCAGCATCGAAGGTCTGCGCACCATCCATTACAGCTTCATCGAAACCTGCTACGCCTGCGGTGCCAAGCCCGGGGTGAATTTCGGTGCGATCCGACTCAACACCAACGCGTACCAGCAGGAAATTGCAGCGGCGGCGCGCGAGTTCGGCGTGGAAGAATCGATCGTGCGCGCCATCATCCACGCCGAATCGGCCTACAACCCACTCGCGCTCAGTCGCGCAGGCGCGCAAGGCCTGATGCAGTTGATGCCGGGCACCGCGCGCAGGTTCGGCGTCAGCGATGCCTATGATGCAACGCAAAATATCCGCGGGGGCGTGCAGTATCTGTCCTGGCTGCTGAAGCGCTTCAATGGCGACCTGACCCTGGCCGCTGCCGGCTACAACGCAGGCGAGGGCGCGGTGGACCGTTATGGCGGCGTGCCGCCGTACAGTGAGACCCAGCGTTACGTGCAGCGCGTGGGCGTATTGGCCGGCCGCTATCGTGGCCAGGCCACTGCAGCCAACTAAACCGGCTGACGGAACGACCATGCAACCGCCTGGCGGGCGCGGCCGGTGCTCCTGACTGTCACCAGCACCGCCGCTTTGCGTGATCCACTGCTCTGATGACTGCTGCCCCGTTGGTCGCCGCTCTTGGCGCTATTTGCCAAGGCGCTGCGCAGAGCGGGTAGGGCGAGTGCTTTCGGATCAGCGCGATAGGTTGCAGTGGCCGCAGCGAGGCGCGGGCGATCGTGTCTGCTGCGCTTGCACCATACCCATGCAGCCACCGCACGCGTGCATTGCCTTTGCAGCGGATGCAAGGGCACTTTCGTCACAGCCATACGCCTTCCACGCTGTTTGAACTCCATCCGATCGGCTGCCGTCTGCATCGGCCGTTGCATCGCATAGGGCCGACTGCGTACATTGCGTTGTCTGTGCATTAAGCGTTCCGCTACACTGCGGTCGATTCATCGCGGCTGGACCCCCCGCCAGCCGTTGGCAGCCTCACGCTACCTAATCAAGATCGGAGAGCCGGATGGCCAACGATGGGGTTAACGCACCTGCTGATATCGGGCGTCGTCGGTTTTTAACCGCGACAACGGCCGTGGTCGGTGCGGTCGGAGCAGGATTCGTTGCAGTTCCGTTCGTGAAGTCGTGGAATCCCAGTGCGCGTGCCAAGTTGGCCGGCGCACCGGTAACCGCCGACATCAGCGCCTTGCAGGAAGGCCAGCGCATGGTCCTCGAATGGCGCGGCCAGCCGATCTGGATCGTCAAGCGCTCCAAGGCCATGCTCGACGCACTTCCGTCGCTGGACGACCGGCTCAAGGACCCCAAGTCCGAGAACAAGGATCAGCAGCCGGAGTACGTGCTGAAAAACCCGGAATATCGCTCGATCAAGTCCGACATTTCGGTGCTGGTGGGGCTGTGTACGCATCTGGGTTGCTCGCCGGAGATGGTCGCCGAAATCCGCCCCGAGCCGTACGACCCGCAGTGGAAGGGCGGTTACTTCTGCCCTTGCCACAAGTCGCGCTTCGACATGTCTGGCCGCGTCTTCGACGGCGTGCCGGCACCGATCAATCTGCTGGTGCCCCCACACCACTACGTGGACGACAACACCTTGGTGATCGGCGTCGATCCTGACGATGCCGGTGCGTCGGCCAAAAACACGGGGGCTGCCTGATGAGCAATGTTTTGGTCCGTACCGCCAACGGCGTGTTCGATTGGGTCAACGAGCGCGCGCCCGGGCTGATGCCCATGTACCGCAAGCACATCAGCGAGTACTACGCGCCGAAGAACTTCAACCTCTGGTACTACTTTGGCTCCCTTGCCATCGTGGTGCTGGTCAACCAGATCGTCACCGGCATCTTCCTGACGATGCATTACAAGACCAGCGCCGCCGATGCATTCGCGTCGATCGAATACATCATGCGCGACGTGGAGTGGGGCTGGCTGATCCGCTACATGCACAGCACCGGCGCCTCGCTGTTCTTCATCGTGGTGTACCTGCACATGTTCCGCAGCTTGATGTACGGCAGCTATCAGAAGCCGCGCGAGCTGGTGTGGATTCTCGGCATGCTGATCTACCTGGTGCTGATGGCCGAAGCCTTCATGGGCTATGTGCTGCCGTGGGGACAGATGTCGTTCTGGGGTGCGAAGGTGATCATCTCGCTGTTCGGCGCCATTCCGGTGATCGGCAACGGGCTGACCGAATGGATCATGGGCGACTACCTGCCCGGCGATGCCACGCTCAATCGCTTCTTTGCCTTGCACGTGATCGCACTGCCGTTGGTGTTGCTGCTGTTGATCGTGCTGCACATCGGTGCGCTGCACGAAGTGGGTTCCAATAACCCGGACGGCGTGGACATCAAGAAAGGACCGAAGGGCAACCGCTGGGACGCGCACAAGCCGGCCGACGGCATCCCGTTCCATCCGTACTACACGGTCAAGGATCTGGTAGGTGTCGGGTTCCTGCTGCTCATCGCCGCCTTCATCATCTTCTTCGCGCCGGCCTTCGGCGGCCTGTTTTTGGAACACGACAACTTCACCGAGGCCAACCGGCTGGTGACGCCGGAGCACATCAAACCGGTGTGGTACTACACGCCGTACTACGCCATGTTGCGCGTAGTGCCCAACAAACTGGGCGGTGTGCTGGTGATGTTCTCGGCCATCGCGATCCTGTTCCTGGTGCCCTGGCTGGATCGCGCCAAGGTGCGCTCGGTGCGCTACCGCGGCTGGATTTCCAAGCTGGCGTTGGGCGTGCTGGTGGTGTGCTTCGTCTGGCTGGGCGTGATCGGCTCCGGCCCCGGCACCGACGCGCACGAAACCTATGTCGGGCGGGTGCTGACCTTCCTGTATTTCGCCTTCTTCATCACCATGCCGGTGTGGACGCGGCTGGACAAAATCAAGCCGGTTCCGGAGCGGGTGACGACCCATGACTAACTCCTACGTGAGGTCATGGAGGTCGCGCGTGTTCACCTTGCTTTGCGGCCTTTTAGTCGCTGGCGGTGCGATGGCGGCCGAAGGCGGGGCGGTGCAGCAAGCCGGCAATGACCTGAGCGATCGCGCATCGCTGCAACGCGGTGCGCAGTTGTTCATGAACTACTGCTCCGGCTGCCATTCGTTGAAGTACCTGCGCTATTCGCGCATGGCCAGCGATTTGGGCTTGAGCGAAGAGGAGGTCATGACCAACCTTAACTTCACCGGCGCCAAAGTCGGCGAACACATCGAAGGCACCATGCCGCACGATGCGGCGACCAAGTGGTTCGGCAAGGCGCCGCCGGACCTGACCCTGATTGCACGTGTGCGCGGTACCGACTGGGTCTACACCTATCTCAAGTCGTTTTATCTGGATCAGACCCGCCCGCTGGGCTGGAACAACAAGCTGTTTCCGAACGCCTCCATGCCCAACCCGCTATGGGAGTTGCAAGGCCTGCAGCAGGCGCAATTCGGCCCGGCCGACAAGGCCACCGGCGACAAGCCGGTAGAGGCATTGAAGCTGGGGCAGCCGGGGCGTCAAACACCTGTGGAATTCGACCAGACCGTGCGCGATATCGCCAACTTCCTGGAGTACGCCGGCGAGCCAGCCGCGTTGAAGCGACAGAGCATGGGCGTGTGGGTGGTCCTGTTCCTGGCGCTGCTCACCTTCATCGCTTATTTGCTGAAGAAGGAATACTGGAAGGACGTGCATTGAGCGCTGCGTAGGCCGTCATCGGCTGCGGAAGCGAACAACTACAGTGCAGGGCAGTGCAGGCATCGCCAGGTGTTTCGATACCCCACTGATCGCCGAGCCTCGCGGACGCTGCCAACGGGAAAACGCTGGCCCCTCTCCCTGCTGAGAGGGGGCGGGGCGATGGCTGGCAGGCGAAGAGCATGTCTATCCGGGCGGCCAGCCTAAGTCCCTGCGAGAGTGTTCCGGTGCCTACACGTCCTGCGGTTTTCGGTGAGCAGCGCAACAACCGCCTTGTGGGAACATTAATAAGCCTATCACTCTTGGCTTTTGCGTGACGTGATTGCACACTCGATGGACCGTGGTGACTGTCGGCGTTGGGCCGGCCGCGCCGATGCGGCCGGCGGATTCCGGTCGTCGGAGAGCCTTGAATGGCGACGAGTGTGCGTATGCGGAATACCTTGACTTTGTTTTCGTCCAACGATGACGTGTTGTGCCACCGGGTTCGTCTGGTCCTGGCGGCGAAAGGGGTGACCTACGACCTGGTGGCGGTCGACCCGCAAAATCCTCCCGAAGATCTGATCGATCTCAATCCCTATCATTCGGTGCCGACGCTGGTCGAACGCGACCTGGTGCTGTATGCCGCGTCGGTGGTCAGCGAGTACCTGGACGAGCGCTATCCGCATCCGCCGCTGATGCCGGTCGACCCGCTCTCGCGCGCGCGTCTGCGCCTGGCGATGTTGCGCATCGAGCATGACTGGGTGCCGCAAGTACAGGCGATCCAGCTCGGCAACAAGACGCAGGCCGAGGCCGGCCGCAAGCGCCTGAAAGAACTGCTTACCGCATCGGTGCCGTTGTTCAAGGCCAGCAAATTCTTCCTCAACCCCGAAATGAGTCTGGCCGATTGCGCGATGGCGCCGATCATCTGGCGACTGGACGCGTTGGAGATCAGCCTGCCCAAGGATGGCAAGGCGATCGAGGATTACGGCAACCGGATCTTCCGCAACCCGGGCTTTATCCGCAGCCTCACCGACCAGGAAAAGAAGCTGCGCGATCTGCCGGGCTGATGCGACGGCTGTATGCCAACAGACCGACGTCCGATCGCGTGGCCGCCGCGGCGGGCCATGTGTGGGTAAAATGAGGCAATGAGCGAAGATTTCCCCCGCATGACCAGCCATCGCCCGTACCTGCTGCGGGCCTTGGTCGAATGGATCAACGACAACGGCATGACGCCGCACGTTTTGGTGGATGCCGGCCTGCCCGGTGTGCAGGTGCCTGCCAGTGCCATCAAGGACGGTCGCGTCGTCCTGAATATCGCCGAGCGTGCCGTGGTCGGCCTGCAGGTGGACAACGAAGACGTGAGCTTCACTGCACGCTTCGGTGGCGTGAGCCACCCGGTGATGGTGCCGATGGCCGCGGTGTTGGCGGTCTATGCGCGCGAAACCGGGCAGGGCATGGCGCTGCCGGACGACATTCCCGGCACCAGCAGCGATCCGCCGGATCCGGGCACGCCACCGCCGAGCGCGCCGACGCCGGACGAACCGCCCAGCGGTGGCAAGCGCCCGCATCTTCGCGTGGTGAAGTAAGGACAGCGCACCACACCAAGGAGCCCCCGCAAGGCGAGTGCAGCCGGTGCCCGGAATCAGCAGGGACCATTCGTAAGCTAAGGTTCCTGCGTGCCGTCCACCGTCGCCCGGTGACGGCGCGCCAGGTGTTGCTGGCTGCGGTGAGAGCGGCTGGCGTGTGACCTGCAGACTCGCGGAAGTGGAGGGTTCGATTGCACGTGGAGCGCACCCGTCATGTCGATTGCAGCGCGGCGGATGCGTCCGGCACGCTCGACGACGCGTACGCGTACGAGTACGACATCTATCGCTTCGTAGACGGCGAGCGTTGTCTGATTGCGCGCAGCTACATCGACACGCCGAGTGAGGCGCACTTTCTCAGCATCGACGTTGCCGGCAAGTCGCGTCTATTGAAGGATGCCGACCTGCTGGATCCGTTGTGGCTGTTTGCCCAGGCGCAGCTGCGTCGAGAGGGCAAGCTGCAGTTGTGCTGGTTGAGCGGCAGGGATAATGGCTACGAGCCCGTTCCCGCGGATTGGACGTCTTTTGAATGAACTGGCCGGCTGAGGAGTGCCTGTCGACCGCTGGAACGGCCAACCGCGTGCACGCGCGGCGACAGCGCGTAGCGACAGCTTGACGACCGCTGGAATTCCAGGGGGACGCTGGCCGGCCAATTGCTGTAACCCAGACATGTGAAGCTGCAGGTTATGTCCAGGTGTCCGCTCGCGCGTGACCTGCGTTGCCACTGCGCGCCTCACTCCAACCGCTCATGCTCCGGATGCAAGGCCCTGACGGTCGCGACCTGCGGCCCGGTGAAGGCAATCAGTTGATCGCCGCGCAGCACCAGCTTGCCGCTATGCCGATCCACGCCGTCGTAGGAATAGTCGAAACGGAAGGTGCGTTCGAAGCCCAGCCAGCCGCCTGGCATCCTGCACACGCGGAGATTGGTGGAATGCACGCTCTGGTCCAGCCATTGCACGTCGGCTGCGCGGCAGGCATTGTGGCCGAGGATGTCAGCGCGTTCGGCGGCCGCGCGCGAGGAGTTCCAGAACGCGAACAAGGCAGCGCCGGCGATCATGAAGAGAATAAGGCTGGGCATGCCGTCAATGTGCCACGGCACCTGGGCGGCGGACAATCGCCGAGCTGGCGCCGCAGCGTTTCGAAGGTGTCGCCTTGTCGACGACAGAGGTCGTCACCACGGCGCTAAATCGTTCACCGTCGGCGTGGCCTGTGGCTTGCCTGGACCGCTGCGCAACCCCATTGATTGTGGTTTCCGCCGAGTTACCTTCGCGCGCCTTGCCGTCATGATGAGCAACGGTGTCGGGCATTGCCAATGCATCCTGTCCTGCAACACTTCGATCCTGTGGTCGCTGCCTGGTTCGCGCAGACCTTCGCTGCGCCGACACCCGCGCAGATTGCCGCGTGGCCGGCGATCCAGGCCGGACGCCACACACTGGTGGCCGCACCCACCGGCTCGGGCAAGACGCTGACGGCGTTCTTCGCCGCCATCGATGCCTTGATCCGCGACGGGCTGGCCAACGGCGGTGCGCTGCCCGACGAAACCCGTGTCGTTTACATCTCGCCGTTGAAGGCCTTGTCCAACGACATCCACCTCAACCTGGACGCACCGTTGCAGGGCATCGGTGCGGCGCTAATCGCCAGCGGCTTGCCGGATGTGCCGATTCGGACGGCGGTACGTACCGGCGACACCCCGCAGCGTGAGCGCGCGCAGGCGCGTCGCACGCCGCCGCATATTCTGGTGAACACGCCGGAGTCGTTGTATGTGCTGTTGGGGTCGGCATCCGGACGCACGTCGCTGCGGCATGTGCGCACCGCGATCGTCGATGAAATCCATGCGGTGGCGTCCGATAAACGCGGCAGCCATCTGAGCCTGACGCTGGAGCGCTTGCAGCGGCTGGTCGCGCAGCCGATCACGCGGGTGGGGCTGTCGGCGACGCAGAAGCCAATCGAAACGGTGGCGCAATTCCTGGTCGGTGTCGGTACGGACGGCGTGCCGCCGCCGTGCGAGATCGTCGATATCGGCTACGCCCGCAGGCGTGATCTGGCCTTGGCGTTGCCGCCCACGCCGCTGAGCGTGGTGATGTCCAACGACCAGTGGCTGCAGGTGTATGCCGATGTGGCCGCACTGGCGCAGCAGCATCGCACCACGCTGGTGTTCGTCAACACACGGCGCATGGCCGAACGCGCGGCGCGGCATCTGGGCGATCTGCTCGGCAAGCAGCGCGTGTCGGCGCATCACGGTAGCCTGTCGCGCGAGACGCGCCTGCTGGCCGAGCAACAGCTCAAGGCCGGCGATCTTACCGTGTTGGTGGCGACCGCGTCGCTGGAATTGGGGCTGGATATCGGCGATGTCGATCTGGTCTGCCAGCTCGGTTCGCCGCGCTCGATCGCCACCTTCCTGCAACGCGCCGGGCGTTCCGGGCACAAGGTCGGCGGTACGCCCAAGGCGCGCTTGTTTCCGCAGACCCGCGACGAACTGGTCGAATGCGCTGCGCTGCTGGACAGCATCCGTCGCGGCGAACTGGATGCCTTGCGCATTGTGCCGGCACCGCTGGACGTACTGGCCCAGCAGATCGTTGCCGAAGCCGCATGTGAAGACTGGGACGAAGATGCGCTGTTCGCGCTGGTGCGGCGCGCGTGGCCGTTCGCCGGGTTGAGCCGCGCCATCTTCGACAGCGTGGTGCGCATGTTGTGCGATGGCTTCAGCACTCGGCTCGGTCCGCGCGCCGGGTATCTGCATCGCGATGTGGTGCATCGGCGCTTGCATGCCCGTCGCGGTGCGCGCATGACGGCGCTCACCTCCGGCGGCACCATTCCCGAGACCGGCGACTACAGCGTGGTGCTGGAACCGCAGGCCGAAAAGATCGGCACGGTGAACGAGGATTTCGCCGTCGAAAGCCTCACCGGTGATGTGTTCCAGCTCGGCAACGCGAGTTACCGCATCCTGCGGGTGGAGGCCGGGCGCGTGCGCGTGGAAGATGCCAAGGGTGCGCCGCCGAACATTCCGTTCTGGCTGGGCGAGGCGCCGGGTCGTAGCGATGAACTGTCTGCTGCAGTGTCGCGCCTGCGTGGCGAGATTGCCGCGCGGCTGGACAGCGTACCGCACCAGGCAGCACGCGACTGGCTGCAGCGCGAGCTGGAAATGTCCGCCGAAGCGGCGCGGCAACTGGTGGAGTATCTGGCAAACGCTTGCACGGCACTGGGCGCGATGCCCACCCAGCAGTGCCTGGTCATGGAGCGCTTCTTCGACGCCAGCGGCGGTACCCAGCTGGTCATCCATTCGCCGTACGGCAGCCGCATCAATCGTGCGTGGGGGCTGGCGCTGCGCAAGCGCTTCTGCCGCACCTTCAATTTCGAATTGCAGGCAGCAGCTACCGAAGATGCGATTGTGCTGTCGCTGTCGACCAGTCATAGCTTTGCGCTGGAAGAAGTTGGCCGTTACCTGCATTCGTCGTCGGCCGAGCATGTGTTGATCCAGGCATTGCTGGACGCACCGCTGTTCGGCGTGCGCTGGCGCTGGAACGCGACCAACGCGATGGCGCTGCCGCGCTTCAGTGGCGGCAACAAGGTGGCGCCGCAGTTGCAACGAATGAAGTCTGAAGATTTGCTCGCCACGGTGTTCCCGGACCAGGTGGCCTGCGCGGAGAATCTGGTCGGCGAACGCGAGGTGCCCGACCACCCGTTGGTGGCACAGACCCTGGAAGATTGCCTGCATCACGCCATGGATAGCGAAGGCTGGCTGCAGGTATTGCGCGGTCTGGAATCGGGCGCGGTGACGCTGGTCGCGCGCGACCTGGCCGCACCGTCGCCGCTGGCCGCAGAAGCCTTAAACGCCAGTCCCTATGCGTTTCTCGACGATGCGCCGCTGGAAGAACGCCGTACCCAGGCCGTGCAAAGTCGCCGCTACACGCCGCAGAGCAGCGACGACCTGGGCCAGCTCGATCCGCAGGCCATCGAGGCCGTTCGCGAAGAAGCCTGGCCACAGCCGCGCGATGCCGAAGAAATGCACGAGGCACTGGTGGGGCTCGGTGTATTGCCGGTCGCGGAGGCCACCGATGCGCAGTGGCAGGTGTGGTTGGGCAAGCTGGCCGCAGCGGGTCGTGCCACCTGCATTGCCCTGCACGGCATCCCGGCGTTGTGGATCAGCGCCGAGCGCATCGACTGGTTCCTGCCGTTGTATCGGCAGGCAACTGCGCAGCCGCCGCTGCAGGCGCCGGCCGATTGCCGCGTTGCCGAATGGGAGCGCGACTGGGCAGTGCGCGAACTGCTGCGCGGGCGCTTGTCCGCGGTTGGTCCGGCACAGGTGCCGGCCTTGTCCAATGCGTTGCTGGTGCCGGAAGCAGAGATCGTGCTGGCGCTGGCGGCCCTGCAACGCGAGGGCTATGTCATGGTCGGGCAGTTCAGTGCGCACGTGCAGGCCGAACAGTGGTGCGAGCGCCATCTATTGGCACGCATCCACCGCTACACGCTGGGGCGCCTGCGCCACGAGATCGAACCGGTATCGCAGCGCGATTACGCGCGCTTTCTATTCGAATGGCAGCACGTGGACAGCAGCAGCCAGGTGGCTGGGCCGGATGCGCTGGCCGGCGTGATGGGGCAACTGGAAGGCTTCGAGGCGCCTGCGGTGCTGTGGGAGAGCGAACTATTGCCGGCGCGCATCCGCGACTATCAACCGGCCTGGCTGGACGAGCTGTGCACCGCCGGGCGCACGCTGTGGGCACGCTTGCGGCCCGGCGGCGGCCGCAGCGGCGCTGCATTGCGCAGCACGCCGATCGTGCTGCTGCCACGGCGTGAAGCGCAGCGCTGGAGCGCATTGCGACAGCTATGCCGGCCTGCGCGCGCTGCTGGTGCCGGCGTCCAAGCGGCCGTCGGCATTGTCGCGGCAGCGTCGCCGTGCCAGCGCGCTGGGCATCGGCGATGCGGGCCGCTGGGCGCCGGTGCGGGCGCTGCCCGACTTGCCGCTTGCCGAGGCCGCGCAGCGCCATCAGGACACGCTCGAACACGTGACGCGCACGCTGTTGCGTCGCTATGGCGTGGTGTGCTGGCGGCTGCTCGAACGCGAGGCCGCGTGGCTGCCGCCGTGGCGCGAATTGCTGCGCATGTATCAACGGCTGGAAGCGCGCGGCGAAATCCGCGGCGGGCGGTTTATCGCCGGGCTGTCCGGCGAGCAGTTTGCGTTGCCGGATGCGATTGCGGCCTTGCGGCGTGTGCGCGCGCAGCCATTGCCGCAGCAGTGGATCTGCGTCAGTGCGAGCGACCCAAGCAATCTGCTCGGCAGTCTGCTGCCGGGCGAGCGGGTCGCGCGCGTGCCGGGCAATCGGGTCGCTTCGCTGGATGGGCTGCCGATGGCGGTCTGGGCGGCAGACCGCTTCCAGGCCTTGCAGGAGCTCACCCCCGAGCAGGCCGAGCTGTTACAGCGCGGACGGGGCGCGGCCGAGCAATCGCCGATGGAGCGCTGGTTGGCTCAATCGCCGGCACGTAGCGTGGATATACCGGTCGCGCGCGGAAGCGGACGCGACAAATAGCGGCTATCGGCAACCACCTACGCCAGGGCGCATCAACGGCCTTGCGGATACCGATGCGCGGCCTTGCCAGCGGGTTGGACGGGGCCGCCACGCCGTCGTCTTCGATCCAGAGCCGTGCGCCCGCAGTGCTGAGATCCAGCCCATTGTCCGCGGCGGTCACGCCGAACGCCTGCGCCAGCCGGCCGGGGCCGGTGGTCAACGCGGTGACCGGCGCGGCGCCGCGTGCGGCCTGCATGCGGTCGATACCGTCCAGCGGTTCCAGTGCGCGGATCAATACCGCATGCCCGGGCGCACCGCCGCAGACCGCATTGATTGCCCATGCCCAGGCGCTCCGAACATTACCCGCGTGCGCGGGGCCATGCCGCGGAACGAGTGCGCGGCCGGGTCGTCGCTGCCGCAGTAGGGTTCCATTTCGGTAATGCGCCCGCGACGTCCGTCAGCGCTGACCAGCACCTTGTTCAGCAACTGCGGCGCGACCTGGCGGGCATCGTGGGCATAGAACGTGCGGGGCAAGGGCGTTGCAGACATGGTCCAAGCATAGCCTCGCAGACGTGAGGTCCCAGCGGACTGGCCCGGACAGCGCGTGTGCGGTGGGGTAGGTTTTTCCGAATACGGGCTGTGACGAGCGCGTGATCTGTCACAAAAGCGCATCTGCAGCGGCGTGTTGCTCGGTGCCATTCTCGGTGTGGTGATCAGCCGCAGCGTCACCGGGCCGATCCGCCGCGCGGTGGCGGTGGCCAGCGACTTGTCCGAAGGCGATCTCACCATGCGCATCGATGTGCATGGCCGCGACGAAACCGCGCAACTGCTCGAAGCGATGCGCACGATGGTAGAGAAGCTGTCGCAGGTGGTCGGGGAGGTCAATACCAGCGCCGAAACCCTGGCCAGCGCGTCGGAAGAAGTCAGCGCCACCGCGCAGTCGCTGTCGCAGGCGGCCAGCGAACAGGCCGCCGGTGTGGAAGAAACCAGTGCGTCGCTGGAGCAGATGACCGCCTCGATCAGCCAGAACACCGAGAACGCGCGCATCACCGACGGCATGGCCACCCAGGCCGCGAAGGAAACCGTGGAAGGTGGCGAAGCGGTGGTTGCCACCACCCAGGCGATGAAGCAGATCGCGCAGAAGATCGGCATCATCGACGACATCGCGTACCAGACCAATCTGCTCGCGCTCAATGCCGCGATCGAAGCCGCGCGCGCCGGCGAGCATGGCAAGGGGTTTGCCGTCGTCGCCGCCGAGGTGCGCAAGCTGGCCGAACGCAGCCAGGTGGCCGCGCAGGAGATCGGCGAGGTGGCCAGCTCCAGCGTGGAATTGGCCGACCGCGCCGGCCGTTTGCTGGATTCGATTGTGCCCAGCATCAAGCGCACCTCCGATCTGGTGCAGGAAATTTCCGCCGCCTCCGAGGAGCAATCTTCCGGCGTCAGCCAGATCAATTCGGCGGTCATGCAGTTGAGTCAGACTACCCAGCAGAACGCCAGCGCATCCGAAGAATTGGCCGCCACTGCCGAGGAAATGAGCGCGCAGGCCGAACAGCTGCAG
>NZ_JFAQ01000145.1 GCF_001304695.1 Xanthomonas axonopodis
CATGGGATCAAACACCTAGGCACCTATGTGCATGGTGTGTTCGACCACCCGCAGGCACTGGCTGTATTACT
Source organism: Xanthomonas axonopodis (assembly GCF_001304695.1). Lineage (GTDB taxonomy): Bacteria > Pseudomonadota > Gammaproteobacteria > Xanthomonadales > Xanthomonadaceae > Xanthomonas > Xanthomonas axonopodis. Next base: position 72 of record NZ_JFAQ01000145.1, read on the forward strand.
GGCATGGGCCGGTCTGGCGCAGGCCGCCACACTGGATCTTGCCGCGCTGCGTGAAGCCAGCCTAGAGCGTCTGGCCGATGCGGTGCACACGCATCTGGATACCGCCGCACTGACACGCCTCATCAGCAGGAAAACGGCATGCAGCACCCGATTCTTGGCGGCGCCCGTTCGGGCAAGAGCGCACTGGCCGAGCGCATCGCGGCAGCGTCCGGGCGCGCAGTGACCTACCTGGCCACGGCGCAAGCCTTCGATGACGAAATGCATCGGCGCATTGCCCATCACCGCAGCCAACGTCCAGCGCATTGGCAGTGCGTGGAAGAGCCCATCGCGCTGGCGGCAAGCCTGCAGGCGCATGCCGCGCCGGATCGCTGCGTGCTGGTGGATTGCCTGACCCTGTGGCTGAGCAACCTGCTTGGTCACCCGGATGCGGACGTGTTCGCGCGCGAGCGCGACGCGCTGCTGGCAACGCTGCCGCAGTTGCCGGGGCAGATCCTGCTGGTCAGCAACGAAGTGGGGCAGGGCATCGTGCCGATGGGCGAACTCACGCGTCGGTTTGTCGACGAGGCAGGCTGGCTGCATCAGGCATTGGCGCTACAGTGCGAGCGTGTGGTGTTGGTGGTGGCAGGGTTGCCGATGGTGTTGAAAGGAGAGCGCGTGTGAGTAGCGACTGGATCTTTGGTGCCTGCGCAGTGCCGGACGCGCGCATGCGCTCTGCCGCCCTTGCCCGGCAGGAACAGCTGACCAAGCCGCCCGGTGCGTTGGGCCGGCTGGAACAACTGGCAGTGCAACTGGCGGCCTGGCAACGCACTGACCGGCCCGGAGTACAGCGGGTCTGGATCGCAGTGTATGCCGCCGACCATGGCGTAGCGGCCGAAGGCGTGTCGGCATTTCCGCAGGCGGTCACCGGCGAGATGGTGCGCAATTTCGCACGCGGTGGCGCCGCCATTGCAGTGCTGGCGCGCGAGCTGGGCGCGCGGCTGGAAGTGGTGAATCTGGGCGTGGTCAACGACCCCGGCGACCTGCCGCGGGTGCGGCGTGCCTGGATCGCACCCAGCAGCGCCAATATCTGCGAACAACCGGCGATGACGGCCACTCAATTGCGCGATGCGCTCGCCGCCGGTGCCGACAGCATCGCGCAGGCCATCAGTTGCGAGACCCAGCTATTTGTCGGCGGCGAGATGGGCATTGGCAACATCACCTCTGCCGCGGCGCTGGGCTGCGCCTTGCTGTCGCAGTTCCCGCAGGCGATGGCCGGCGCAGGCACCGGCCTGGATGCCGAAGGCATCGCGCACAAGGCCACCGTGATCACGCGTGCGCTGGCCTTGCATGCCGATGCATCGAGCCCGCTGGAGCGTCTGCGCCGGCTGGGCGGATTCGAAATCGCTGCCCTGGTCGGCGCCTATATCGCCGCCGCGCAGGCCGGCATCCCGGGTGCTGGTGGATGGCTTCATCACCACGGCGGCGGCACTGGTGGCCACTCGCCTGAATCCAGGCGTGCGCGAGTGGCTGTTGTTCGGGCATCGCTCGCAGGAGCGCGGGCATGCAGCGCTCCTGCGTGCACTGGATGCCGAGCCCTTGCTGCAACTGGACCTGCGTCTTGGCGAAGCCAGCGGCGCGGCGGTGGCGATTGGGCTGCTGCGCAGCGCCTGCGCCTTGCACAACGGCATGGCGACCTTCGCCGAAGCCGGAGTGTCGGACGCATGAGCGCGCAGATCACCTTGTTGCGGCATGGCGATACCGGGCAACGCAGTTATCGCGGCCAGCTCGACGACTCGCTCACCGAACTGGGCTGGCAGCAATTGCACGCCGCCACTGCCGATGGCGTGTGGGATGCAGTCGTGGCGTCCACGTTGCAGCGCTGCGCTTTGTTCGCTACCGAGCTTGCCCACGCGCGTGCCATTCCGCTGCAGCTGGACCGGCGCCTGCGCGAATATCACTTCGGCCGCTGGCAGGGCGTGCCCGTGGCCGATATCGACCGCGATGAAGGCGAAGCGCTCGGCCGCTTCTGGGCCGACCCGGTGCGCCATCCGCCACCGCAAGCCGAACCGTTTGCAGATTTCTGCATGCGCTTGTCTGCGGCACTGGACGACATCGTGGCAGGCCACCCGGCGCAATGCGTCTTGGTCGTCACCCATGGCGGCGCCATCCGCGCGCTGCGCTGCATCGTCGAAGCACGCGCCTTCGGCAGCATGACCGACATCGCCGTGCCGCATGCCTCGCTGCATCCGCTGGCCTGGCTACCAGCTGTCGCGCCGTCCACTGCCGTCTCCATGGCGTGCAGAGCCGGATGATCGACGGCTTGCTTGCTGCGGTCGGGTTCCTGACCCGCATGCCGGTGCCCGGCTGGGTATTCGCCCGGCCCGGCGCGCAGGCGCGTTCGCTGCCGTGGTATCCGGCCGTCGGGCTGCTGGTCGGGGCAGTACTGAGCGTGTTGGCATGGTGCTTGCGGGATGCAGCGCCGTTGCTCGGGGCCGTGGTGTTGCTGAGCAGCTGGGTCTGGCTCACCGGCGCCTTGCACATCGACGGCCTGGCAGACACGGCCGATGCCTGGGTCGGCGGCATGGGCGATCGCACGCGTACGCTGGCGATCATGAAAGATCCCAGCAGCGGCCCGATGGCGGTGACTGCGGTGGTGCTGATCCTGCTGCTCAAATGTGTGGCGTTGGCCGCCCTGTTGCCCACGGCACCGGGGGTGGTGTGGCTTGCCCCGCTGCTGGGGCGCACGGCGCTGGTGGCCGCTTTTTCGACGACGCCGTACGTGCGTGCCGGCGGGCTTGGCAGTGGCCTGGTTGGCAGTGCGCGTACTGTCTTGCTGTTGTCGTTGCTGCTCGGGCTGGCCTGCGCCTTCGCCGCCGGGCTCCTGCCCGGCATGCTTGCCTGCGCGGTGGCGGGCGTGGTGTGGCGGCGTGCCTGCCTGCAGCGCCTGGGCGGCATGACCGGCGATACCTGCGGTGCATTGGTGGAGGTCAGCGAAACCGCGGCTGGTGGCGTTGGCGCTGCAAGCGAGCTGAAGGCTGCGGGCAACCCGATGGCGATGGAGTTGGGCAAGCACGCCTGCTGCGTGGAGGGGTATGGATCGCTGCTTTGTTTCAAAGCCGCAGTTGCCCGACAATTGGCTATCGCGTGCAGGCCACTGTACGTCGCCACACCCGAACAACGCGGCCAGGTGCCGCAACTGCGCAAGATCGGGACCGCGCCGGATGCCAATGTGCGCGATGCTCACCGTCTTCCAAAGGAGTCGCCCATGCCAGCAGCAACCTCGGTCGTCTTCCATCGGCAGCGTGCGGTCGAGCGCGTCGTAGCCTATTTGCAGGCCAGCATCCGCGCTGGCGAACCGCTGCCGGACCTGGCCACGTTGGCTGCGCTGGCGCATCAATCGCCGCCGCATTTTCATCGCGTATACCGGGCCTTGGCGGGCGAGACATTGGGGACTACCACCGAGCGGTTGCGCCTGAGTTATGCGCTGCATCTGCTGGGCGAGCAGGGCCGCCCGGTCACCGAGGTGGCACTGGCAGTCGGCTATCACACCCCGCAGGCGCTGGCGCGCGCGTTTCGGACGGTGCTGCAGGCCAGCCCATCCAGCCTGCGTAACGCACCGCAGCTGCGCGCGCAGAAGTTGCAGCAACTGGCCGGCCATTCGCCATTCGCTTCCAGCGCAGTCGCTCAACCCGCCATTGCAGGTGCTGGTGCAGGTGCTCGACCCCCTGGAAGTGGTGGTGCTGCGCAAGCGTGGCGCGTTCAATGACCTGGACCGTGGCTTCGGCCGCATCGCCGCGTGGGCCGAGCGCAGCGCAGTGATCGACCACTTGCAGGCGCTGATCGGGCTGCCGCTGAGCGACCACCGCGATGTACCGCCGCCGCCGCACCTGTTCGACTGCGCGATGGCATTCGACACCCCCGTGGCGCCGTCAGCGCCCCTGCACCTGCGCCAACTCAGCGGTGGCCTGCACGCGGTCGTGCGTCATGTGGGAAATTACGCGGAACTGGAAGACGCACTCGACCACATCCTCGCATGCTGGCTGCCGGACAGCGGTTACACCCGGCGCGAGGCGCCGCTGCATTACCTCTATCTCGACGATCCGGAAAGCATCGCCGAAGCCGAGTTGCGTGCAGACATCCGGCTGCCCGTGCAGCGGCCGGCCGAGGTCGCATCACTCGTGTAAGGTATCGCCGGCAAAAACACCATCTGCGGTGCCGGATGCATCAGAAAGTGCTGGTGCGAAATATTCCACGCATAGGCGCCCGCTAGCGGTAAGGCCAGGCAATCGCCGGGCGCCAGCGCGGCGACTTGCTGATCGCGTGCCAGCACATCCTTGGGCGTGCACAACTGGCCGACCAGGGTCACCGGGGTATCGCGCAGCACGGGCGCACGCTCACCGCGCAAGACACGGAACGGATGATCGTGGCCTTGCGCGGCCGGGGTACGAAAGTGATGCGTGCCACCGCGGGCGATCGCAAACCAGGCGCCGTGGCTGCGTTTGAGATCGAGCACCTCCATCAGGTACCAGCCGCAGCTGGCGCTGACGTAACGGCCCGGCTCCAGACGCAGGCGCAGGTCTGTCCCATGTTCGTGCAGCAAGGCAGGCAGCCCGGCACAGAAGCCGGCCCAGTCGAACGACGCTTCCGGTGCCAGGTAGTCCACACCGAAGCCACCACCGGCGTTTACCCGCAGTGGCCCAAGCGCATAGGTCTGCCGCCATTGCTGCACGGTGCGCAGGTAGGCGGCCACCAGATGCAACTGCGCGATGGCGTTGCGTTGATGCGACATCAGATGGAAATGAAAGCCTTCCAGGCGCAGCGATGGGCTCGCCTGCAGCCGCTGCATTGCTGCATCCAGATCGCACGGATCCAGACCGAACGGCGAGGGTTGCCCGCCCATCATCAAGCGCGTGCTTTGCGCGCCGGGCACGGCGATATTCATGCGCAGGAACACCGGCACGCAGCGGCCGCCATGCGTAGCGATCGCCGCCAGCCGTTCGAGTTCGCGCAGGCTTTCCACATGCACGGTGCAGTCGGGCAGGGTGGCTGCCTGGGCGAGCTCGGTGTCGAGTTTTCCCGGGCCGCCAAACAGCAAGGGTGCCTGTGGTTGCTGCGCATGTAGCCACGCCAGCTCGCCACCGGAGGCGGCTTCGAAGCCATCCACATGCGCTGCCAGCGTGCGCAGGATCGGTGGCTCTGCATTGGCCTTGGCCGCGTAGAACAGTTCGCACTGCGCCGGCAACTGCGCACGCATCCAGGCCGCATGCGTGTCCAATGCCGCCAAGTCGTAGACATACGCACAGACCGGGCTCTCGCAGCGTTCGCGCAGCTGCGGCAAGGCAGCAAGCACCGCGGCGATATCGATCTGCAGACTCACGCCGCCACCTGCCGCTGCGCGGTGATGCATGGGATGGGATTTGGCAGCGCGGTGTAGTCGGACTGGCGATCGGCACGCTGCCATAGACGGGTCCCCAGATTGTTCTTGCCCGGCAGTGGTGCGCCGTCGACCAGACCCTGCAGCGCCGCTTGCGCGCCATGGTGTTGTTGCCAGCGCAGTGCGATCTCGCCCACGCATTGCCATAGCCGCGCTTCGAGTGCGCCATCGCCTTCGCTGAGATGAAAGATCGCCTCGGCCAGATTGTTGACCAGCGCGCAATACGCCACCCGGTTCCAGCCCTGTTCTGGCGTGTAGTACAGCGATTGGCGTGCGCGTTCGCCGACGCCTTGCAGGCGCGCGGCAGGCCAGTGATGGGCGAGCAGCTTGGTGCCTTCCAGGTCGCGGACCCACACCCGCGTCGGCCAGCCATCGGCAAAACCGATCACGGTGTTTTGCAGGTGCGGCTCCAGCGCGATGCCATGCTGGAATAGCGCGCTCCACACCCCATCCAGCAGCAGCCCGGCATAGGCGCGGAACCACAGCAGCGTTGCGGTGCGGCGGTCCATCTGTGCGCTGCCAAGCGCCCGCAGGCGTTCGGTGCACACGCTATTGCCCTGCGCATCGCAGGTGAACAAGGCCGCAGCCACCTGCGGTTGCCAGCGTGCACGTTGCGCGGCGGGAATACCTTGCCGGTACAGGATGCCGAAGCTCTCCGACAAGGTGCGCGCCGCCAGCGGGTCGGCGGCATGCAAGGCGCGATCGACCGAGGCGACGTCCAGCGAAGTCGCCGCTGGCTCCAGCATCACATCGAAACCCGGCACCTGTATGGCCAAGGCACGCCAGCTCGGTGCCAATAGCTCGGTGAGCGCAACCGCACTCTCCAGTTCGTACCATGCGTTCTTGCGCACGCAGTTGGTGAGCCGCACATGCACCGAACACTTGAGGAAATACTCCAGACCAGGGTGATACAGCGTGCGGACCGACGAGGTCGGCCGCAGTGCATCGCCCAACGGGCCGACCGGCGTGAGCAGACCGCGTGTCTGCAAGCTGCGCAGCAAGGGGGCGTCGAGCAGCCGCTGCGCTTCCCAGGGGTGACAGGGGTAGAGATCGTCGCTGTCGCAGAGCTGCTTGAGTGTTGCGCGCACGTCGCGTCCCTGGATGCGCAGCAGGCGCGGGTCGATGCGGAACCAGAACAGCTGGAACGACGCGCGCGCTTCCGGTGCGCAGGCCAGTACCTGATCCAGATCCACACCCTCGCGGCTCTTGGGCGTCGGGTGCAGTGCATGCCCCCACAGCATCGATTGTTCGGCGTCGATCATCGCCTCGCCGGTGGCGGCGGTGATCTGCGCCTGGCGCAATAACGCAGCGGTGACTGCCACGCTGTTGGCGCTTTGCGCCAGCAGCTCCGGGTTGATGGCTTGCGCGCTGCCCAAGGCCTGCAACAGACAGCGTGCCAGCGCTTGCGCATCCAGGCTATGCCACGGTTTGCCGGCGTTCTTGAGAAACGGCGCGGAGGTGAAGCGGCAGCGGCCCAGGCGATCGGCATAGGCGATGCGCACGCACAATGCACCGCTCTCGCCCAGATCGATGCGCAGCCAGCGTTGTTCGGCCACGCGCGGGCCGGGCCGATCCAGTCCGCGATAGTCGAACTGCACTGCACGCTGCGGAATCGCGAATTCGCGCAGATAGCAGTTCAGCCAGCAGCTGCAGGCCTGCGCGTCGGCCATGCTGTCGTACCAGGGGTCATGCATCGTGTGCGGCGACATCGGCAATTCTCCTCGAAGGGAAGCGCACCAGAACGGTGAGCGCAGCAGCGGCCGCGGCCAGCGCGGCAGCCAGGAAAGGGGTGGCGGGGCCGGACGCCTGTGCCAATGCGCCAGCCGCGGCACCGGCGAACACACCGGCCCATTTGCCGCAGGCATCGAAACGGCCGAACAGGCGCCCGGCGCTATGCGCGCTGGCAATGTGCGCCAGGCTGCTGTTGAGTCCACGCAACCCGAACAACATGCCCAAGCCGAACAACAGCCGCGCCGCAGCCAGTGCGAGAGCATCGTGCAATAGCGCCTGCCACACGCAGGCCACCGCGAACAACGCCAGGCCAGGCACCAGCCACGCCTCGCCATCGCCGCGTCGCCACCACGGCAGCACTATCAGATAGACCAGATGCGGCAGGCTGTAGAGCAGGCCGGCGAGCGCATCGTGGCCGGCGCCGCGCGCTAGCGCATACGGAATGAAATACGGGAAAGTCACCACCATCGCAAAGCAGAACAAGAACTGTGCGAGCAGCAGGGCTGGCCACACCGGCGCGGCAATGTTGCGCGGTGATGCGGGCGATGAAGCGGCGTGCGTGGAAGACGGAGAAGGTTTGCCGGCCCTGTGTTCTCGCGCAGCCGGCTGATCGGCCGGCAGTCGCCACGTCAACGCAAAGGCAATCAACGGCAGCAACGCCAGTGCGCGATACAGCGATTGCGCAGGGCCCAGCGCCAGTGCCAGGCCCAGCAGTGCCGGTGCACTCACCATGGCAAGGCGGGCCGAATACTGTGTCCAGTCCAACGCAAGCGCCAACGGGCCGGCCTGCGGCTGGCTGGCCAGATACGCATTCGCCGCCGCCAGCGAACCGCCGCAGGTGCCTTGGACGACCAGGCCGATCACCAGCCAGGTCAGCGACGGCGCGAAGCCGGCAATCGCAAAGCCCAGCGCCAGGCCCAGTTGTGCGCGCAGCAGCGAACGCTTGCGTCCATAGCGGTCCGCCCAACGCCCCCAGGTGCTTGCCGTCAGCGCGGTGCAGAGCGTGGGCAGCACATACAGCACGCCGCTCCAGCCCACGGCGGCTGACGGGGCGAGTTCGGCCAAGACCTGCGGCAGGAACAGCGGCATGCCCAGCGCCGTGAATGCCGCCAGATAGTGCGCAGCCAGCACCGGAACCAGGATGCGTCTCATCGCTGCGCGCCCGCTCGCATGTGTGGCAGTTGTTGCGCATCGGCAAACGCATCGCCGAATGGATTGGGCGCGCTGTCGCCGTAGAACTTGTTGATGTCGGTGGCGCCGGTGAGTTGCTTGCTGAGCAGGCTGCCGGCGCTGAGCAGGTACTTCACCGGCAGCCGTGGCGCGGCCAACAAACGGCGTGCGGGGCCGATATCGATGCCGTCGCCCTTCAGTTGCGCCAGCGTTGCAGCGCACTGGGCCTGCAGCTGCGCGTACAGCGGCGCGCGGAGTGCGGGCTGCCATTCGGCCAGGCCTTCCAGCACCGCCTGCAGATCCAGCTGCAGCACGATCGTGCAGAACATCTGCGCCAATGCCTGCGGGTCGTCTACCGCAATGCGCGCATCCTGCAGCGGGCCCAATGCGTCCACCTCCGGCAGCGCTGCCCGCAATTGCGGCAGCACAATCCGCGCCGCGTCGTTGTCCTTCATCAACAGGCGCGTGGCCTGGCCATCGGCATACACCAGCACGCTGTTTTGCTGGTTGGCTTCCAACGCAATGCCATACTGCAGCCACAGGCGCAGATGCACGGCAAGCAACAGCTCGGTGTACTCGCGCCACCAGCGCAGGACGTCGCCATGCGCAAAGCGCTCGGCAAGATGGATCGCCATCGGCCGGCCATCGGGCATGGGCGCGCATAGCGCAGCGACCGGGACCAGCGTGGCATCGTCCAGCGTTGGGTAACGCCGCACCAGATAGGCCAGATGCCGCGTCTGCCCGACATGCCCCCCGTGCGATTCGTCGACGAACACGCAGCGGCCTTGCAGCGCAGGGTCGACCGCATCGATATGCCGTAATGCGCGCTCCATCCAGTGCCCGTCGTACAGCGTGGAGGGTTTGATCAGACGCAGGTTGAGGGCGCCCAGCGTGCGCATGGGGATGGGCAGTTTGAGATGCAGGTGCGGGTGCTGCAGCGGCACCAGCGTGCGCACCGACAGCGATGGGCGCACGTCCAGCCAGGGCAGCGGCGTGCGCAGCACGCCATCAGGTAGCGCGAAGCCTTCCTGCTCCAGGCGCTCCCAGACCAGCGGATGCACCGGCCAGGCGAGGTGCGTGGTGGCCAGCGCCGGCGGCAGGCCCAGGCTTTCCAACTGGGGCCATAGCGCGGCCGGCGGCGCGCTGGTGCATTGCGCCAACGCCTGCGGAATCGCCAGCCAGCGCAGCGCGAAGGTCGGCGCGAATTCCGGCGCGTAGTGGCGCAGCTCGGCCGCATCCAGCCCGGCCTTGGCGCGCGCGGTGGGATAGAAGGGATGGTCGCGGTAGCTGGCCAACTGATCGCAGCGGTATGCACGCTCGGCGGCATCGGGGTGACGCAGCAAATTGCGCAATGCCGGTACCTGCGCGTGGTAGGCCTGACGCGCCAGGCCGCGGTGCGCTGCGGCGCAGTCGGCTTCGTCGGCGTAGGCGCGATGCAACTGTTGCGTTTCGCTATCGAGCTCTGCGCTGAGGCGTTGCAGCCAGGCGTGCGCACCACGTTCGACATGCGCGCCGTCGTTGCTGCGCACAACCCAGCTGTCGCCGCACGCACCGATGTCCTGCAGCACGCCTTGACGATGGATCGGCAGCCACAGCGTGCCGCCAGGCAGGTGGGCGATGCGCCACCAGCCTTGCACCGGGCTGGGGTCGGTCCACTGCGCCAGCACCTCGGCGTCCGGTACCGCCGCACTGCCGCGGCTCGCAATCCCGCGCAGGTCTTCGCGCAGGCAGGCATCGATGATGCGGGTGGCGATATAGCGTTGGTCGGACGTGCTGCTCATGCGCGCAGCTCCCCGCCGTCGATGCGCCACTGCAGGCCGGCTTCGGCCTGCACCACTGCGGTTTGCAGTGTCTGCGCGTCGCGTGCCACTGCACTCAGCACGCCCAGGTAATCCTTGTTGGAATGGCTCAGGCGGATGCGCTCGCCCGGTGCGCGCATCCGCCGGTATTGCACGTCGCTGTGCGCATCGCGCTGGCGCTGGTCTTCACTGGCGGCGACCAATTCGCCGTCGTGTTCGGCCACGTAGTAGCGCAGCAAGGCATGTGCATGGGCACTGCGTAGCGGTGGCAACGGCAGGCCCAGATGTGGTGCCAGCGCCGCGTTGAACCATTGCTTGCCAAACATCTCATCGAGCAGGAATTCGCGGCGATCGCCGATGCTGCGGTAATTGATCTCCACCAGCACCGGGCCATCGGCGGTGAGGATGAATTCGCTATGGCATAGCCCGAAGCCGACACCAAACGCGCGCAGCTGTTGCAGCGCCTGCGCGATCGCCGGCGTGTCCACGTCGGCGTCCCACTGCGCTTCGCATTCGACGAAATGCGGCGGCGACAATCGCACCTTGAAGCCGCCGATGGCCTGCAGGTGCTTGCCATCGCCCAGCGTTTCCAGCGTAAATAGCGCACCTTCCAGCATGCTTTCCAACAGCACGGTGCGCTGCGGATGGCGCTGCCATACATCGTCCAGGTAGGCCTGCAGTTGCGCTGCATCGGCGCAGCAGCGCACATCCAGGCTCGCCACGCCCTCGCGAGGCTTGGCCACCACAGGCCATGGAATCTGTGCCGGTAGCGCGGCGCCCGGCGCCAGCGTGCAAAACCACGGGCAGGGTAGCCCACGCGCACGCAAGCGCTGGCGCATCGCCGCCTTGTTCTTGGCGGCGTAGCACACCTGCCAGTCCTTGCCCGGCAGGCCGAGCGCTGCGGCCACCAGCGCGGTGCTGGTTTGCAGATGGTCGCTATTGCTGAACACCGCGCGCGGGGCGATGTCTGCATCGTGCAAGACGTCGAGGACGCCGAGCGGATTGAACACATCGCATTCGATCACCTGCTGCGGCGCATGGGTCGGATGCTCGCGGAAATAGGCCAGGTGATCGAGCCGGTGGTCGGTCAGCAACCGCACCGGCAGGCCCAGCGCGTGCGCGGCCGGCAGAAACCCTTCGGTAATGGCCGGATGGCAGACGTGGGTGAGGATCACCAACGGTGCAGCATATGTGGCAGTCATGGCAGCTCTCGTTCGACAGGACGGTGAGGAAAACCGGTACTGAAACGGGCTGCCTGGCGCCATGGTGGCGTTGGGTGGCCTGCGATACGTCGATCGCATGCCGCGTGCTGCGGCAATGATGCGTGCCTCATGCACGCCGTTGTCTTGGCGACGGTCAGTACGACCGCCGTTGCTTCAAGCGCAACCTACGCCTGTGTGCATCGGTCGTGTGCAGCGCTTGCCACCTGATGCAGGTTTAAAACGTGTACTCCAGCCCGGCAGTGACGGTGCGCGCAGGCGCGGCCTGACGCCCCCAGGGGCTGGTGTCCACGCCACTGAACCAGTATTGCCAGTCGAACAGGTTGTTGATCGCCAACGATGCGCTGAACTTCTGTCCATCGCGTTCGAACAAGGTATGGCTGACCTGCGTGTTCCACACCATGTAGGCCGGCAACTGACCCACCGAAGCGATGGCATTCTCTTGCACGGTGTTGGCTGCGTCGCTGAAGGCCTTGCTGAAGTAATAGCCCGAAAGCGCGACAATGGTGTGACCGAGTGCGTAAGTGCCGCCCAGCGTGATCTGGTTGCGCGAGGTGTAAGGCACGCGCAGGCCGCGGAATGCGCCCGATTCCTGGCTGGCATCCAGATAGGCGTAACTGGCGTTGAGGGTGAGCGCACGCAATTGCTCCGGGCTCCACTGCAGTTCCAGCTCGCCACCTTGATGGCGGGTCTTGCCCAGGTTGCGGAACACGCGGGTGGTGTTGTCGAGCTGAATCTGTTGATCGAAATCGATGAGGTAGCCACCCAACTGGATCCGTGTGCGCTCGTTGGGCTGATAGCGCGCGCCAGCCTCGTAATTCCATGCCAGCTCGGCATCCAGGTTGTTGCCGAAGATGATCTGGGTGACCTGCGGCGCGCGCATCGACCGCTGCCCGTCGGCGTAGAAGAACCACTGCTCATTTGCCTGAAAGCCCAACGTCAGCCCGGGCAGGACATCGCGCGTTTGGTTGAGCGTGCTGACGCCGGTGGCGCGATTGAAATAGCGCGAATCCAGACGCTCGTAGCGCAGGCCCGGCGTGATCGTCACGCGCTCGTCCGGCAGCGTGATGGCGTTGCTGACGTACGCGGCCAACGCGCGGTCTTCGAACTGCCAATCGCGCACGGTGGTGAATAGCCCGTCGCGCAGACGCAGATTGCCCACCAGAAAATCGATGTCCTCGCGCACTGCACGCACACCGGCACTCCACTGCTGACGCACGCCACCGGTATCGCCCATGCTCCAGCGCAAACGCGGCTCGCTGCCGAACACGCGGAAGTCGCGCGGCGCCGTCTGACGCAGTTGCGGCGGCAAGTCAGAACGCCAGGTTTCGGTAGAGGCCTGGCGCATGCCGACAATGAAATTGCGACTGCTGCGTGCACTGAAGTTGCTCCAGTCCAGGCGTACGTCCTGCATCGGGCCCCAATCGCCCAGCAACTGCTCATAGCTCAGCGATGCGCGGGTTGTGCGGCCATTGAAGCTGTCCAGGGGGCGGGTGGACTGGCGCGGGTCGCGCCGATAATCGTCCGGGGTCAGCGCGCCGGCCAGATCCATGTCCACCAGATACCGTTGCACGCTGGCCTTGAGCAGCTTGGTGTCGTCCAGCCACCATTCGGCACGCACGCGCAGATTGCTGATGTCGGTGTCGCTATGCGCGCGCCAGTACTCACCATAGGTGCGATTGGCATCGACCTGCATCCCGAAATGATCGGTGAGGTATCCACCGCTGCTGAGGGCACTGTCCTGCAGGAACTGGCCCTGGCCGCCGGCGGTGACCTTGTGCGCCAGCGTGGTGCTCCACGCGCTCGGGATCTCCTTGCCGACCAGGTTGATCACCCCGCCCACGTTGTTTGGCCCGTATTGCACCGCCGCACCGCCACGCACGATGTCGATGCGGTCGATCTGGTTCAACCCCACCGGGAACAATGACAGGCTGGTCTGCCCATACGGCGCCAACGCCAATGGAATGCCGTCTTCGAGCACCTGCACGCGACCGCTGCGGCTTTCGTAAAGGCCGCGCAGCATCAACTGCGGCAGTGCGCCGGTGCCGGTTTCATCGAAGATCTTGATGCCGGGCACGCGCTGCAATGCATCGTCCAGCGAACGATTGCCGCCATTGCGCAACTGCTCGCGGTCGATCACCTGGCGGCTGCCGGCGTAGCGCTGCACATCGTCGGGCTTGGAGCGCCCGAGCAGGCTGCCTTGCACCTGGATCGCGTCCAGCGCACGAATCGGCGTGCCGCCCACGGTCGCGTCAGGCGTATCGGCCGCTGGCGTATCGCTTGCGCGCGCCAGCGGCGGCAGCGTCAGTGTGCTCGCCGCGATAGCAATGGCCAGGGCGTGGAAACGGAACGTCGACATCTACGGCGTGCTCCTGCAGGCGAGAGGTGATTGGGGGCCGGCAAGGCCGGCCAAATGGCCGCGCAAGGCGCGTTGGATCAGTGCGCGGTCTTCGCCGGCCAGCAGCCAGCGCAGCTCCGGCTGCTGCAGCCAGTGCGCACGTTGCGCGTCAGTGCGCGGGTTGGGGCAGAACGGGACGTTTGCAGCAAGGCACTGCGCATGCAATTGCAGCAGCAGTTCCCACACCTGCGGGTGAGTAGGCTGCGGGCCCAGACCCAGATCCAGCGCAAGATCCAGCGCGCCTTCCATCACCAGGGCCACGCCGGGGATGGCAAGAATCTCCGGCAGGGCAGCCACGCCTGCGGCGCTTTCGATCATCGGCACGACACGGATGTCCGCATTGGCTTGCGCGATATAGGTGGGCAGATCGACATTGCCGAAGCCGGTCACACGGCCGCCGGTGATGCCGCGCCGGCCCAGCGGCGGGAAGCGCGCCGCGGCGATGGCATCGCCGATCTGCGCGGCAGACTCGGTACGCGGAATCACGACTCCGCGCGCACCGGCATCCAGCACCCGGCCAATCAGCTTTTCGTCTACTTCCGGCACGCGCACCCAGGCCTCGCAGCCCGACAACTCGCAGGCGCGGATGGCATGTTCCAGCGCGTCGGGTGCGCGCAGCACATGCTCCAGATCGAGCACCACAAAGCCATAGCCGATGCGGCCCAGCAACTCGCAGAGCTGCACGCTTGGCAATGCATTGAGGATGCCGACTGCAACCGCCATGAAAGAGGCCGGCAAAGAAAAGGGCGTTCATCCTGCACTTAATGGGAATGATTATCAAGTCTATCTGAAGGGCGGCTTTCAGTTCCTGGTCTCGTCTCCGACCAACTGGTGCGCATGTTCAATGCCTGAACACGGGGATGGCCGTACAAGCGTGCTGGCGGTGAGAAATCGCCTGGCACCCGGCGGGCGCGCACTGGAGCGCGTGATGGACGTTGAGGTGAGTGCGAAGCGGCCTGTCGCGCGGTGAGGCAAGCCGCAACGCGTGATCGGCGCGGCGTAGGCCACTTCGCGGTCAAGGACTGGTTGTCAGCGTTACGGAACGTGTGCCGCGCGGTTTGCCTTGGCGACAGCCAAGCCGGTGCCACGCGACTTCCGCTCCGCAACGCTGGCAGCCAACGCATCTCATCTCAAAGTGCATAACACGCTCTAAAAAAGGCCGCCGCGTACTTTGCCAAGGGGTAAAGGCAAAGTACGCCTTCATGCAGACCCATCGCGGGGAATTTAGGCTGTGCGCGATGTGCCGGGTGTTGCGGGTGAACCGGGCCGGTGACTACGCTTGGCTAAAGTCGCCCAAGAGTGAGCGCGCCAAGGAAGGTCTGAACAACC
>NZ_JFAQ01000146.1 GCF_001304695.1 Xanthomonas axonopodis
ATCTCGACGACCATCGACCGCAGCATCGATACACTGATGCCACCCTTGCTGCGGACACCGGCCACCGTAAGCGTCGCACCTACCCAACGCGACGCGCTTGGCACGTCGCTGGCGGCATCGCGGGCATTCCCGCAAGTCACGCGCGACTTCAAGGAGTTTCTGGATGCGCAGGCGCAGCTCAGTTATGCCACACGTGGCGCTGCGGCCAAGGTCAGCGACAATCCCGGCGGAAACTGCACGATGTTGATCCCCATCTCCCGCCTCCGTTGCCTTCAGCTGGGGCCATTGTCCAACCGCAGCGTCGCAGATCCTGCAACTACGGCTGAGCGATGGGGCTAATCAGGATTCCGGAATACCCACCATTGGATAGCTCAATTGGTAGAGCAGCAGATCTGTAATCTGTTAGTCGCGGGTTCGAATCCCGCTCCATGCATGACCTTCTCGGTCATTCCTCGGGACGCAAGTCCCTTTACGGAAACGGCCATGCCGCAGGCAGACAGGCAACCCATCGTCTGACTGCAGCAGCGCCGCCCCCTGCCGGGCCCTTGCCCTGAACGCGCGTTTTGCGCCGTTCGCTACCGCTGCGCAGCACATCGCACTGCGGCAGTCACGCATGTGCAGGCGCCAACAGCGCATTGCGCCCCGCACAGTCGCCGTCACCGGCGTTTCCACCTTTCAACGCCGCGTTGCATCGGCACACGTTCCGCCAGCAGTCCGACCCGGGCGGCGCAACGGCTGTAGCCCCGGATCGGACCACCAGAGCCAAACCCAAGGAGAAGTGCCATGTTCTGGACCAAGAGGGTCGTGATCGGTGACAGCGAGCGCGGCCTGGTGTATCGCAACCGTCGGTTCGAGCGCGTGCTCGCCCCCGGCGTCTATCGCCTGTTCGACCCGTTGGGTCGCAGCGAGGTCATCGTCCATGCCATCACGCACGGCGCCTATGTGGGCCGCGATTTGGAGATGCTGATCGACACGCTCGGCAGCGTCCTGCCGCAACACTTCGTGCTGGCCGACATCGGCACCGCGCAGGTCGGCTTGCTGATCCGCAACGGCAAGCTCGACGACGTGCTGCCACCGGGCACGCGCACGCTGTACTGGCGCGGTCCGTCGGCAATCGAGGTGCAGACCCTGCAATTGGGCGATGGGCTGCAGGTGCCCACCGATGTGCAGCGCAGGCTGCGTCAGCTCGGCACGCTGTCGCGTGTGGCGGTCTGCATGGATGTGCCGGCCGAGTCGCAAGGGCTGGTGTTCGTCGACGGCAAGCTGGTTGCACCGTTCGGGCCGGGAGCGTATGCGTTCTGGAATTTCCAGAAGAACATCACCACCGACGTGATCGATCTGCGCGTGCAGTCGGTCGAAGTGTCCGGGCAGGAGCTGTTGACCCGCGACAAGGTGTCGTTGCGGGTCAACCTGGCCGCCAGCATGCGCGTCAGCGATGCCGCGGCGATGCGTACGCGCGTGGCCAAGGCCGGCGATTACCTGTCTCGCGAGTTGCAGTACGGCTTGCGGCGCGCGGTCTCGGCCAAGACGCTGGACGAGTTGTTGGGCGACAAGGCCTGCCTGGATGCAGATATCTTCGGGTATGTGCGCGGCAGCGTGAGCGGCTTCGGCATCGAGGTACTGGGTGTCGGCGTCAAGGAGGTGATGCTGCCGGGCGAGATGCGCGAGATCCTCAACGCTCTCGTGCAGGCGGAGAAGCAGGCGCAAGCCAACGTCATCCGTCGGCGCCAAGAGGCCAACGCCACGCGCTCGTTGCTCAACACCGCCAAGTTGATCGAAGACAGCCCGGTGCTGATGCGTTTGAAGGAACTGGAAGCGCTGGAAAAGGTCACCGAAAAGATCGACAAGCTCACCGTGTTCGGCGGCCTGGATGGCGTGCTGAAGCAATTGGTGACGATCAGGCAATGAAGGCTGCGCGTGGCAGAAGGATCTGCCAGGTACGGCCGCAAGGCAATGACAACAATGAGTACATCACAACACTTTGAAGTTCTGCACGCCGAAGGCAGCACCCCGATCAAGGGCTGGGTAAGCGAGGTGCCGCTGGAAGAGCAGGCGCATGCGCAGCTGCGCAATATCGCAGCGGTCCCGTTTGTCGGTCCGTGGGTCGCGGTGATGCCAGACGTGCATCTGGGCAAAGGCGCAACCGTGGGCTCGGTGATTCCGACCCGTGGCGCCACCATCCCGGCGGCGGTCGGCGTGGATATCGGCTGCGGCATGGCTGCAGTGCGCACCACGCTGCGCGCCAACGACCTGCCCGACAATCTGGCGCAGTTGCGTTCCAGTATCGAGCGCAGCGTGCCGGTAGGCAACGGCCGTGACGGCGAGCACTGCAAGCTGCCGGACAGCATCGAGACCCGCATCGCGCAGTCCGGGCTGGTGCAGCGTCTGGAGGCGATCAAGCAGCAGCACAAGCGCATCCGGACCGACAAGCTGGAGTGCCAGATCGGCACGCTGGGCGGCGGCAACCACTTCATCAAGATCTGCCTGGACGAAACCGATGCGGTCTGGGTGATGCTGCACAGTGCTTCGCGCGGCACCGGTAACCTGATCGGCACGTACTTCATCGAGCGCGCGCGTGAGCAACTGGCGCATCGCGTGTTGGGTTTTCATCTGCCCGACAAGGACCTGGCCTTCTTCATGCAGGGCGAGCCTTTGTTCGACGAGTACGTCGAAGCGGTGTCGTGGGCGCAGGATTACGCCCGCGAAAATCGCGAGGCGATGATGGCGCGCGTGCTGGCCGAGATGGGTCACCGCTTGCCCAAATTCCAGCTGGAGAAGCTCGCAGTCAATTGCCACCACAACTACGTGCAGAAGGAGACGCACGGTCGCGAGGAACTGTTGATCACCCGCAAGGGCGCGGTGAGCGCACGTGCCGGCGAGCTGGGCATCATCCCGGGCAGCATGGGCACGCGCAGCTACATTGTGCGCGGGTTGGGCAATGCCGATAGTTTCCACAGCTGCAGCCACGGCGCAGGGCGCGTGATGAGCAGGACCGCTGCACGCGCGCAGATCACACTGGCACAGCATCGGGAGGCCACCGCACATGTGGGATGCCGCAAGGATGCGGCAGTGATCGACGAGTCGCCTGCCGGGTACAAGTCCATCGATGCGGTGATGGCGGCGCAGCAGGATCTGGTCGAGGTGCTGCACACCTTGCGCCATGTGGTGTGCATCAAGGGATGAAAAGGGCCGCACTAGCGGCCCTTTCTTGCGGCAGACGCATTGCACGCATGAGTGAGCAAACTCATCCGCAATGCACTGCACAGTTCAGTCATGTCGCGGCGGCACTCACATCAAAGCACGCGCGTTTCACTCTTTCGACGCCATCGTTGCGCCTCGTTCGCGGTCTGATCTACAGGGCGCATCCATCAGATAATCTGGAGGCGGTATGAGCAATCTCGACAAGCAGGAACGCAAGGAAGAAGCAAAGGATTTGAACCGCGACCCGATCTCCGGTGCGCCCGGTTCGCATCCGGTTGGCGTCGGCGTGGGCGGCATCGCAGGCGGCGCGGCAGCAGGCGCGCTGGCGGGCACGGTGTTCGGGCCGCTCGGCACCTTGATTGGCGCAGCAGCCGGCGTGGTTGCGGGCGCTGCGGCTGGCAAGGGCGTGGCCGAACGGCTCGACCCCACGGTGGAGACCGAATACTGGCGCCAGGAGCATCGCAACCGTCCCTACTACAAGCAAGGCACCGAATACGATCGCGACTACGCAACCGTCTACGGATTCGGTTTGCATGCACGTGAAACCCGCCCCACCAGCACGTGGGAAGAAACCGAAGCCACGTTGGCTGGGGAATGGCCACGTAACCGCGGGCAATCGCGCTTGGAGTGGGACGAAGCCCGGCTTGCAGCAGGCGATGCATGGGAGCGAGCGGACCGTACTCACACGGTCTACCGCGACAGCGATACGCACTACGCGGGTCGCTTCGACAGCGTCAGTTATCGCGATGCCGACTATTCGTACGACGACTATCGCCCGGCCTATCGTTACGGCATGCAGGCGCGCCAGCAGCACGCCGGCCGCCAATGGGACGACCACCTGGAACGCGATCTGGGCGATGGTTGGGACCGCTTCAAGGCCGATTCGCGCCTGAGCTGGGAGAAGGCCAAGCACGCGGTGCGTGAGGCGTTCGATTCCGAGCATCATGAGACGGCGCGCCGCAACCCAACCGACCCGCGCGTCTAAGGCTTGATCGCAGCGGCCTGGTAAAGATTGCCACAGCGAGCGCAATGCGTTGACCCAGGGCGGGCCCATTCGGGCCCGTTCTGCGTTCTGGAGTGATGCAAGTTCCATTGCTCGCCGGGCGGCAGTCCAAGTGCATCACTGCCGACACGCATTCCAGGGTGATCTACCCACACGACAGTCCGCGCGCACTGGGCATCCAACACGCCGGGGAAGCGACGCATGTACGCCCGCATGGCATTGCACGCGCTACCTCGTTCCGGACAGCTAACCTGCGGTCTTTTCCACCGCCCGGATGTCGCCGCGAAATACCGGAGTGGTCTGTTCCACTTGGGTCGCAGCAGCGCCTTGCTGATCCTTGAGCAACTGCTTGCGCGTGGCCACCACCTCCGTGGCCAGCGCGATACGCCGGCCGACGACCATTTCGGTCAGCCAGTCGATCAGTGCACGCGTGTATTGCTGCTGGTGTTCCTTGATGCTGAGCGCATGGTCCGCACCCGCGATGAGGCGCGATGTGAGCGAACGCGCTTGCACGAACGCTTGCGCATAGTTGTGCAGCACCGGCTGCGGTACGATCACATCGTGTTCGGCTTCCACCAACAGCACATCGCCCTTGTACTCGGCGCAGGCGGCCAGGGCGATGTTGTCGGCCGGGCGCAGGCGCTGCCGGCGGTACGCCATCAGGTCCGGGTCGGCGTTGAGGCTGACCTTGGGTTGGTCCCAGTGGGCATCCTTGTAGAGCGCAGGCGACCGCAACGCCAGCCACTCCACCGGGCGCTCGCGCGTCAGCAATGCGGACAGATAGCCCCCGTAACTCAGGCCGACCACTGCGATCGACTGCGCATCCACGTACGGCAGAGCTGCCAATTGATCGTAAGCGGCCTTGATGTCGTCCAGGTTCTGCGCGCGCGTCACAGTCTGGCGCATCGATGCGTAGCCCTCATGCCCACGCAGATCGAAGGTCATGCAGATGCAGCCCAGGCCTGCTGCCTCGCGCGCACGCACCAGGCTGTGGTGCTGGCTACCGCCCCAACCGTGCACGAACAACACCGCTGGCATGCCCGAGGGCGTGAGCAAGGTGCCACTGAGCGCGTCCTGGCCGACTGGAATGTCGATGCTGGAGAGTTTGGCTTCCATTACGTCGCAGAGATCCTCCTGTATTTGTAGCGCGGCCCTGGACCGGCCTGGGTTGCGCGATAGTAGACCTGTGCATCGGCCGGCGGCTGGCCCTGATAAATTTCTTGGGTGGACGCACTACCCACTGCAATGCGGGATCTTGCTGAAACGCGGCGATTGCGGCGAGTTCGGCCGGAGTTGCGCCACCGATTCGCCAGGATTGTTCCAGCACACCGCACACTGGGGAATTGCGAGCCTCCTGACCGCTGACCACATCGTAGTTGCGGCGGGAAATCTGCAGCTCAGGATAGGCGGCGGTGACGCATCGATCGTATCTGCACGCCTGCTCGACCACCCGCCGCTCAAGCGACGGTAATGCTGTGGCCATCAACGCCTCCAACGACCCGCGGTACACACGTAACGACGAGCCGCCATACACGTCCCTGCCGTCCGCATTGAGCACGCTGCATTGCGTGCCGTAGTACGCAATCTGGACGCCGGCAAGACACAATTCGCCCACGCTGTGCGTCATTGGCTGCAGGATATTGCGCTCCAGCACGCCGCCGTGCGTACCCAGATAGGTCTCGGGCAGGCTGTCCAGCACCTGCATCAGCTGTCGTGCATCGGCGATGCGCCACTGGTCGTTACCGCCCACTCCGGTGGGCAGCTTCAAGCGCACCTCTCCACCACCAGACAGCGCCTCGAACGCATGCACCGCATCCGGGCGAGCAAACGCTGTATAGCCCGGCAGCGTGGCGGAAACCAGTGACATGGCCAGTGCCTGATCCCAGCCTGCAGGGCTTGCCGCATTGGTGGAAATCAGTGGGTGACCGATGACCTTGGTGGCCAGGAACGCATGCGGCACGATCCCGCCGAGCAAGTCGCCGGCACCGTGGATGCCAAGCCTGCGTGCTTGTGCGGTAGTGAGCGTGTCATCGGGTACGTGAAACGTTCCAACTTCAACCACGCCATGGCCGGCGACGCCGGCATCGGGCACGCCCAGCAAATGCGCAATTTCGCGACACACCCAGGCGTGTGTTGCACGCTCATGACCATGCGCGGGCACCCGGCGCATGGCGTGCCCAAGCACCTGTCGATACTGCGCCTGTGCCATGACCTCTCCCCTGCGCTTGATCGCGCATCGTCAATGGCCTCGGTCGCAGCTGAGGGACGGGGCGCAAGCGGCGGGTGTTGCCGGAGCCTTACTTCAGTGCCAGATACAAGCCCAGCACCATCAGGAACACCACGATCAAACTGATGGCGATACGCCCGCCCCGCAATTCCAACAAGGCGTGCCACCACACGCGCGCTTCAGGTGTGCCGCTTGCATGATGCGGCTTACGGCTACTGGTCTGGCTATCCTGCATCCTGGGTACTCTCGCTCCATTACGTCGCCCCTACCTTAATGATCAGACGTTACACAGGTGTGGAGCGGTTCAGAATCTTCCGTGAAATGCGGCATTGCGTAAGCGAATTTGCTCGATCAGCGATCATGTGGGCGGCGAAAGTGGGCACGTGCAAGTTGCTGACGTGACAAGGGAACGCATACGAGACCAATACACTGCCACGACAACAGGGCCACAAACGCGTCGCGTGGTGCACATCGAGCACACGCAGGCGCCTGCATGCGTCGCGTGCAAATGCGCTCGGGCAATCTGACCAATTAAGCGTGCAATGCGCTGCAACCCTGCAATGGTCAGGTTCGATGATCATTCGTTGACATAACTGTAGTTACTCTGCAGGTCAAGTTTGTTTATACCGGAACACCCCAAGTCATGAGCAGAGATCCATCCGTCATCGATGTACAGGCCGAAATCGCGCATTGGCAGGCGCGGCATGCCCAGGGCAATCTCGGCGCAGGCAAGTTCAGCGAATTGTCCCCGGTGGTGAAAATGGCCTGCGATATCTATCTGCAAGCCCCGCGTTCGAGCGACCAGGAACGTCTGCGCCTCTTCCGGGACCGCTTGGAGCACCACTTCATTTCATCGAGCACGCAGTCCAACTACGAACAGTTGGCAACCGATTGCTGGCAGCGCTTGGGCGCGCGTAATAATTGAGTCCGCAGTACCGAGCAACACCTGTTTTTCATAGGAGATCGTCATGAAAACCCCGTATCAAGTGCAGCAGGAGCTGGAAAGACTGGAGCGGTTGGTACCGCACATCGTCAGCGACCAGGGCGACCGCGCGGAGGAAATCCTTGGCTTCCACGTCGCCAGTCTGCTGGGCAGCGCGCCGGTCAGCGAACACGCGTTGATTCGCGAACGCACCGCCCGCATGGCACGTACCTGCCGCAGTGCACAGGATGCCGTGCGCGCCCCCGAGGTGCCTGCCCGACCATTGGGCATGTCGCCCGTCGCCCAGCCGCAATGGGCCTGACCGACCTCCCCGGAGCCGCCTAGCGGCTCCTTTGCATTCCACCCTCGGCAATTGCCGATTCATTTGAGGACCCTCATGAAAGTCACGCTTATCACCGCTTCGCTGTTGGCCATGCTCGCTCTGACTGCCTGCGATCGCCCCGGCGGCGATGCCTCGCGCACTGCGCCCGCGGTGTCGCCCGCGCCGACGGCTGCGCCCGTCAGTGGCAGCGGCGCAACAGAGTTGGCCAAGGGCGATAGCGCAGTGCTGGGCGTGCTGGCTGCGATCGACGACAACGAGATCGCACTCGCCAAGCAGGCCATCGCACAGGATCTGGGCGGTGCCACCGGCGAGTTCGCGCAGCAGATGCTGCACGACCACGAGGCCAACCTCGAAAAGACCAAGTCGCTGGGCGCCAGCGAGAGCCCGCGCGCGCAGGCCATGCGCGCCAGAGGCAAGGCGGCAGTAGAAGCGCTATCCAAGACGCTGACCTTGCCGGACGGCAAGGACGCGTACCGCAATGCATTCATGCGCAACATGGTCATCGACCATGGCGACACCATCAAGATCATCGATGCGGAGCTGCTGCCCGCCGCCGAAAGCGCGCCGGTCAAGCAGCATCTGGAAGAGACGCGCCGCGTCGTCTCGGCGCATTTCGAACGCGCCCACGCGGTGTCGTCGTCCAAGTAAGCAGGTGATCAAGCGCTCACCCTGCAAACGCGCCGGCCAGTCCGGCGCGTTTGCGTTGGGTGGACAGCACACGCCGCTGTCGTCGAGGTAGTTGGGCCACGCTGCAAGCTGACGGCGCAGCGCACAGCCGCATGCCCGCGCCAGCTTCACCTCGCTTGACGTGATCCTGGCCTATCGTGCCGCATCCACTCGGCCAGGAGCCCTGCATGCATCTGCTCATCACCGGCGGCACCGGCTTCATTGGCCAGGCCTTGTGCCCGGCATTGCTGCAGGCCGGCCATCAGGTCAGCGTACTGACCCGCGACCCGCAGCGCGCCACGCGCAGCCTGCCCGGCATCACCGCCGTGCACACATTGGACGGAGTCCAGGCCGATGCGGTCATCAACCTGGCCGGCGAGCCGCTGACCGCCGGCCGCTGGACCGATGCCCGCAAGCAGCGCTTCCGCCAATCGCGACTGGGCATCACGCGCCAATTGCATGCCTGGATCGCGCAGCAGCCGGCCGCACAACGCCCATCGGTGCTGATTTCCGGTTCGGCCGTGGGCTACTACGGCGAACGTGGCGATACTGCGTTGACCGAAGCCGAGCCCGCCGGCGATGACTTCTCCGCCGTGCTGTGCCGCGACTGGGAAGCCGAAGCCAACACCATCGCCGTACTCGGCCCGCGGGTGAGCTGGGTGCGCACCGGGATCGTGCTGGATCGCGATGGCGGCGCGCTGGCCCGCATGCTGCCGGCATTCCGATTCGGTGGCGGTGGGCCGTTCGGCGATGGCCGACACTGGATGAGCTGGATCCACCGCACCGATATGGTTGCGCTCTTGCTGTGGCTGCTGCAGCACGGCCAGCCCGGCGCCTACAACGCGACGGCGCCCAATCCGGTCACCAATGCCGATTTCGCGCGCACGCTGGCCCAGGTACTGCACCGTCCCGCCCTGTTGGCCTTGCCGAGCGGTGTGCTGCGGCTGGGCTTCGGCGAGATGGCCGACCTGCTGCTGATCAGCCAGCGCGTGCTACCGCAACGCGCGCTCGATGCCGGCTTCCGCTTTCAGTACCTCCACCTGGACGCTGCGCTGCGTGCCATTCTGCAGCGCTGAGCGGCGGCCGAGAGGTGGGAATCGAAAGCGCTTACTCGGATGCGCGCGCAACACCGCGACGCACGAGAGGCTTCCAAGCCGAGCGGGTCGAACTTCGCCGAAGCGGCTAAGCGGCTGCAACGAACGATTCCATCAGACTGCGACAGTAAAGGCCGACAGATCGGCCACAAAAAAGCCGACGCTGTGGCACAGCGCCGGCTTTTCAACAGTAAACGTGGTGCATGCGCTGCACGCAACGCACGCCCCAGCGTGACAACCTCAACGCGTGACGCGCTTTGCCGCTTTTTTACCCACTGCCTTGCGCGCGGCGGTGGTCTTTGCCACCGCACGCGTTGCCGTGGTCTTGGTGACCTTGGCGGCTTTCTTCAACGCGGTCTTGGTCACAGCTTTCTTGAGCGGGGCCTTTTTCACTGCGGCCTGCTTGGTCGCGGTTTGCTTGGCGACCGGGGCCTTCTTGGCTGCAGGCTTGGCCAACGTCTTCCTCGCCGCCGCCGGCTTGGCTGCCAGCTTCTTCGCTGCCGTGCGCGCGTTCACCGTTGCAACAGCGGTCTTGCGCGCGGCGCTCTTGGCAGCGGTCTTGGCACTCAGTGCGGCCGCTTCGGCCTTGGCATTGGCCTTGGCGGTTTCCAGCTTGCGCCTGGTAGTGGCCTTGGTGTCGGTGATCTTCTTCTTGGCCGCGGCGCTGGTGCTGCTCAACTTCTGCTTGGCGGCCTGCGTGGTCGAGGTCAACGTGTGCTTGGCCGCGTCCTTGGTGGCGGCAAGCTTCTGCTTGGCGGCCTCCTTGGTGGCAACCAGCGTGTCCTTGGCAGCATCCTTGGTGGCCGCAAGCGAACGCTTGGTCTTGGCCACGCTGCGTTTCACTGCGGTAGCCGCATTACCGGCGTTCTTGGCCACGTTCCTTTCGACCTTGACCACTGCCTTGCGCGCTTTCGCCACCTGCGTCTTGACCTCTTCCACCACCGTGCCTGCAGCCTCCTGCACGCTGGCAACCGCCTCGCTGGCGGTGCTGGCGATGGTCTCGGTCAACTCGGTGGCGGTGCTTTTTACGCTATCGACGGCGTCGGACAGGGTTGCCGTTACACCATTGCCGTTGCTCATAGACCCTCCTTAAGGGCGTCAGTGCGGAAAACTAGACGATGCGCGACCGCACGCAACATGCTGAACAGGCATCGGATCAAGCGGACGCTACGCCCGGCCCGTCGGGCTGTCAACGCAATCAGGGCAGGGGATGCGCGGCACTTTCACCGACAGTTAAATTGCGCGCAGGCACTCTCGTTCAGCTTGATTTACGCAGTCAGACGCCCTATTCCTCATCCACCGCGTAACCCGGAATCCGTTCCATGCGACCGCTGCCTACCCTGCTGACTCTTTCGCTGGCCGCTGCCTTCGGCGGATTTGCCGCCACCGGCGTCAACGCCTGGCTCGACAATCGCGCCGAAGCCACGCCCCCTGGCAACGCCGCCTTTACCCTGCCAACGGCCGCCGCACTGCCGGCCGCGGTCGCCGGCCAGCCGGTACCGTCGCTGGCGCCGATGCTGCAGCAGGCCATGCCCGCGGTGGTGAGCGTGAACACCAAGCAAGTGGTGCGCGTCCGCAACCCGTTCTTCAATGACCCGATCCTGCGCCGGCTGTTTCCGCAGGTGCCGCAAGACCGCATCAACGAGTCGCTGGGTTCGGGCGTGATCATCGATGCGCAAAAAGGGTATGTACTGACCAATCACCACGTCATCGAAAACGCCGACGACGTGCAGGTGACGCTCGGTGACGGACGCACGGTCAAGGCCGAGTTCATCGGCTCCGATGCCGATACCGATATTGCGCTGATCCGCATCAAGGCCGACCACCTCACCGATATCAAGCTGGCCGACAGCAACGCGCTCCGCGTGGGCGATTTTGTGGTGGCCATCGGCAACCCGTTCGGCTTCACCCAGACCGTCACCTCCGGCATCGTCTCGGCCGTGGGGCGCAGCGGGATTCGCGGCCTGGGCTATCAGAACTTCATCCAGACCGATGCCTCGATCAACCCCGGCAACTCGGGCGGCGCGCTGGTCAACCTGCAAGGCCAGTTGGTTGGCATCAACACCGCCAGCTTCAATCCGCAGGGCAGCATGGCCGGCAATATCGGCCTGGGGCTGGCGATTCCATCCAACCTGGCGCGCAACGTCGTCGAGCAATTGGTCACCAAGGGTGTGGTGGTGCGCGGCACGCTCGGCCTGGAAACCCAGAACCTCACCCAACAGATGTTGCAGGGCCTGGGCGTGGATTCGTTGCGCGGTGCCTTGGTGACACGTGTGTTGCCGGGCTCCGCAGCGGCGGCGGCAGGCGTGCAACCGGGCGACGTCGTGGTGGCGGCCAACGACCAGCGCGTGGACAGCGCCGAAGCGCTGCACAACTACGAAGGCTTGCAGGCGGTGGGCAGTGCGGTGACCTTGGATATCCGTCGCGACGGCAAGCCGCTCAAGCTCAAGGCCACACTGAAAGAACAGGACCGCGCCGTCACCGGCGACATGCTGGACCCGCGCCTGACTGGCGCGACTTTCGTCGATCTACCCGAATCGCTGCGTCAGTCGGGCATCACCGGGGTGATGGTGAGCGAGGTCAAACGCGGCGGCCGCGCGGCGGCCAACGGACTGGTCGCCGGCGATGTGATCGTGGCCAGCAGCGTGGGCGAGTTCGCCGACCTGGCCAGCTGGCGCGCCAATTTCCAGCGCAAGCCGCAGCAGCTTGTCGTGCGTATCCTGCGTGGCAACGCGCAGTACGACGCGCTGATGCGTTGACGCGATGTGTACCGAAAGTTGCCTCCACTAACGCCTCCTACACCCCCCCGATGCTATTGCTACTGCTCGACCGCACGTGAGTGGCGGCTGCCATCAATGACCGAAGGAGATATCGCATGAGCCCCACCAATACCGATCAGCTGAAGGAAAACCTGAGCGAAGCCGGCACCCACCTGAAGTCGGCAGCAAGCGCTGCTGGCGAAGCCGTCAGGGGTGCCACCAGCGCCGCTGGCGATGAGCTCAAGCTCGGTCGCGCCAACGTCAAGGCCGAACTGTCCGACACCGCGCTGGCCGGCATGGCCGCTGCCGAGTTCGGCGGAGCCGCTGCCAAGGAGCAGATGGACGTGCTGGTTGCCAAGGGCAATGATCTGCTGGAAAGCGCCACCGATCTGATCCGCGAGCGTCCGCTAGCTGCCTTTGGCGTTGCCTTCGCCGCTGGCTGGGTCATCGCCAAGCTGGCACGCAGCAACGACAACTAAGTCGTGAGCGATCAGGCCTCTCCCACTGCAGAAGCCGAGGCGCCAGACGCGCGCGCGCAGACGCCAGGACTGGACGAAAGCGTACGTGCGGTCGGCGCAGCCGGTCGTGCAACGCTGGGCTCGGCCAAGGACACCAGCCGCGCACTGCGCCGGCTGGTGTCGGCCGATCTGCAACTGGCACGCAGTGCGTTCGGGCGTGGTCTGGCGTGGGCCTGCGTGGCCGTGGTGTTCGGTGCCTCGTCATGGTTGCTGCTGGCCGGTGCGATCATCGCCCTGCTGCAGCGTGCCGGGCTGTCGTGGTTCGAGGCGATGTTCTTTACTGCGTTGGCGAGTCTGTTGGTGACCGGCATCGCGGCATGGCGAGTGTTCTTCTACTTCGACCACACCGGCATGAATGCAACGCGCCGCCAGCTCATCAAGTTGGGGATTTTCGATGACCCCAGCAAGGACGATGATGCGGCGACCTCTGCCAGTGGAGCACGTCCATGAAGTTTGGGACCTTGCGTCAACGCGTCGAGCGCGCCGAATTTCTGGTCGAAGGACGCGCGCAGGAAACGCGTCTGCATTGGAGCCAATTACGCCAGACCTGGCGTGCCGGGTGGTCTCCGCTGCGCATCGTGACAGTTGGCTTCGGGCTGGGGTTTGTCACCGGCTGCAACGAACCACAGGCGGCACTGGGCAGCATCGCCAGCAAGCTTGGCGGCATCCCCAAGCTTCTGCAGATGATCAGCACCATCTCTGCATTGTTTACTGCGCACCGCGCGCAGGAAGCATCCGAGCAGGCCGAACGTGCAGCAGACAACGCCGAGGAGGTGGCCGCCGACCCGCCGGTGACCGTGGTGCAGGTCCCGGCCGATCGCGCCGCCTGATCGCGGACGGTATTCACGGCGGCTAGCGAATTGCTGGGCCGCCGTTATTGGTGGCAGCAGATTGGCCCGTGCAAGGCATCAGCGCACCAGCGCCATTTTGAATATGCGCGAGCGCCGGATGGACGTGTTCGGACGCTGGCCCTGGATGCAACACGCACGTGCCGCGCTTGGGGATGGGTTGGAAGAACCGCTGCACCGCGAACTCGCGATGCAGGTATCTGCGCAGTGCATTTTCGCTAAATGACCGCGCGCCGTGGTTGCTTGCGGATACTCGCCATGATTGCTGTTGATATCGGCTCTGACATGTGGGGTCGCGCGCCATGAGTGACCATTGAGCGTTGCTGATCGCGGTGATGTCTGACGGCCGTTCGCGCGCAGGATGCGTGCTGTCGCAGTTGGCAGCTTGCGGCAGAATCCTGGCGTCGGTGGCAATGCCACCTCGACGAGCGATTCGGCGTCCGCAACCTGCACAAGGACGAGTGCGGCCGAGTTCGCCACAAGCCTTCGCGCGCTGACATCCCGCCCGCAGACTCTGTGTGCGCCGTTGACGCATTGCGCTGATAATGGCGCACCGCTGGCAGCCGCCAGTCTGCTGCCAGGGCGCGCATGTCTCTTCCCGTCGACTCATCGGATGCCGCCGCCGCGGCAGATTCGCTTCCGCCCGCACCGGCGCCCCGCCCGCGCGCGCCGGCCTCGCTGGTGGTGCTGGCCACGCTCGCCGTTGGGTACACGCTATGGGCGGCGCAGACGATCATCCTGCCGATCATGCTGGCCGCGTTTTTCGCGCTGATCGGCAACCCCATCCTGCGCGGTCTGCGCAAGCTGTATATCCCGCGGTTTCTCGGCGCCTTGCTCATCCTGTGCCTTGGCCTGGCCGGCACGGTCACGCTGGCCGCGCAATTGGCCGGCCCTGCCGCCGAATGGGTGCAGCAGGCACCACGGCATATGCGCCAGATTGCGCGCGATGTGCGCGATCTGACCAAGCCGGTGATGCAAGCCAACCAGGCAGCGGAAAATTTTGCACGCGCGGCCGGTGGCGAAGGCCAGCGCGGCGTGCAGATCGTGCGCACGCAGATGGACGACCCCTACAAGGCACTGGTCCGCACCCCCAAGCTGGCCGCCTCGGTACTGGCGGTGGTGCTGCTGACGTTCTTCTTCATGGTGTATGGCGAAAGCCTGCAGCGGCATGCGATCGCCTTGCTACCGAACCGGCAGCAGCAACGGTTCACCACCGAGATCATGCTGGACATCGAACGCGAGGTCTCGCGCTACGTGCTCACCATCAGCGTGATCAACACGCTGGTCGGGCTGGTGTTTGCCGGTATTTTGTCTGTCCTGCAGATTCCGCTGCCCGAAGCGATCCTGTGGGGAACGGTGGTCGCATTGCTGAATTTCGCACCGTATGTCGGCCCGTTGATCGGCGTGATGCTGATGCTGCTGATGGGTTTTGTGGAATTCCGCACCACCTTGTCCTCGCTGCTGCCGGCGATCCTGTACCTGGCGCTGCACACCATCGAAGGCCAGGTGGTGACACCGATCGTGCTGGGCCGACGCATGGCGATTTCGCCGCTGATGCTGATCCTGGCGCTGATGCTGTTCGGCTGGCTGTGGGGCATGGTCGGCCTGCTGCTGGCAGTGCCGTTGCTGGTCTGCATCAAGATGGTGCTGAGCCGGGTGGACGGGATGCAGCGCTGGGCGCGATTGCTTGAGTAGCCGGGATTGGGGATTCGGGATTCGGGATTGGTAAACGCAACCGCACAGCTGCCGTTGCCAATCCCCAATCCCCAATCCCGACTCCCCAATCCCCTTTTTACCGCAACACCCGTAAAATCCGGCAATGAGTTTCCCAATCAGCGCCATCACCCTCGACCTCGACGATACGTTGTGGCCCTTTGCGCCGATCGGGGCGCGGATCGACCAGGTGCTGTACGACTGGATGCACGAGCACAGCCCGGTCACTGCCGAGCGCTTTCCGGTGGAGGCGATGCGCGAGTTGCGTGAGCGCAGCTTTGCCGACAACCCGCACCTGCATCACGACCTCAGCGCGCTGCGCCGGTTGACGCTGGAAATGGCCTTGCGCGAGAGCGGCGGCGATCTGGCGTTGCTGGAGCCGGCTTACGAGGTGTTCCATGCGGCGCGCAACCAGGTGGAATGCTATCCGGATGCGCTCGACGCGCTGGCGCGCATTGCCGCACATGTGCCGGTGGCCGCGCTCAGCAACGGCAATGCCGATCTGCAGCGCATCGGGCTGATGCACCACTTCGCGTTTCAATTGGGCTCGCGCGAACACGGCAGCGCAAAGCCCGACCCGAGCATCTTCCTGGCTGCCTGCGCCCGGCTCGAGGTGCCTCCCGCGCAGGTGCTGCATGTGGGCGACCATGTGCGCATGGACGTGCTGGGCGCGCTGGATGCCGGCCTGCGCGCCTGCTGGATCAATCGCGAGGGCGCGGTGTGGTCGCACCCCACCCAGCAGCCGGATCTTGAATTCGACAGCATGACCGGGCTGGCCGATTGGCTGGACGCGCAGCCGCCGCATCCAGGCCCCGCGCGCGCCGGCATCACCCTTCCCGCCTGAGCCACTCTGCACGGCGCACGGCGCTGCACTCGAGGATTTCCATGTCGCACCTCACCGGTTTCACCGATCCCACTGCCGCAGCCTTGCCGCTGTATGTGCTCGACCGCGAGGGCTTTACGCGCTGGTGCGCGGAGCAGCCCACCCGTGTGCTGTCGTGGGCGCAGGCGCAGCGTTTCGATGCCGCACCGGGCAGCGTGCTGTTGTTGCCGGGCGACAACGGGCTGGCCGGGGCGATCCTGGGGATCGGCGACCGGGCCGATGCTTACGCCTACGCGCATGCGCCGATGACTTTACCGCCGGCCAGTCGCTGGACGCTGGCCAATCCGCTGAGCGATGCCGAGCAGGCGTTGCTGCATCTGGGCTGGGGATTGGGCGCCTATCGCTTTTCGCGGTATCGCAAGGTGCCGCGCGCGCCGGCCGAACTGGCCGCCACGCCATCGGCACACACGCATGCCCTGATCCAGGCGTGCCTGCGCGTGCGCGATTGGGTCAACACGCCCACCGAAGACATGGGCCCGCAGCATCTGGAAGAGGCCACCCGCACGCTGGCGCAGGCGCATGGCGCACAGGTCGATG
The DNA here is from genome assembly GCF_001304695.1 of Xanthomonas axonopodis. GTDB lineage: Bacteria > Pseudomonadota > Gammaproteobacteria > Xanthomonadales > Xanthomonadaceae > Xanthomonas > Xanthomonas axonopodis. The sequence continues at coordinate 16,715 of NZ_JFAQ01000146.1, forward strand.
CGATCGTCGGCGACGCGTTGCTGGCGCAGAATTTTCCCACCATCCATGCGGTGGGGCGCGCCTCGCATCGCGCACCGCGACTGATCCAGTTGCAGTGGGGTGACACGGCGCATCCGCATCTGGTGCTGGTCGGCAAGGGTGTGTGCTTCGACACCGGCGGGCTGGATCTGAAGCCGGCCGATGGCATGCGCAACATGAAAAAGGACATGGGCGGCGCGGCGCATGCCTTGGCGCTGGCCGGGTTGGTGATGGCGCAGCAGTTGCCGGTGCGGCTGACGCTGCTGATTGCGGCAGTGGAAAACGCGGTCGGCCCGGAGGCATTCCGCCCTGGCGAAGTGATCACCACCCGCGCCGGCGTGACCGTGGAAGTGGACAACACCGATGCCGAAGGTCGCCTGGTGCTGTGCGATGCGCTGAGCTATGCCACCGAGCAGCACCCGGATCTGATCCTGGATTTCGCAACCCTCACCGGGGCGGCACGCATCGCGCTGGGCCCTGACCTTCCGGCGCTCTTTGCCAACGACGATGCGCTGGCGCAGGCCTGGATCAGCGCCGGCGAACAGGCCCGCGACCCGGTGTGGCGCATGCCGCTGTGGCGCCCGTACCTGCGGTATCTCAACAGCCATGTGGCCGACATGGCCAATGCTGGCTCGCGCATGGCCGGCGCCGTCACCGCCGCGCTGTATCTGGAACGCTTTGTGGCACCCGGCCAGCCGTGGGCGCATCTGGACGTCTACGCCTGGAACGACAGCGACCGCCCCGGCCGGCCCGCCGGCGGCGAAGCGCTGGCACTGCGCTCGGCGTTCGCGATGCTGCAGCAACGCTACGGCGGCCGAGCGCGGGCAGCGCTGCAGTCAGGCTGAGGCGAACACAGCGCTTCCGCTGCGCTGGTCATCCCTGGCAACGCAACAACGGCGCAATCGTGCGCATGCGTGTCTGCGTCGCCGGGCCGACCAGTGCGAACGCGGTATCGCCTTCGGCCCAGTACTGCGCCAACAGACGGCCATCGCGGCGCCCGCCGGTCGGCATCGGCCCGCTGCGTGGACGCAGATACAGGCCAATGCGTGCGCCGTCGGCATCGCTATACACCAGCATCGCGGCTGCGCCTTCCGGTGTGGAAAGCAGTTGCCCACCGCGCAACGTATAGCCCTGCGCACGCAGATCCGGCACGACGCCTGCGTTGCCGAAATGCGTGTGCAGCCAGGGTTCCAACTCAGCGCGTGTTCGTCGGGCGGTGTGGTGGTCATTTCAGGATCCTTAATGCAGGTGCGTGGCTCACATGCCCCTCGTTCAATGCGCGCAGGCGTTCGCGGGCGCGCGACAGGCGCGACATCACCGTGCCGATCGGGATGCTAAGGGTGTCGGCCACTTCGCGATAACTGAAACCTTCCACGCTGACCAGGAGCAGCAAGGCGCGCTGCTCGGGTGGCAACAACGCCAGACTGGCCAGCATGGCGCGCCCGACATGCACTTTTTCGGCAGACGCGGATTGGCTGGGCTGCTGCGGCGCGAACAGGCCCACGACCCGCTGCCAGCGCGCGGGACGCCGTTGCCCATCCAGAAACTGCCGGTATAAGATGGCGAACAGCCAGGGCTGCGGGGCTTCGGCGGTATGCCGGGTGCGCCACCGCCGCAACGCGCGCTCCAGCGTGGCTTGCACCAGATCGTCGGCGCTGGCGGGCTCGCCGCTCAACGAGCGCGCGAAGCGGCGCAGTGCCGGCAGCACGGCACGCAGTTGGTCATCGTCCAAAGCATCCATTGGCGGGCTTGGTGGTGGCATCACACGGTAGACGCACTGGAGCGTGGATTATTCCCGCGATCGGTGCGTGCCACTGTCGTCGGTGGGAAGGGAATAACGCGGCCCGCACGTCGTTTCACCCGTATCAACCACACACAGTATCGAGCATCGGAGCCAGCCATGACGTTGCCACCTCCCTCGCCCCCGCGCGCGCGCAGCCCCGTGCTGCCGTTGTTGGGGATTGCCGCCATTGCCGGCGGCGTTGCGCTTGCGTTTGCCTGGACGGCCGGCTGGATCGGCGGCGACCGGCTCACTGCCGCACGCATGACCGACACCATCGAATCCAGCGGGCCGCCGCATCCGGGCTTCCGCCGCGCGCATACCAAGGGCGTGTGCGTGAGCGGGCAGTTCCAGTCCAGCGGCAAGGCCACTTGGCTGTCGTCGGCGCGCATCTTCAGCCAGCCCAGCACGCCGGTACTGGGGCGCATGTCGATCGGCGGCGGCGACCCGCACGGGCCCGATGGGCAGGCGCGCGTGCGCAGCATGGCGCTGCTGTTGCGCAGCGACGATGGGCAGGAATGGCGCACGGCGATGAACAGTTTCCCGTTCTTCGTGGTCGCCACGCCGGCCGGCTTTCAGGCACTCAACGTGGCCTCCAAGCCAGACCCGGCCACCGGCAAGCCGGACCCTGAAAAGCTGGCGGCGTTCGGCAAGCACTATCCAGAAGCGGCCAAGTTCCAGCAGTGGGCCAAGACCGCGCCGTGGTCGGACAGCTGGGCCAACACGCAATACAACGGCGTCAATGCGTTCCGCGCGATTGCCGCCGACGGGCGCGAACGCTACATCCGCTGGTCGATGCGCCCGCATACGCCATTCAAGGAATTGAGCGCCGAACAACGCAAGCAGGCCGACGGCGATTTTCTCGCCACCGACCTGGACGCGCGGCTGGCGCAGGGGCCGTTGCGTTGGGACATGGTGCTGACCATCGCCGAGCCCGGCGATGCGGTGGATGACCCGTCGCAGCCGTGGCCGGAACGCCGCAAGCAGATCGTGGCCGGTACGCTCTCGATCGAGCGTGCGCAGCCGCAGGCCACCGGCCCATGTCGCGATCTCAACTACGACCCGCTGATCTTGCCCAAGGGCCTTGCCGCATCGAATGACCCGATTCTGGCAGCGCGCTCGTCGGTGTATTCGCAGTCGTTCAATCGCCGCGAGCGCGAGATCGCCAACGGCCAGGGCAGCGCCGCCACCGGCCAGGGAGCACGCCAATGAATCGCCGTACCCACTTCAATCTGCCAGCGCGCATACTGCATTGGCTGATGGCCGCGATGATCCTGACCATGCTGTTCGTCGGTGTCGGCATGGTGGCCTCGGTGACGCAGCGGCCATGGTTGATCGATCTGCATCGCCCGCTGGGCATCGCGATTCTGATCCTGGCAGTGCTGCGCCTGATCAACCGCCTGCGCAATCGGCCGCCGGCATTGCCTGCGGATTTGCCTGCGTGGCAAAAGGCTGCGGCGATTGCCTCGCATTGGCTGCTGTATGCATTGATGCTGGGCATGCCGTTGATCGGCTGGGCGATGTTGTCGGCTGGCGGCTACCCGATCGTGCTGTGGCCAGGCGCGAACCTGCCGGCGATCGCACCGCACGACCCTGCGCTGTATGCCTGGCTGCGCAGCGCGCATGGCTGGCTGGCGTATCTGTTATTTGCCAACGTGCTGGGGCATCTGAGCGCGGCGTTGTATCACGCCTGGGTGCGCCGCGACGGGGTGTTTTCCAGCATGGCGCGTGGCGAGCGCTCTGCGCGGTGATGGGGTCTGGGTTGATGGTGGGTTGATAGGACTCGGCAGATGATTCGGCTGCACTCTGCACCAGCGCCAAGCTCCCTTCTTGCGCCGGGACATTCTCTCATTCATGGGGAGAATGGGCCCCGAACGGGCGGATGAGGGTACGGGTGCAGCCGATTGCAGTTGGAGCCACACGCGTGGCGTCACCCCGCACCCCAACCCCTCTCCCGTGGGGAGAGTGGATTTATCAAGCCGCGTACTGGAGCCACGTAGCCCAGCCTTGCGCTCTGCATTGACGCGGCGTGGTTCGGCTTCGTCCTGCATGTGTGCAAGAGCGCAGTGGCTCAGCGGAGGCGTTTTGCTTTTGTCGCAGCTTCCGGCACGTCAATGCCCTTGCCGGTGGCCGCCCAATAGATCCCACCGTACAAATGCTCCAGATAGCGCGGGTCGTTGTAGGCTTCGGCCAGATGGCCCAGCGCAGTGGCGAACATGCGGCCACCTTCGAAGTGGTGGTACCACGCCACAGGGTGCTGTTTGCCCATGCCTTTGGCGACCTGTCCTGGCCAAGATCAGCGTGGGGTCATAACTGCGTTCGTCGACGGTGAGCAGCGTGACCAGATCGTCGCTGTAGGGCGGATCGTATTCGTACCATTCGTCGCTCCATAGCCAACGCTTGGGCAGGCCGGCCGTGGCCGAGAAATTGGCCTCGGCCACATCCACCATCGCCGTTTGCAGGTATGGATGGGTGCGGAACGAGCGGCCAATCATGTGGTCGTACCACTCCCAGTCACCGCGCTTGATCGCAAAGGTCTTGTGCACGGCGACCACGCCGCCGCCGTTACGCACGTATTTTTGAAAGTTAGCCCGCTGCGTCGGGTCAAGATCGCTGGCCGGCGTGTTGAGCAACACGATGGCCGCGTAGTGCGACAGATCGCCATTGAACGCCTTGGCATTCCACGCCCACACCATCCCGACATCATGCTTGCGCGCCATCGCTTCGAATTGCGGCTTGGCCACGGGGATATAGTCGTGGCGATACTGGTTGGGAATGGCAGCCACCAGTATCTTGAATTGCCCGGCGGATGCGTTGAAGGCGCACACCAGCAGCAGGCCCAACAGCCACAGACATTTCATGCCTTCCGTCCTGGTCGTTGATGAACACTTCCGCCGATCTGCTCAAGCAACTCCGCATCGACCGCCAGCGCCCTGCCACGCCGCCGCCCGCCCGCCGTAGCGGCTGGATCATCGCCGCACTGATCATCGTCATCGTCCTGGCCGCCGCCGCGTGGTGGTTCACGCGCCGCCCGGTGGTGAAGGTGCAGACCGCGCCGGTGGTGGCGATCAGTGCCGGTAGCAGCAGCGCATCGGTGCTGGACGCCTCCGGCTATGTGGTGGCCCGACGCATGTCCACGGTATCGGCACAGGTCACCGGCAAGGTGCGCGAGGTGATGATCGAAGAAGGCATGCGCGTCGAACAGGGCCAGGTGATGGCCACCCTCGACCCGCTCGATGCCGATGCGCAGCGCACCCTGTCGGCATCGCAGTTGTCGGCTGCACGCAGCCAGGTCGACAACATGCAGGCGCAACTGGCGGTGGCCAATGCCGATGCAACGCGCCTGCAATCGTTGGTGGGTGCGCAGCTGGTATCGCGCTCGCAATACGACCAGGCCATTGCGCAGCGCGATGCCTTGCGCGCGCAGCTGCAAAACGCCCAGCGCAACGTGCAGGTGGCCTCCGACCAACTGGCCATCGCGGGCATCCGCTCGGACTTCAACGTGGTGCGCGCGCCGTTTGCCGGCGTGGTGACGGCCAAGGCCGAGCAGCCGGGCGAAATCGTCTCGCCGTTGTCGGCCGGCGGCGGTTTCACCCGCACCGGTATCGGCACCATCGTGGACATGGAATCGCTGGAAATCGAGGTGGAAGTGGGCGAGTCCTACATCGGCCGCGTGCAACCCAAGATGCCAGTGGAAGCGGTGCTCAATGCCTATCCGGAATGGAAGATTCCAGGCGAGGTCATCGCCATCATCCCCACCGCCGACCGCGGCAAGGCCACGGTGAAGGTGCGCGTGGCACTCAAGGTCAAGGACCCGCGCATCGGGCCGGAGATGGGTGTGAGGGTCGGCTTTCTGGAGCAGGCCAAACCGCAGCAGGCAGCCAAAACGAAGGCGTGCGCGTCCCGGCCGCTGCGCTGGTGGAGCGCGACACGCGCACGGTCGCGTTCGTGGTTGGCGAGCACAACACCGTCAGCGCGCACGCCGTCACCACCGGCATGGTGATGGGCGAAGACAGGCAGGTGCTCTCCGGCCTGACCGCAGGCGACAGCGTGGTACTGAATCCGCCGCAAGCCTTGAAGGATGGCGACAAGGTGACGGATGCAAAGCCGGACGCTGCCGAGTAACGCACTACGACAAACAGCGCAGGCAGCAACCGCTCAGAAGCACGGAAAGCGCGTTGATGGAAGCGGCAGCGGTGCAGGCGCTTGCGCCATGCTGCGACAGACGCGGTCGAAATCCAGTAACGCGGTATCGACTGGGCTCGCGCATCTGCAGTCGCGATATTCGTCGACATGTTCGGCCAGTGTGGCAGCACGCACCTTTCAGGCATCGGCAACCTGCCGCATTGCTTCATCGCATCCCAGCTCACCGTATGACTGCAGCGCCGCATCACATCCGCAGTCGCTCTGCGCACTGCTGTCACCTCTTCCATCGCACCGCCAGGAGTTGCCATGTCCGCTCTCGTCAGTTTGCGCAACATCACCAAGACCTACCAACGCGGCCCCGAGCAGGTGCAGGTGCTGCACGGCATCGATCTGGAGATCGCCAGCGGCGATTTCGTCGCACTGATGGGGCTGTCTGGCTCCGGCAAGACCACCTTGCTCAACCTGATCGGCGGGCTGGACAGCCCCAGCAGTGGCGAGATCGAGATCGAAGGCGAGCGCATCGACCGCATGAGCGGCGGGCAGCTGGCGACCTGGCGCAGTCACCACGTCGGTTTCGTGTTCCAGTTCTACAACCTGATGCCGATGCTCACCGCGCAGAAGAACGTGGAGCTGCCGTTGCTGCTCACCTCGCTCAATGCCGACCAACGCAAGCGCAATGCCGAGATCGCATTGACCCTGGTCGGCCTGCAGGAGCGTCGCAACCACAAGCCCAGCGAATTGTCCGGTGGGCAGCAGCAACGCGTGGCGATTGCGCGCGCAATCGTCTCTGATCCCACTTTCCTGATCTGCGACGAACCCACCGGCGATCTGGACCGCCACAACGCCGAAGAAATCCTGCGCCTGCTGCAGGAGCTCAATCGCGAACACGGCAAGACCATCGTGATGGTCACCCACGACCCCAAGGCCGCCGAATACGCCACCCACACCATCCATCTGGACAAGGGCGAGCTGGCCGACGCGCCGCTTGCACTGTAAGGGAGCGCTGCCATGAAGTATCTCTCACTAGGTATGGGCGCAATTGTTCCGCAGCAAGACTCGCACCCTCCTCTCGGTGGTCGCGGCGTTTTTATTGTTCGGCATGCTCGATTCGGTGCGCGTGGCCTTCACCTCCGGCGGCAGCGTCAGCGGTGTGGACCGGCTGGTGGTGGCATCGCGCTTGTCGATCACCCAATCGTTGCCGATCAATCTGGAGAACCAGATCCGCAGCGTGCCGGGCGTGCGCGATGTGACCTCGGCAATGTGGTTCGGCGGCATCTACCGCGACCCGAAGAACTTCTTCCCGAATTTTTCGGTGGCGCCCAATTTCTTCGATGTTTACAGCGAATACCAGTTGCCCAAGGACCAGCTCAAGGCCTCCCAGACCACGCGCACCGGCGCAGTGGTCGGCGAAAGCCTGGCCAAGGAAAATGGCTGGAAGATCGGCGACACCATTCCGCTGCAGGCCACGATCTTTCCGCGCGGCGGCAGTAACGACTGGCCGCTGCAACTGGTCGGCATCTTCCGCATGAAAGACCGCACCGTGGCGGCCAACCAGGAACGCCAGTTGATGATGAACTGGAAGTACTTCGATGAATCCAACGACTACGTCAAAAGCAGGGGGAGTTTGTACACGGTGACGCTGCGCAATGCCGATCAGGCATCGCGCGTGGCGCAGGCCATCGATGCGTTGTCAGCCAACTCCGACCATGAAACCAAGTCGCAGACCGAATCGGCGTTCCAGCAGGCCTTCGTCAAACAGTTCGCCGATATCGGCTTGATCGTCACCTCGATCATGGCCGCGGTGTTCTTCACCTTGCTGCTGACCGGCAACACCATGGCCCAGGCCGTGCGCGAGCGGATTGCGGAGCTGGCCACGCTCAAGAGGCTGGGCTTTCAGGACCGCACCGTGCTGAGCCTGGTGATGGTGGAGTCGATGTTGCTGATCGGCCTGGGCGGTTTGATCGGCATGGGATTGGCGGCGCTGGTGATCCCGGCGGTTGCAGCACGCAGCGGCGGGCTGATGCCGACCCAGGCCGTGCCGCTGCAGACCTGGCTGGTCGCCTTCGGGCTGATGGCCGGCATCGGCATCGTGGTGGGTGTGCTGCCGGCATTACGCGCGCAGCGCTTGAAGATCGTCGATGCACTCGCCGGCCGCTGACAGGAGCATGCACATGCAACGCAAATGGAAAGATCGTGGGGTCAACGTGCTCTCGGTCGTACTGCTGGCAATCGGCCTGGCAGCCTGGATCGCCCTGCCGTGGATGGCGCTGCTGCCGATCGGCGGATTGCTGGCGGTGTGGCTGGTGGCCACACGCAGCGGCAGGCTCTCGCTGGCTGCCGCACGCATCGGCATCGCCACGCTGCCGCAGCGCTGGGGGTCCAGCTCGGTGATCGTGGTCGGCATTGCCGGCGTGGTCGGCGTGCTGGTGGCGATGCCGGCAATGGGCCAGGGCTTCCAGGCCACGCTCAACAGCACCGGCGACGACACCACCGCCATTGTCCTGCGCGGCGGTTCGCAGGCGAAGACCAACTCGGTGATCACCCGCGACCTGGTGCCGCTGATCGGCGACCTGCCCGGCATCGCCGCCGATGCCAACGGCCGCCCGTTGCTGTCGCCGGAATTGTCGCAAGTAGTCGATATCGCCTCCCGCTCCGACGGTACCGACGTCAACGCACAACTGCGTGGTGTGGGCGAACAAGCCTGGGCGGTGCACGACGAGGTCAAGATCGTGTGCAAGGCCGCCGCTTCAATACCGGCCTGCGCGAAATGGTGGTGGGCAAGGGCGCGTTGAACCAGTTCCGCGGACTGGAGCTGGGCAAGACCCTCACGCTTGGCAGCCAGCAGTGGACGGTGGTGGGCGTGTTCGCCTCCGGCGATGCGCACGATTCGGAGCTGTGGACCGACGCGCAGACGCTGGCCACCACCTACAACCGTAGCGCCTATCAGTCGATCAGCGTGCGCACCAACGGCAAGGCAGGCTTCAGCGCGTTTAAGACCGCCATGGCCGCCGATCCGCGGCTCAAGCTGGATGTGGAAACCACCCGCGCCTACTACGGCAAACAGGGCGGCGGCTTGAACAAGTTGATCAGCATCCTGGGGACGGTGATCGGGGCGATCATGGCAATGGGCGCGGTGTTCGGCGCGCTCAACACCATGTATGCGGCGGTGGCCACGCGCGCGCGCGAAATCGCCACCATGCGTGCGATCGGCTTTCGCGGCACGCCGGTGATCATGGCGCTGATGCTGGAAACCATGCTGCTGGCATTGCTGGGCGGGCTGCTGGGCGGGGCGATCGCCTGGGCAGTGTTCAAGGGCTACACCGTCTCCACGCTGGGCAGCAATTTCAGCCAGGTGGTGTTCCAGTTCAAGGTGTCGCCGGAGCTGCTATGGAGCGGGCTGAAATGGGCGCTGGGCATCGGCCCGGTGGGCGGGCTGTTTCCGGCGCTGCGTGCGGCGCGCCTGCCGATCACCACGGCGTTGCGTGAGCTGTAGGCGGCCTGTTCGTCGCCGGGAATGCGGAATCGGGAGTGGGGAATGGTGACAGCCGCGGCAAAGCGCGCGGCGGCTACGTCTGAACGTATTGCAGGCTGTCATGGTTTTGTCACTGCGGTGCGGTAGATGCGCGGGCCAGGCAGGCCGTAGCCTGCTCGGCCGTTTGCTGCATCGATCGATCGCCATGACGCGCCTGCTTCTGCTGGTCTGCGCCTGCCTGTGGCTGGCCGGCTGCTCCTCTTCTTCGACCTCGCTCAGCGAGCACCTGGTTGCGCCCGGTGGCACCTCGCCGCTGCTGGACGAAGAACGCATCGCCGCCACCATCGCCACGGTGCCCAACCGCAGCGGCCATGTGGTGACGCGCGATGGCGTGCCGATCTTCTGGCGCGCGATCGACCCTGGCCAGTACGCCATGCACTATCGCTACCTGGGGCAGCGCACCGACCCGGCGCATGCGCTGGATGTGGATTTCGGTTTCAAGGCACCGACTGCCAAGCCGCCAGCGCCGCGCGGTACCGTGGTGGTGCTGCACGGCTGGATGATGGATGGCGACTCGCTGCTGCCCTGGTCGCTGCAGCTTGCGCAGGCCGGCTACCGCGTGGTCACCATCGACTTGCGCAACCATGGCCATTCCGGCGGTGGGCCGTCCGGCTACGGCACGCGCGAATCCGACGATGTCATCGACGTGCTCGATGCGCTGCAACCACGCGGCGAAATCCGCGGGCCGCTGTATCTGTTCGGTATTTCCTACGGTGCGGCCACCGCGCTGTTTACTGCCGACAAGCTCGGCCCGCGCGTGACCGGCGTGGTGGCGATGGAATCCTTCGCCAATGCCGGGCGCGGCATTCGCGACATGGTGCCGCATCTACTCTCCAGCCAACCGCACGGCTGGCGTGGGCGGGCGGTGGCGGCGTATGCACGCTGGCGCTATGCCGACCAGAATATCGACGCGGTGATTGCAGCGGCCGACACCCAGCTGGACCTGGACCTGGACCATGTCGATGTCGCACGCGCACTGGCCGACACGCGCAGCTGCGTGCTGCTGTTGCACGGCGATGCCGATCAGCACATACCGGTGGCGCATGGCCGTGCACTGGCCCTGGCCAGCGCGCGTGCGCATTACCTCGAACTGCCTGGCGAAAACCATTTGAGCCTGCCACTCCGGCTGGACGTGCTCGGCGGGCCGATCGACCAATGGCTGGCACAGGTGCAACAAGACCCCAGCCATTGCCCTGCACCGCAGGCGCTGCCCACCTCCACGCTGGCAGTGGCCAGCCCGTTCGCGCCGCCGCGCAGTTGAGCGCGGCGATCGCGGCATGCTGATCGCACTGATCAATGCCATGCGCGCTGCGTGCGCTGTAGCGCTGGCTCAGCGCGTCGCCACCGGCTGCCGCGAACGCACCACGCTGTCGCCGACAAACAACAGCAAACCCACCCAGATCGCCGCAAAACCAATCGCGCGCCCCTGGTCGAACGGCTCGTGGAAGAACCACACGCCCAGCAGCAACTGCAGGCTCGGCGCGATGTATTGCAGGATGCCCACCAGCGACAGCGGAATGCGCCGCACCCCGTAGGCGAAACCGATCAACGGCAGCGCCGTCACCACACCACCGAAGATCAGCATCGCATCGGTCCGCAGGCTCCAGCCGCTCAGGAAGGCGCCACCATGGCCCTGCTCGCCCCACGCCGCCAACAGCAGCGCCGGCACGAACAGGTATACGCTTTCCACGCCAAGCCCGGCCACCGGATCCACCGCCACCAATTTTCGCAGCAACCCGTAAATACCGAACGACACCGCCAGCCCCAACGCAATCCACGACGGCGCGCCGGCATCGATGGTCAGCCACAGCACGCCCGCTGCCGCGCAGGCCACTGCCACCCACTGGATGCGGCGCAGGCGCTCTTTCAACACCAGCACGCCCAGCAAGACGCTCAGCAGCGGGTTGATGAAGTACCCCAGGCTGGCCTCGATCACATGCCCGGCGTTGATCGCCCAGATGTACAGGCCCCAATTGAACGCGATCGCCACGCTGCTGCCGGCCAGCATGCGCAGCGCGCGGGGCTGCGCGGCAATTCCGCGCCACCAGCGCAGGCCCGAGCTCGCCAGCAGCGACGGCACCGCCTTGAGCAGATGCCAGTACACCGGCACCAGCCCCCACAGCACGAAGGTGGAAGCGGTGATCAACAACCCGCGGCGCGCGTCCTGCGGCGACACCGCGCTCATCGCCGCGCCTTGGCGAAGGTGACCACCAGCACGCCGGCCAGGATCACCGCCATCGCACCGATGTCGTGCGCGCTGAAGCGCCCGTGGCCGAGCCAGGCACCCAGGCTGACCGCAATCACCGGATTGACGTAGGCGTAGCTACCGGCGAGCGCAGGGCGCACGTGATGCAGCAGCCATACGTAGGCGGTGAACGCCACGATCGAGCCGAACACGCACAGGTAGGCCACCGCCAGCAGTCCTTGCGGACTCGGCCACAGCTGCGGGCGCTCACCGATCAGCAGGCCGGTACTGACCAGCAGCACGCCGCCGCACAGCGTCTGCCCAGCGGCGGTCATGAACGGCGAAGGCAGATCGCGGCCGCGCGACCACACCGACCCGAATGCCCAGCCGATCGGTGCGATCAGCAACAGCACCAACCCGCCCGGCGTCGCGGTCAGGGTGCTGCCGGCGTTGAGCCACACCACGCCCAGAAAGCCGATCACGATGCCCAGCCATTCGCCGCCGCTGGCATGCTGGCCGCGCAGCGCACCAAACAAGGCCATCCACAACGGCACCGAGGCCACTGCAGTGGCGGCCAGCCCGGACGACACGCTGCGCTCGGCCAGCACCACCATGCCGTTGCCGAGCAGCAGCAACGCCGCCCCAATCAGCGCCACGTTCTTCCATTGCGCACGCGTTGGCGCTGGCACACTGCGCCAGCGCAGTCCGCTGTAGAGCACGCTACCGGCGACGATGAAACGCGCGCCGGACACCATCGTGAGCGGCGGCGCGCCACCTTCCAGCGCAAACCGGATCGCCAGATAGGTCGAGCCCCACGCCACGTAGACCAGCAATAAGGCGAGAACGACTAATCCGCTGCGCGCAGGCGCGGCAGCATCGTGAGAGGAAGACATCGGAACAGTGCCAGGCAGTGCAGCGGAACCTTCAATTCTAGAGCACATGCCAAAGCCCACGCCGCACCGCGGCCGCGCTATGGTGCACGTCACACCGCATCCATATGCATCGCCCTCTTCGCTGGCTGGCCCTGGCCACCCTGTGCGCAACGTCCGCCACGGCATCGGCGCGCGCACCCGAGCCGTGGGAACTCAGCGGCCGCAAGCTGATCGACGCCGAACTGGACGGATCGCTTGCGCCAGAAATCACCGCGCCAGAGCAACGCGAGTTCAAGGTACTTGTCTCGGCCAGCCGTGCCGGTGCATATCTGCTCGGCGTCGCCAGCGCCAGCTATCGCACCCGGTGGTGCAGGCCGGCAGGCAACACCGGCACGCCCGATCTGCAGGCGGTCATTGCCGATATTGGCGCACTGCCCGATACACGCCAGGACCAAGCAGCACCCGACTTGATCGTCCAGGCGCTGGCAAAGCGCTATCCGTGCAGCGGCAGCGACAAGAGCAAGCGTGCCGGCAGCGGCAAGTAGCGCAACGCCGTCAGACCGTAGCGCACGTCTAGACGCAGTCGTTCAATGCGATAGCGTTGATCACAACGCCAGCACTTGCACCGAACGACAAACGTCCCGAGCAGCGCTCTGATGCGCGCGGACGGCGCAGGATCCGCACACGACAAGCCAGCACATGCCACCGAGCACCGGCTGCGTTCGCTTGGCGTGGCGCGCAGCCACCCGATAAGCGTGGACAGCGCGCAGGCAGCGTACAAGCGCACATGCCACATTGAATCCCGCTGCGCCCGTCTGGCGATCAGCGCAGTCGTTTGGTCGCTGCTCTTGGCCCCTTGATCGGGGGCACGGTACCCTCTCGCTCCTGCGCGCCTACTTGTGCACCGCATCGCTCTTGGCACGAATCGCCTTGAATTCCGAGCCATCCTGCCAGCTCGGCCACTGCCGGCCATTGGCCAGCGCCACGCCCACGTCGTAGACCAGCGTGGTGTCGGCGGCATGACCGCTGGCATCCCATTGCGGGGTCCAGCGATCGCACGGCTGGTGATAGCAGTCGGCGAAATACTTCTCGCGCAGCGCCTTGCCTGCTTTGACGCCGCCGTCGAGCATGTCCAGGCCGGGACCGGCGGTGATCGCCGGCACGCCCATGCGCGCGAACGCAAAATGATCGGCGCGGTAGAAAAAGCCTGCCTCCAGATTCGGGTCGGGCGAATAGCTGCGACCACGCGCCTTGGCGGCGGTTTCCAGATCGCCTTCCAGCGACACCCGCCCACGTCCCCACGAGGCGATGTCGCGGGTCGGACCATCGGGGCTGAACATTTCCATGTTGAGCACCGCCACGGTCTTGTCCAACGGCGCCAGCGGATGCGCGGCGTAGTAGTTGGCACCGAGCAGGCCCTTTTCCTCGGCAGTCAACGCGATGAAGTACAACGTGCGCTGCGGTCTGGGGCCGGCTGCGAACACGCGCGCCAACTCCAGCACGCTGGCCACGCCGGTGGCGTTGTCCACGGCACCACGCCGAATCGTATCGCCACCGGCATCGGCCTTGCCGATCCCGAACGCATCCCAGTGCGCGGAGAAGATCACCGTCTCATCCGGATGCTCGCTGCCGGTGAGTTTGGCCACCACGTTATGCGTCACCACACGCTCGCGCTTGAGCTTGAAATCCACCGACAACGCCGCATCGCCCAGCACCACAGGCGCGAAGTCACTCTGCTGCGCACGTGTCTTGGCCTGTTCGAAATCCAGGCCGGCCTGCTTGAACAGCGACACCGCCAGTGCACGCTGCATCCAGCCACGCACCGGCACATGCTGCGCGCGGGCGTCGGCATCGCTGCGCTCGATGTCGAACAACGGCGACATGCCCGAGCTCTGCACCGTGGCCCAGCCATACGCTGCTGGTGCCGTCTCGTGCACGATCAACACACCGGCCGCACCGCGCCGCGCGGCCTCTTCGTACTTGTAGGTCCATCGGCCGTAATAGGTCACCGCCTTGCCGTCGAACGCGCCCGGTTGCGGCGATTCGAAATCGGCATCGTTGATCAGCACCACGGCGATCTTGCCACGCAGGTCCACGCCCTTGTAATCGTCCCACTGGCGCTCTGGTGCACTGATGCCGTAACCGACGAATACCAGTGGCGCGTTCTTCAACGTGACCGCCTGCTGCGGGCGCAGGCTTTGCAAGGTCACATCGCTGCCATTGACCAGTACCTGGGTCTTGCCGCCAACGCGCAGGCTCGCGCGCAACGGCCCATCCACCTGCGCGCGCACCAGCGGCACGGCCTGGGTCCAGCCGCCCTGCTCGCCACCCGGCTCCAGGCCGGCTGCCTTGAACTGCTCGACCAGGTAATCGACCGTGCGCTGCTCGCCGGCGCTGGCCGGCGCGCGCCCTTCGAATTCGTCCGACGCCAGCATGCGCACGTGACGCGACAAGGCATCGGCATCGATGCCCCCGCCCGGCAGATCGTTGGCGGCCTGCGCCACACCTCCGACAAACAGGCAGACAGACAACAGCAGGATGCGCATCGGATTCACGGTGAGGCCTTGCAACAGATAGATGACACATAGTTTACAAGCGTGCAGCCAACGCAGGAGGGCCACGACGCGAAATTGCATTCGCTCGGAAGGACTGCATGCGTGGCGAAGCGCGGATGATCTTCGGGCCGGCTGCAGGGCACTTGTCCGCTCACCTCCCAGGACATGCGGCAATGACGTACATGTCGGCTCTTCTGCACCATTTATGCCGTAGAAGATCCTGCGCCAGTGGGCGGACAAGCACCGTCGAGATGGCCGAAGTGTATGCCTGCAACCAGGTCATCATCGATATTATTGGTGTCGCTGCATGCCTTATTAGCCTCCCGATGCAGCCGAGCAACCGTAAAGCGTTGAAGACGATCACCGACCAACTCTCTGGCGCTCGACCGGCCCGCCTCTCGAACAACGCCACCAATCGCTACATCGCTCGAGAGAGCTTGTTAGCAGTTCCAGGATCTAACTGGTACGCGCCATACGATCCAACCAACAGCCCAGCCCTTGCGCGTTGAGCTCGATATCTGTTGCCAGCAGTTGCTCCACCGCTGCATCGTCCAACCGACAGCCATGTTGGCGTGCGCGCTCCAGATACAACGCGGTCAATGCCGCCACCATGCAGCGATGCCGGTCCGGACGTTGCGCGCAGCCCAGCGCAATGTCGGTCATCGCATGAATCTGCTCGCCCAGCGCCCGCGCCAACGGTACTGGCGAGGTGACACGGCCGTAGTGGGTCAGATACATCGCCTCCGGTGCGGCGTCCATCAGGCGCGCGATCGATTGCAGCATGGCCTCGGGTTCGAATTGCACAGGCGAGGACGTCGGCAGAATGAAAGCGCCACGTGCACTGTCCAACTGGCGATACGACAGGCCGAAGGTGTCACCGGTGAACCAGCTGCGGCTGCGCGCATCCCACACGCACAGATGATGGCGCGCATGTCCAGGCGTCTCGATGGTGCGCAGCGCACGCTCGCCCAGCATCACGGTATGACCCTCGCTCGCCGCCACCACACGCTCGGCCGGCACCGGCTCGATAACGCCGTAATTGCGCGCCATCTCCGCCTCGCCATACACCGCGGTGGCGCCGGCAATCAGCCGCGCAGGGTCGATCAGGTGTGGTGCGCCGCGCGGATGCACCAGCACCTGCGCATGGGGCAAATGCCGCAACAGGGCCCCTGCACCGCCAGCATGATCCAGATGCACATGGGTCAGGATCAACCACGTCACCTGCGCTGGTACCAACCCGGCCGCCTGCACCGCGGCCAGCATCTGCGGTACCGACAGCGAGGTACCGCAATCGATCAAGGCGGCCCGCTGCGCTTCGACTACCAGATACGCCGCATCGAATTGCACGCCGCCAAAGCCGGTATCGATGGTGTGGATGTTGAACTCGGCTGTCGCTGTCATTCGCACCCCGCAGCTGCTTTAAAAACCGCAGTGTAGGCCCATGCCTGGCGTCGCTGTCGTGCATGTCGGCACAGGCGCGACCTGACGCAGCCGCAACAACCCACCTCTACGCCTGCCGCGGCGCGCAGGTTACGCCTCGCGCAAGGCGTCCATTGCGGCAAGAATCACGTCCGAATCCACTTGCGCATGCACGCCCGGCAGCTGCAAATCGCTCGCCTGCGTGGCCTGTTTCAGCCGCGCGATCACCTGTCCGGCATCGCGTGGCGAAGCGAAGCCATCGCTCTGCAGCAGCAATGCACCCGCGCCATCGTTCAACTTGAAATAGAACTTGCCATCGCTTTCACGGTATTGCTTGAACACCGGCAGCGCGATCTTTTCGCTGGCCTGCACCGCCGCGGTGGCGGCCTGGCTTGACAGATCGCGCAAGCCCACCGCATCGCGCAACTCGGCCAGCAGCGGGGTGGCATAGCGCGCGCGCAGACGTGCACCACCGGCGCGCAGAATCGCTTCGATCTTGGCTGGCTCTGCCATCAACGCCTTGTAGCGCGTACGCAGCGGCGCAATCTCTTGATCGATCCGTTCGAACAACTGCTGCTTGGCATCGCCCCAGCCGATGCCGTCGGCAAACGCCTGCGCAAAGGCAGCAGATTCCTGCGGCGTGGCAAATGCCTGGTACAGCTGAAACAACGCCGCCCCCTGCGTGTCCTTCGCTTCGCCCGGGGCGCGCGAATCGGTGAGGATGGAAAACACCAGCTTGCGCAATTCCTCGCGCGGTGCGAACAGCGGAATGGTGTTGCTATAGCTCTTGCTCATCTTGCGGCCATCCAGGCCCGGCAAGGTGGACACCTGCTCGTCGATCACCACTTCGGGCAAGGTGAAAAAGTCGCGCCCGTAGACATGATTGAAACGCTGCGCAAAATCGCGTGCCATTTCGATGTGCTGGATCTGGTCGCGCCCCACCGGCACCTTGTGTGCATTGAAGATCAGGATATCGGCCGCCATCAGCACCGGGTACATGAACAAGCCTGCGGTGACGCCGGCATCCTCGTCCTCACCATCGGCGCGGTTCTTGTCCACTGCCGCCTTGTAGGCATGCGCGCGATTGAGGATGCCCTTGCCGGCCACGCAGGTTAGCAACCACATCAACTCGGTGGTTTCGGGCACATCGGACTGCCGGTAGAACCACACCTTGTCCGGGTCCAGGCCGCAGGCCAGCCAGGTGGCGGCGATTTCCAGTGTCGAACGCTGCGTGCGCGCCGGATCCTGCGCCTTGATCAGGCTGTGCAGATCGGCCAGGAAATAGAAGCTCTCCGCATCCGCACCTGCACTGGCCTGGATGGCCGGGCGGATGGCACCGACGTAATTGCCCAGATGCGGGGTGCCGGAGGTGGTGATGCCGGTAAGGACACGGGTGGTCATCTACGTCATGCCAGGGTGGGGTAGCCCCCAAGTTTAGCGGTTCCGCACGTTAGCCACCGGGGCACGGGCGCCGCGGAGTTGGTTCGAGGCTGGAACGCAGAACGGGCCGCGTTCGGCGGCCCATCGTCTGCAAGCTGCTCGCCTCACCCGGCGGCAGACCGGCGCACCATCAAGTGTCGTCGCGCAACGACTTTTCGAACGCGCGCACTTCGCTCTGGGCGCGATCGCGATCCCAGCCATAGCGCTCCTGGAGCTTGCCCTGCAGATATTCGGCATTGCCTTCGGCGACCTTGAAATCGTCGTCGGTAAGATCGCCCCACTGCGCCTGGGCCTTGCCCTTCAACTGGGTCCACTTGCCGGAAATGATGTCAGTGTTCATGCAATGACTCCGCTGATGCGGTCGCGATTGACCGTGGCGCCAGCGTGCCCACGCAGGCGTTGGCAGTGCATCAAAAGGTGTCAAACCGCCGATCACGGCACTGAACCATTACCCAATCCATTGCGGGTTTCACTGCACGTGGCTGCGTGCGCGCGTCGCGAGCCCCACCTTCCACGCAAGCGCGCACAAAAAAACGGGCCTTGCGGCCCGTTCTTTTGCATGCGGCGTCAGATTACTTACGTGCTGCGTCTTCCACCTTCTCGCCAGCGCCCTGCACGTCCTTGCCGGCACCTGCGACGGTGTTGCAACCCGCCAGCATTCCCACCGACAACATCGACAGCACCAGCAGCACAATTGCACGCTTCATAACACACTCCTCATGGGTAAAGCGGCGCGTTGCCGCAGATCGATCAGTTGAACAAGACCACGCGATGTGACGGATCAGCACTTACCTTCGCTGCATTTTTCGGCCGTTTTCTCGACCTTGTCGCCTGCACCCTGCATGTCCTTGCCGGCGCCGGCCACGGTGTTGCAGCCCGTCATCACGCCGGCCGAAAACAGGCCCAGCACCATCAGTGTCAGCAGTCGCTTCATCGCTCGTCCTCGTTCTATCACGGTGCCAGCGCACCTGGCTTGGCGCCAAATCTGACTGCGCGGCCGTGGATTTGATGTGAACGCGGCGCGGTGCGCCCGGTGCGGGATCAATCCCGCATCAGTGTCGACTTGCCGAACAGGCTTTCGACCAGATCCACCGCCAGTTCGGCAGTCGCATTGCGGTTGTCCAGCACCGGGTTGAGCTCGACGATATCCAACGACCCCATGCGCCCGGTGTCGGCAATCATTTCCATCACCAGTTGCGCCTCACGGTAGTTGGGGCCACCGAGCACCGTGGTGCCCACGCCCGGCGCGATGCTGGGGTCGAGGAAATCCACATCGAAACTTACGTGCAGGTGCGTCTCGGCGCTCATGCCCTGCAACGCCGCCTCCATGGTGCGTTTCATACCTGCTTCGTCGATGTAGCGCATGTCGTACACATCGATGCGGTGCTGTTTGATCAGCCGCTTCTCCTCCGGGTCCACCGAGCGGATGCCGATCTGCCGCACCTGCTCGGGCAACAACGCCGGCGCACTGCCGCCCAGGTGCGTCAGCGCCTCCGGGCCCAGCCCGCACAGGCAGGCCACCGGCATGCCGTGCACATTGCCCGAAGGGGTCACCTCGCTGGTGTTGAAATCCGAATGCGCATCCAGCCACAGCACCCGCAACGGCCTGCCCTGCTCGCGGCAGTACTTGGCCACTGCCGTGATCGAGCCGATGCCCAGGCAATGGTCGCCACCGAGCATGATCGGCATGCGCCCGGCACGCAGTTCGGCATAGCTGGCATCCATCAGCGCCTGGTTCCACGCCACCACTTCGTCCAGATGCCGGTAGCCGGCCTGCGGCGCCTGCCAGGGATTGCGCGGACCATCCAGATTGCCCAGATCGCGCGCCTCCACGCCGCGACCGACCAGCGCCTCCTGCAGGCCGGCGATGCGTAGCGCCTCCGGCCCCATGCGCGCACCACGGTGGCCCGCGCCGATGTCGGTGGGAACGCCAATCAAGGAAACCGGCACGTACTGCGTTGCCATGCATTGCTCCAGCATCGATAAAGCCCTGCAGTTTAGTTGCCCGCCCGCACAGTGACGCGCGGCAGCGCAGCATGCATGTCGCCCGTACTGAACAGTGCGAGCAAACGCAAGGTTTAGGGCAACGCTGATCA